>JAZNRS010000020.1:0-5276 GCA_045590815.1 Faecousia sp.
CCATGCCATTGGAGCGCGCCCGGGATCCTTAACCCCCAGCATCCACCCTAAACTGGGCGTAAAAAGCAGACACCAGGGACTTCATCGATGTGCCCTTCAAAGGATTTTTAGGCCCTTCCTGGAAGATGGCCATTCCGACTAGGATACTGCACCGTCAAAATGTATATTATCACAGATTAAATGAATATTCAAGGGGTTTACAGAATATTTGCATAATTTTTCAGCGGATGAAAAATTTACTTCAGCAGGCTTTCCGGAACCTCCATCGCCATGCGGCGGTAGCCTGCGGTGCTGGGATGCAGGTGGTCACCGGAGTCATATTCCGGCAGGAACCAGTCGGGCTTTTCCGGGTCACGGAGGGCTTTGTCGAAGTCGATGCAGCCGTCGATCAGATCGGTGGTGCGGATAAAATCGTTGTATGCGTGGCGCATTTCCTGGCGGAAGGGCGCATCGGTGCGCCAGCCGCCCATGGGCAGCAACGTGCCCACATAGACCTTGTAGCCGTAGCTTCTGGCCTGGGCGATATAGGTCTTCAAGCCGTCGATCAGCTCTTCCACCGTGGGAAGGTCGCTCATGGGGCGGAACACATTGACCTGCTCCCCTACCGGATGAATAATATCGTTGATACCCTGCTGGATGATGACTGTGTCAGCACCGTCCGTGGGTACCTCGTGATGGAAACGGTTGCTGCCCATGAGGCCGTAAGATTCATAGGTCAGACAGCGATACTCCCGCAAGATCCGGGAGCCCGAGGTTGCACGGCGAATGATGCCCGTACGGCTGTGCCCATCCTCAAAGCAGCGCAGCGCCAGATAGTCCGGCCAATCCTGGGCGGTGATGGAATCGCCGTAGCAGACGATGGTTCGGTTTTCTCCCCGGGTAAATACGGAAACATTGCTCAAAAAGTAAAAAAGATGAGTCTTTCTGGAGGTTTCGATGCTGATATTGGGATTTTCTGTTTCATCGCCGTTGGCATACATTCCCTCGGACAGAGGCCCGCAGGTAAATACCACACTGCGCATCAGGGTGAAATCCGCCAGGTAGAAGCTTACCTGCACCACCTCCCCGGCCTTCACGGGAATGGCAAAGGGGTCGGACTCCACACGGCCTCTTGCGGCAATGGTCACCTTGGTGTTTGAACCGAAGCGAACGGGATAAAACCGACCGCCGTAAAATACGGTGACTTTATTAAGGGTCACCGGCTCCGTGCCGCAGTAATTGTCAAAGGTCAGACGCATGGCATCCCCATCAAAGGGGATGTGGATGGGATACCGCAGTGTGATATCCCTGGCGTACCGCTCCGGGCGGTTCTCCGCAACGCTCACCGCATTGCCCCATATGCTGACCCACTTGTTTTGATCCATAATTTTGCTCCTGTGATTTTTCTTTTCATCATACGATATTTTTCCAAAAAATCAAGGGTAAATCTATTTTTCTTAGTGATGTAAATGATTGTTTAGCGGAGTAACGCACACGCCCTTGCCCCCCACATTTATGAGGGGGGTGGCCGAAGCGCAAGCGAGGCCGGGGGGAGTAAAAATAAGATTTTACCGAACTCCCCCAGTCAAAAATCAAAGATTTTTGCCAGCCCCCTCTTAAAAGCGGGGGCCAAGGGGTGCAGTGCGTTAATCGCATAAACAATCATTTACGCTTCTCGTGGTATCGGCTTGGTAATGCCCGTACGGCGGGCTTTATCCAATCCGCCGGCCATATGCTCACCGGGACTTTGGGCAAACCTCCCCCGGCGAATAATATCCTCACCAAATTTATCACGCAGGGCGTCCACCGTTTCGTCCAGCCGGAGCTTGCGCTCATACTGCCGGGGGCTCAGCCCGGAAAACAGATCGTATTGCTGGTACGGCTCGTGGCTCAGCCGGGTCATCTGTACCCCTACCTGCCGCAAAGGTGTCACCCCGTCCCACAATTCGTCAAAAACCTTGCAAGCCGCATCAAAGATCTCGCCGGTAATATTGGTCGCTCCGTGCAGAAGTATTTGATGGGAGGCGTGCTCAAAGCCGTTGGTACGCAAATGCACCGACACACACCGTCCGCATTGCCCGTCCCGGCGCATCCGCATCGCCACCGTTTCGCACAAGCTCAGCAGCACCTGATGAGCCTGCTGATGGGTCACCACGTCCTGGGGCGTGGTCATGGAGTTGCCGTAGCCCTTATTCTCCGCAGGCTCCGGGGTCACCGCATCGGCATTGCGTCCGTTAGCAAAATGCCAAACCGTTTCCCCGTGCTTGCCCAGCTTGCGTTTGATCAGAGCTCTGTCCGCTTGAGCAAGCTCGCCGATGGTATAGATTCCTAAACGATTCAGCTTTTGCTCCGTCTTGGCGCCCACCAAAAACAGATCCCGTACCGGCAACGGCCACATTTTTTCCTCCATTTCCTCCGGAAACAAGGTGTGGACCTTATTGGGTTTTTCGAAATCCCCTGCCATTTTTGCCAACAATTTATTGGACGAAATACCGACATTTACGGTAAAACCCAGCTCTTCCCAAATCCTTTTGCGCATCTTCTCCGCAGCCAGCCGTGGTGCGCCCCACAGCCGCTCTGTACCGGTCATGTCCACCCACGCCTCGTCGATGGAATACTGCTCCACCTTGGGACTGAACTGGCGCAGCATCTGCACAAAGTGCCGGGATGCCTGGACATACAGCGCATAATCCGGTGCCACCACCGTCAAATTCGGGCATTTTTCTTTCGCCTGGAACAGCGGTTCGCCAGTCTGGATACCGTATTTCTTGCAGGGCGTGCTTTTCGCCAAAATGATGCCATGCCGGGACTCCGTATCCCCTGCCACCACCGACGGGATCTCCCGCAGATCCACCGACTCCCCCAGCACCTTCACCCGGTAGGCTGCCGTCCAGCTTAAAAACGCCGAATTGGCATCCACATGAAAAACGACCCGATCCGCCATCAGTAAACCCTCCGCATCAGGCACCAGGTATGAGTGCGAATGGTATACTTCAGCTCGAAGAGCCACTGCACCCCCTGCACCACAGCACGGCACAGAAAGATCAGCGCCTCGATGCCCACATACTGCACCTGCTTGATGCTGACCACCTCGTCAATATCCACCCGCAGGAGCTGGTGCTGCTCCCCCTCCATGCGCAGGCGCAGCGGACGGATCGCCCCGTCGGCAGAGCACATGGAGATCACATCCACCGGGCAATTTTTCTGCTCCATATGCTCACCTCCTTGTTTTTCTATATTATAGCACATCTGTTCGAGAATAGCAAGAGGAATTTCCTGGTTGCGGACTTTGATTTTTATTGGTATAATAGGCAAAACGGAGGTGATCTCATGCTGAAATATCCCTGCCTGGTGCTGGATCATGATGATACGGTGGTGCGAAGCGAGGTAACAGTCAATTATCCATGCTTTTTGCTTTCCCTGGAAAAATTCCGCCCCGGCGAAACCATGGGCTACCAGGAATTTGTGGACTGGTGTTTCCGCTGCGAATTTACCGAATTCTTGCGGATCAAATATGGCTTTACCGACGAAGAGCTGTTCGAAGAATACACCATGTGGAAGGAATACGCAAAGACCCACATCCCCCCTGCCTATGAGGGCATCCGGGAGATCATTTTGGAGCAGAAGCGCCGGGGTGGATTGGTGTGCGTGGCATCTCTGTCCAGCCAAGAGAATATTCTCCGGGATTACCGGCTTCATATCGGCATCGAACCGGATCTGATCTTCTCCTGCGACGATCCCAGAGAGCAAAGAAAACCCAATCCCTACCCCCTGCAGACCATTATGGAGCATTTTCAGCTGTCCCCTTCTCAGCTTCTGATGGTGGACGATCTAAAGACCGGCTATGATATGGCATCCGCCGCCGGCGTGGAGATCGCATTCGCAGGCTGGAGCCGCCTGGAATCTCCCCAGGTTCAAAAACAAATGGGCTCCCTTTGCGATTATGCCTTCCATTCGACAAAAGAACTGGAAAAATTCTTGTTTGATTGACTTGACACAGATGGTATAATAGCTAAGAACAGGAGGTGAGCATATTGGAAAAGCAAGGCATTAAAGTCATGGCCCGAAACCGGGAAGCCTATCACGAATACTTCGTGGAGGAAGAAATGGAAGCCGGCATTGAGCTGGTGGGCACAGAGGTCAAATCCATCCGCCAGGGCACGTTGAACCTGAAGGACGCATGGTGCGGCATCAAGGACGGTCAGCTTCTGCTGAACCAAATGCACATCTCCCCTTACGACCACGGCAACCGCTTCAATGTGGATTCCCGCCGACCCCGGCGGCTGCTGATGCACAAGCGGGAGATCATGCGCCTTTACGGCAAGGTCAAGCAGGACGGTTATTCCCTCATTCCCCTATCCGTTTACTTCAAAGGAAGTCGCGTGAAGGTCAATGTGGGACTGTGTAAGGGCAAAAAACTGTACGATAAAAGACAAGCTGCGGCCGAGCGGGACGCCAAGCGCCAGATCGACCGTGCGATGAAGGAGAGATATTAACAATGAGCAATCCTACTTTTAAGATCATCATGGAAAACGGCGGCGTTATCGAAGGCGAGCTGTATCCCGACAAGGCACCTCAGAGCGTTGCGAATTTTATTGATCTGGCTGAGCATAATTATTATGACGGTCTGATCTTCCACCGGGTCATCCCCGGCTTCATGATCCAGGGTGGCTGCCCGGACGGCACCGGCATGGGCGGTCCCGGCTACTGCATCAAGGGCGAGTTTTTCTTCAACGGCATCAAGAACGATCTGAAGCATAAGCGCGGCGTGCTGAGCATGGCCCGCTCCTCCTCCCCCAACAGCGGCGGCAGCCAGTTCTTCATCATGCACCAGGATGCCAAGCACCTGGACGGTCAGTACGCCGCATTCGGCAAGGTGACCTCCGGTCTGGAGGTGGTGGATGCCATCGCCAAGACCAAGACCGGTCGCAACGACCGCCCCCTGGAGGATCAGAAGATCGCTTCTATCACCGTAGAGCGCAACGGTGCAGAGCTGGCAGAGCTGAAGAAGCTCCCCGATCCCTACGGACGCTTTTAATTGAGATACAAAGATACGAGATATGAGATGCGAGATATCCAAAAGTATCTCATATCTTATATCTCCTTATCTCCACATGGGGCCGTACTGGTTTCGACGGGGGTAGTGAGGCTGGAATAGCGGGCCGTGGCACCTGACCACGATAAAACGGGTACTTTTTAAAATTAACTGACAACAATACTGTTGCTCTGGCTGCCTAATTAGGCGCCCATCCGCCCCGGAAGGTCCACGAGCCGGGCTCGGGTGTGATCTGAGTGGA
>JAZNRS010000021.1:0-4598 GCA_045590815.1 Faecousia sp.
ACGCCCTTGCCCCCCGCATTTATGAGGGGGGTGGCCGAAGCGCAAGCGAGGCCGGGGGGAGTAAAAATAGGATTTTCCCGAACTCCCCCAGTCAAAAATCAAAGATTTTTGCCAGCCCCCTCTTAAAAGCGGGGGCCAAGGGGTGCGGTGCGTTAATCACATAAACAATCATTTATAATCTCAAGGAGGTAACCAACATGGTCAAACACATTGTGGCCTTCCGTTTTTTGGAGGGCGTGGATAAGGAAACCACCATCCCTTTTGTAGCGGGACTTTTGGAGCCGCTGGTTGGGCAGATTCCCGGCCTGCTGGCGCTGGAGGTTCGTCCCTGCTTTGCGGGCGGCATGGATTACTGCCTGTATTCTGAGTTTGAAAGCCGTGAGGCTCTGGTGCAGTACGCCGAGCATCCCCTGCACATCGCCGCAAAGGATCAGTTCTTCCACCTGCTGGCCAGCCGTGTGGCGGCGGATTACGAGGTGTAAAGCATGAAAGCTATCGTAACGGTTGTGGGCAAGGACCGGGTGGGCATCATCGCCGAAACCTGCGTCGCCCTTGCGGCTTATAATGTAAACATTCTGGATATCAGCCAGACCGTCATGCAGGGCTACTTCACCATGATGATGGCGGTGGACGTGTCCGCTTGCAACGTGGCGCTGACGGAGCTGTGTGTCGCCATGGATGCCAAGGGTCAGGAAATGGGCGTGAACATCCGTGTCCAGCGGGAAGATATTTTCGAGGCCATGCATCGGGTGTGAGGTAGAATATGCTGAGTAAAAAGGATATTTTGCAGACCCAGGACATGATCGACAAGCGGCATCTGGATATCCGCACCATCACCATGGGCATCAGCCTGCTGGACTGCGCCGATAATGACGTGAACGCCTGCGCCCGGAAAATTTACGATAAAATTACCCGGAAGGCGGAAAACCTGGTAAAAACCGGGCAGGATATCGAGCTGGAGTTCGGAATTCCCATCGTTAACAAGCGGATCTCCGTGACCCCCATCAGCCTGGTGGGCGCTGCCTGCCGGGATGATTCCCTGGTGCCCCTGGCCATGGCCATGGATCGGGCTGCCAAGGAAGTGGGCGTGAATTTCATCGGCGGCTTTTCCGCCCTGGTGCAGAAGGGCTGCACCGAAAGCGACTGGAAGCTGATCCGCTCCATCCCGGAGGCTATGGGCTGCACCGAGCGGGTCTGCGCCAGTGTGAATGTGGGCTCCACTAAGGCCGGCATCAATATGGATGCGGTTGCCGAAATGGGTCGAATTATTAAGAAAACCGCCGCACTTACCGCTGATAATGATGGTTTGGGCTGTGCAAAGTTGGTTGTTTTTGCAAATGCTGTGGAGGATAATCCTTTCATGGCCGGCGCGTTCCATGGCGTTGGCGAGCCGGAGTGCGTGCTGAATGTGGGCGTTTCCGGTCCGGGTGTGGTGTACCATGCCCTGCAAAGCGTCAAGGGTCAGCCCTTCGACGTGGTGGCAGAAACGGTGAAAAAGACCGCTTTCCGGATCACCCGTATGGGTCAGATCGTGGGCGTGGAGGCCTCCAAGCGGCTGAATGTGCCCTTTGGCATCGTGGATCTGAGCCTTGCTCCCACCCCGGCGGTGGGCGACAGCGTGGCTCGCATTTTGGAGGAAATGGGACTGGAGGTTTGCGGTACCCATGGCACCACGGCAGCCCTGGCGCTGCTGAACGATGCGGTGAAAAAGGGCGGCGTGATGGCTTCCAACCATGTGGGCGGACTGTCCGGTGCGTTCATCCCCGTGTCCGAGGATGAGGGCATGATCGCCGCTGTTGAAGCCGGTGTGCTGGCGCTGGATAAGCTGGAGGCGATGACCTGCGTTTGCTCCGTGGGACTGGATATGATCGCCGTCCCCGGCGATACCACCGCCGCTACCATCTCCGCCATCATCGCTGACGAGGCGGCCATCGGTATGGTCAATACCAAGACCACCCCCGTGCGCATCATCCCCGCTCCCGGCAAAGTAGTCGGCGACCGGGTGGAAATGGGCGGTCTGCTGGGCAGTGCTCCGGTGATGCCGGTGCATGGGCAATCCAGTGAGGATTTCATCGCCCGTGGCGGACGCATCCCCGCACCTCTGCAGAGCCTGAAAAACTAATGTTCGTTTTTGGAAAAAATGTGAAATTCCGGGGGATTCCCACGCCAGTGTGCGCACTGGCTCGGAATGACAGATTTTTTATCTTAATGGGAGGCACTTATGAAAAGAATTATCTGTTCTTTTATTGGCTTGCTGCTGCTTGTGGGCATGGTTTTGTCCATGTGCGGCTGCGGTCCGCAGACGGAATTTGAGGAAAGACCGCTGAAAACCACCCAGCCCACGGAGCCGGAACCGGTTCTGCCCGCCTATGAGGCGATGGTCAAAAGGGGCTTTGTGGGCAACGCGGAGGAGTTTGTTACACTCCTTGCCTATGAGATCCAGGGAAATGGCTCCGCTTATAAGGCGCTCTGCGACCGGGGCTATACCGGTACCATGCGGAAGTGGTACGAGGATCTGCTGGGACATCAGATCACCGGCGTGCTGAATGATGAGACCGGCTATGAGATGGCGGTTTTGTGGGGGTTTGAGGGCACGGCGGAGGAATGGGTGAATTCTCTGATTCCCGAGGATGCAGGCTTCCGGATCATGGTTCAGGAGATCAAGCCTTCCTTTGCCATTCTGGATGACGATGGCAAGGGGAAATTTGAATATATGTATGAGTGGGCTGTGGAAAACCAGGTGCCCGTGACGGCTGCGATCATAACCCAGTATCTGGACGTGAAAAGCGGCTGGCTGACCAAGGCAAAGGTGCTGGAAATGTACAACAGCGGCCTGGTGACCTTCGCCAGCCATACACAGAATCATACCCTGTTGGATAAGGTCGATCCGGAAACCATGGAAGCGGAGCTGTCCCAAAGCAAGGCAGACATCGAAGCCATGGGCATACCCTGCGATATTTTGGCATATCCCGGTGGCAGAAACTCCGACGAGGTGGTGCAGGTGGTAAAAAAATACTACAAATACGCCTTCCTCGCCGGTGGCAACAGCAATGACGCCGGTATGCCCGTGGGCGACCGGGTGAATTATCCCAAGATCAACACCTATCGTCTGTACCGGGTGCGGCTGGATGGTGATTTCACCGAGGAAAACGGCGGCATGGCCTATGTGAGAGAGCAGATCGATAACGCCATCGCCAACGATGGCATGGTGGTATTTATGACCCATGCAGGCAGTACCGATATGGGCGGTGGGGTTTACCTGGATCCTGCCATGGACCTGGCGGTGTACACGGAAACTGTGGAGTATATCCGCAGCAAGGGCTTCGATATTGAGCCGCTGCTGACGGTGTGTGACCGTTTTCAAAACCCCGTTGAGATCATCTACGAATAAAGACAAAACCACCGGCTCAGCCGGTGGTTTCGCTTATTTTCTGGCAATGCCAAACCGCCTGCGGCGATCCGGCGAGGTGTTCAAAATGTGATCGGCGGAAACGTTGTAGAATTTACAAAGGGTCACCAAATGACGGATATTTATGATATTTATATCGATGGTGGTGTGATTACTTTGCGGTGGAACACCTATTCGCCGGGTAGATACACATACCTGAACACTGACTTTGAACTTCTATTCTGAGCGAATGCTGAAAGAACCCCCGGAATTGCTTAGCAACTCCGGGGGTGATTTGTAGTATGGAATTATTCCTGCTCCCAGTTGTGCCAGATGTTCTGCACATCGTCGTCATCTTCCATGATGTCGATGAGCTTCTCCATGAGCTTGATCTGCTCCTCGGACTCCAGCTTCTGATAGTTCTGGGGCACCATTTCGATCTGTGCGGACACGAAGGTGTACTTGCTCAGGTTGGCGACCACGTCGTTGAAATCATCGGGCAGGGTGTAGATGGTGAATACATCGCCGTCAGCCTCGAAATCGTCGGCACCGGCCTCCATGGCGTCCATCATGACTTCTTCTTCGTCCAGCTCCTCCTCGGAGTTGTCGATGACCAGCACGCCCTTCTTGTCGAAGCTCCAGGCCACGCAGCCGGAAGCGCCCAGGTTGCCGCCGAACTTATCAAAGTGATGGCGCATAGAGCCTGCGGTACGGTTGCGGTTGTCGGTCATGGTCTCTACGATGACGGCAACACCGCCGGGGCCGTAGCCTTCGTAGGTGATGGACTCGTAGTTGTCGCCGCCCTGACCGCCGGCAGCCTTCTCCAGGCAGCGCTTGATGTTGTCGTTGGGCATGTTGGCGGCCTTGGCCTTGGTGATGACGGTGGCCAGGCGGGAGTTGTTGGCGGGATCGGTGATGCCGCCGCCCTCCTTGACAGCCACGATCAGCTCCTTGGCGATCTTGGTGAAGGCAGCCGCACGCTTGGCGTCCTGTGCGCCCTTGGTTTTCTGAATGTTATGCCATTTGGAATGTCCGGACATATATTTTTCTTCCCTTCAAGGTAGTATAAAAATTAGCTTATCTATTTTAGCACCGCATATTGGAAAAATCAACTGGTTTCTGTTATTTTTCGAGAACAAAAATAATGCACGTCATTGCGAGGAGGCCTAAGGCCGACGTGGCAATTCCCTAAAGTTTTCGAAAACCTATG
>JAZNRS010000022.1:0-7536 GCA_045590815.1 Faecousia sp.
TGGATTTTGATGCTGTGCGCAAGGGCGAACTCAGCCCGGTGTTTTTCGGCTCGGCGCTGACGAACTTTGGCATTGGGCCGTTCCTGGAGGCGTTTTTGAAGCTGACCCCGCCCCCTCTGTCCCGTCCTTCCGATCAGGGTACGGTGGATACCTTCAGCCCCGATTTCTCTGCCTTTGTCTTCAAGATCCAGGCAAACATGAACAAGGCTCACCGTGACCGTCTGGCATTCATGCGGATCTGCTCCGGTAAATTCCAGCGGGATACGGAATATTTCCACGTCCAGGGCAACAAGAAAATGCGCCTGTCCCAGCCCCAGCAGCTGATGGCCGCGGAGCGTGAGATCGTGGAGGAAGCCTACGCCGGCGACGTGATCGGCGTCTTCGACCCGGGTATCTTCGCCATCGGTGACACCATCACCGTGCCGGGGAAAAAGTTTACCTATTCCGGCATCCCCACCTTCGCCCCGGAGCATTTCTCCCGGGTGTCGGCGAAGGATTCCATGAAGCGCAAGCAGTTCGTCAAGGGCACCGAGCAGATCGCTCAGGAGGGTGCTATCCAGATTTTCAAGGTGCCCAACTCCGGTATGGAGGAGGTCATCGTGGGTGTCGTGGGTACGTTGCAGTTTGACGTGTTCCAGTACCGGATGAAAAACGAGTACGGCGTTGACCTACGGATGGAGGGCCTGCCCTATGAGGAGATCCGCCTCATTGACAGCTACCCCGGCGACCTGCAGGATCTGAACCTGGGCAGCGACGCGGAGCTGCTGGAGGATTACCGCGGACGGAACCTGC
Source organism: Faecousia sp. (assembly GCA_045590815.1). GTDB lineage: Bacteria > Bacillota > Clostridia > Oscillospirales > Oscillospiraceae > Faecousia. The sequence goes on from JAZNRS010000022.1 coordinate 793, forward strand.
TGGTGTTTTCCAGCTACTGGGCCATCGACTTCACCTGCCGCCGTAACCCCGGCCTGGTGCTGAAGGAAATCGTCGTCGAAGAAGGCTAAAATAATGACATAGGGGTCAGGCAATTTATGCCTGACCCCTATGTTATTTATTGAGCTTTTTTCTTTAGAACCAAGGCAACCGTCACAGCCACGATAGCAACTAGGACACTACTGCCAATCCAGAAAATGAGCATCAAATTTCCTTTCTCCACTCGTACCATATCTACACTGGCATTCGTCTGAGCAATAGCGAACAGGCTAAAATGATCAACCTCGAACACAATGAAATCGCCTTCGATGGTGCCATTGATCATCTCCCAGCTACCATCCGTTTACTGATGGAATACGGTGCACAGATTTTTGTCAAACGATTCCGGAATGTCTACTACAAAATCTGCCAGTGAATACAGCGCCATATCCAGTATCCTTCCGATTGGTTTATCACATAAAGGGCGGTGACGGTCCAGGACCGTCACCGCCCTTTTGGGTTAAGGGGTGGTTGCTGTTTTCTCAACCGATAGGCACCGGGGGCAGCTCATCATCGTCAAAACCGGGGGAATCGGTGGATTCGGTGGGTTCTGTTGTTTCGGGAGGCTGCGTGTCTTCTGTTGCTTGGGTGGTTTCAGGGGCGGTGGTTTCTTCCGCAGGCTGTGTCACAGACTCTGTTTCCTGAGGAATGGCGACAGGTGGAAGCTCTCCTTCCTCCAGCCCATGGGTAGCCTCTGTTACAGGCTGGGTGGTAGTCGGAACGGCATCCTCTGATGGCTGCTTGCCGCAGCCGGTCAGAAGCAATACCGAAAGCAGAACACACAGAGCCAGCTTAAAATACTGTTTCATTGCGTTTGATTAACCGATTACGACGGGGGGCAGCTCGTCATCATCCAGACTGCCGCTGGCGGTAATGACATCTACTATCTCAAAGCGGATAATATTCAGTTCCGGTTCCAAAAATTTTTCTTTCGTAATCATTTCTCCTCAAAGTAATTGTTGGCTGCCTGATTGTACAGGTACAAGGAGTCGACCAGATTTTTCATATTTTCATCAAAGCTGCCGGTGGTGTCGTTCTGAACCGCCTGACAGTATGCCATGGGGTTGAAAGAAACTTCGGCGGTGTTGGTGCCATCGTGAATGGTGATGGTCACATCCTCGTCCAGATCCTTGGCAGAGATACCGACCACGTCCACATAGTACAGACCGCTGCGCTCCTTGACCTCCAGCGTCTGACCGTTGTAGGTTGCGGTGATGCTGCCGGTGAAGAAGAACCGCAGAGTAGTCTCGGACTTCAGGATCAGAGAAGCGGAGTAGAACTTGGCAAGCTCCGTCCCCTGACCGGGGGCAGCATTGAAGCCGGAGATGGTCACATTGGAGTAATCGGGAGCTGCCAGCTCGGCGTTTGCCAGATCGTCGGTGTTGTAGCCGAAGTAGGTCTGGGATGCGGCGCCATAGTTCAGCATGGAAGTGATCAGATTTTTGGTATCCCCATCCTCGGAGTTGGCAAGGATGTTCTTTGCGTAGGTCTGAACGTTGTAGGTATGCGCCTTGGTGGAGCCGCCGTCATAGAAGAACTGGCTGATCACATCGTCAGTCATTTCCTTGGCATCCACAGCGCAGGAGAACACATAGTAGGTCTCGCCTTCATACTCGTACTTCACGCCCTCGCTGACGGGGATCTGGATGATCTCGCCATCTGCCATGGTGAATTGCATATATGCGGTGCTGTCAGCAAGAACCTCGTCGGACAGAAGCATATAGTAGTTCAGCGCAATGTTACCCTTCAGGCTGATGGACACCATCCGCAGCAGCGCAGGCTGCATCAGCACGCCGCAGGCGTCGCAGCGACCGCTGTTGTCGGCATCTATATGCTGACCGACGACATCACGATTGCTGTAAGCAACCTCGTCCTTACAGTTGGTGACCTGATAGACCTTTGCGCCCTTCAGCACGGGATAAGCATCTTCACCGATGGTCTGACCCCAGATCTGCGCGGGCTCAGCGGTGCCAATCCAGGCGCCGGTTTCGTCGTCCCAGATGTCCTCGCCTACCTGACCTGCCTGGAGCAGGTATGCCACCTCACCACTGGCGAACTGGGCAGCGGTCTTGCCGATGGTGCCGTATTCGTCGTCGGCTTCGGAGAGGAAGTAGCAGTTTTCAATGAAGCCGTAGCCAGAGTACATATATCCCACGAAGGAATCGCTGTAGGCATAGCAATTGCTGAAGTAGCCTGCGTTGTAGCCGACCATAGTGCCTGTATAGGCGTTGCCCCGGACGGTCACGTTCTCAACGACGGCGATATTGGTAGCTGAGACCTCGCCGTAGCCTGCCAATGCGCCCACGTAATGATTGCCGATGAAGGTGGAGTCGGTGATGGTCAGGTTCTTGACCTCGGGATTATAGCCCACATAGCCGAACAGACCCACATAGTCCCATTCGGGCTGGTTCACATACAGGCCGGAGATGCTGTGACCCCGACCGTCGAAGCTGCCGGAATAGATATGAGAGAGGCTGCCGATGGGTGTCCACTGGGGAGCACTTTCGGGAACGGCAATGTCATTGACCAGCACAGCGGCCACGCTGCCATCCACATTGTTCACATATTCCGCAAACCAGTACAGCTGGCCCGCATTGGCGATCTCGTAATAGTAGCCCTCTTCGTTGAAGGTGGCTTCCTCATAGCCGCCGCAGTTGGTGCAGAAGCCCTGGACAAATTCATCATGGTCAGGGCAGATGATGGTCAGGGTTGCGGGATATGCCCACACATAGTAGTTCTCCGTCACATCCTTGCCCTCTGCGTCCACGATCATCAAAGAGCCCTCCTCCACGGAGATGGAGGCGTATTTTGTGGAGCCCTCATTCAGTTCGGCAATGAGCCTGATGGAAGCAATGCTGTGTCCCTCCAGAAGACCCTCATCCGCATCGATCTCCCAGGCGTTCTGATCCAGTGCCTCCAGAGAGGCTGCCTGCTGGTCGGAAAGACGGATGGTCAGACCCTTTTGGTAGATGGAAATGCTGGTTTCGTAGTTGCCCCAGATATTGTAAATGGGAAGCGTCGCTTCGGAGACGACGGTGTAGTTATGTCCATCCTCGCCGCCGGTGGTCAGACCCTTTACAGTGACCTGATCGTATTCACCTGCATTGGCAGATGCCACTTCCACAGAATCGTAGAGGATCTCGATGCTGTCGCCGTCGAGAATGCCCTCTACCTTAAAGCCGCTGGCGCCGTAGGAGGTATCCAGCGTAACATAGGGCGTGCCGTCGTAGTTTCTGGTCTCTGCTTCCGCACCCAGCAGGGTGATGGGAATGGGAGAGACGGTCACGGTGTCCTCTACAGAGACCTCGCCCACGCTGAGCCGGACAATGTAAGTGCCTGCATCCGAAGGGGCAGACTCCAGAAGCTCAGGCTCTGCCTCGGGATCATCGCTGCAGCGGAAATACTGAAGCAGGACGCCGGAAACGGGGGTGGTATCCTCGATGACATAGCGAGCCTCACGGACGCTCCGGTCATAATTCCAGTCTTCGGGCACCTCCAGGCTGACAGATGCGCTGTAGGAGCAGTGCTGGCAGGACTCGGTGATGCGGTTTTCCTCTACGGTATAGGAATAGTTATGTGCCTCTGCAGATGCGACATCGCAGAGCGCGCAGCCCACCGTGTGGGTTTCCCCGTTGTCGGTGTAGACGAAGTGAAGATCCAAGGTGGGATAATAGTAGGAAATGCCTGAGCAGATATGCCAGTTTTTATATCTATCGTCATTCTGCTCGTTGACCCAGGCATTGAGCACATCCACCACCGCACCGGTCTCGCCGGAGTTAGCAAAAAACTGCTCTGCGGTAAAGGTGGAGAGCTGGGAGGGGTTGGAGGACTTGTCATAGGGGATGCCGACGGAATTTTCGCTTGGACAATAGTAGCAGTTTGTCACAGTGCTGTCATAGACGTTCTCGCCGATCAATTCGCCTACATACTTGGTTCCCTCCACAGGACCAAGGTTATAGCAGTTGGTTACGATGCCGTAGTTCTTGCCAAGCAGGCCGCCTACCGTCTGATTACCTTCCACACTGCCCACGTTGTAGCAGTTCTGGAGCAGGCTTTCTTTTGCGTACATACGGCCGGCGATACCGGCGACCCACCAGTCGCCGATGATCCTGCCGCTGTTATAGCAGTTGATCATTGCGCTGCCGTCGGCAACGTAGCCGGCGATACCGCCCACACTGGATGCGCCGTTTCCGGACTGGCCGATGCTCTTTATGGTGCTGGTGTTGTAGCAGTTCTCCACGGTGGAATAAATCACATAACCGGCAATACCGGCAACATTGTATACGGCATTGATCCAGGAATCCACCAGGCCGATATTTTGGATGGTTGCTCCGTTGATCGCACCGAACAGGCCCACGTCTTCATCCACATAATCATTGAGGAACAGGCCGCTGATCGTGTGACCCTGGCCGTCAAACTTGCCGGAGTACTCCGTGGTGTCTCTGCTGCCGATGGGCACCCATTCTCTGAAGGTCGATTCGTAGAGGTCGGGCATGCCGACGTCGTTGAGCACATTCTCGTTGACCACAATATCGGCGGTCAGCTTGCCGTTGATGGCGCTGTTGCCGCCGTTGACCTGCTGCGCAAACCAGTAGAGCTGGCCGCCGTTGCTGATCTCGTAATAGCCGTCGCCGTCGGAATCCACCGCTGCCTCCACCGTGGGGCAGTAGGGGCAGAAGCCATTGACCAGCGTGACACTGCTGTCGTGGTTATTGAGATCCGGCTCGCCGTAGCTGCTCTGGCAGATATCGCAGAAGGCACGGGTGGTGCAGTTGGCCGTGCCGCCGCAGGCGATGCTCTCGCCCTTGAGCCCACTGTTGCAGACAGGGGGACAGCCCAGAGCGTGGGTGCCGTCGCCATTGGGATAGTAGCAGGTCAGATGGCTGGGATAGTAGAGCTCAAAATAGCCGATGTATATCTCTGTGATATCGCCGTCTGGGGTAAATTCTGCAGCGGCATCGCTGCGGGTATAGTAGCCCGCCTCTCCCGTCAGCTGATAGGGGTCGTAGCCGACGGTCAGGCCGTAGGCGCCGTCCTCGGTGGATACCATCTTGCGGATCAGGATATGGGAGGCACCGCTGACGGCAGAGCTGCCGTGCATGGCATAGATAGAGTAGGCACCGGTCAGACCATCCATAACCACGGTGCTGTCCGCGATCTCTATGGTCTTGGCGTGGAAGCCAAGGAGCCAGCTCTTCTCCGTGGTCTTCTCCGCCAAATGGACGATACTGCCGTTATAAATGCCCACCTTTTGGGTCAGGGTGCCGCCGATGCCGGAGCAGGTGGTGCCAAGGCAGTTTACCACAGCGCCCTCGGTCTGGCCGATGAGAACGTTGGCACCGGAGATATCGTCATAGTTCGAGGTGCCTCGGACATTGAGGGTCACGCCGTCGATGTAAATGCTGCCAGCAGCGGTCATGCCGTAGGATGCGCCATCGGAGGCGTTGACATTGACCGTGCCCTTGCCACTGAAGCGGATATAGTTGGTGTTGACAGTAGAGTTGATGCCCTCGCTGCCTGCGGATGTGCTGGTGATGGTGACATTGGCACCCTCTGCGGCATAGAGGGAGAGGCTTCCGTCGGGCAGATCGATGCCGTTGCCATAGCCGGTGATATTGACCGTGCCGCTGGCGTGGATATTCAGCGTGCCGCCGGAGCAGTAGATGCCGTTTTCCAGAGAATCTTCTGTGGTGGAGCTGTAGCGGATATCCGCACCGTCCGTCAGGTACAAGGTGGCGGTCTCTACATCATAGCGCCAGCCTTGGCCGGAGGTGACAGCGCTTGCCACGTACTCCTCCACCACCGCTACGCCGCCCACATATAAGTATCTGGGCAGAGTCGCCGCATCAGCGGCATAGCCTACCGTCGGCAGCAAAGCCAACAGTATGGCAAAGGAAAGAACCAAGCACAATACTTTTTTCATAAACCTTCCTCCTATGACACAAAAATCTCTCTTTTAATATTTTAGCGTAACTATTCAGTCGCCCTTAATTTGCGTTCTAAAATATGCGGGTATCTTCGCCAAAAGCGTTAAGATATCAGAAATTCTTGCCTCAATTGTTTGTGGGAGATACCTCTACTGAATAGTTACATTTTAGCATAAAAGGGGGGCACATTGCAATAGAAAAACAGCAAGTTTTTTTACAAGAAATTTGCAAGCAGATGTCGCGAAAAATAAACACGGAAGCCCGCCCACACCTTAGGAGAAGGGTACGCTCCGCCCAAAACCCACCGGTCACAAGCGCACCTCCGCTCCACACCGCAGGGCAAACTGACCCCAGCGCACCCCGTCTCGGTTCGCTAATACCTGCATAAATACTGCTAGAACCTCTGCCTCTTGCTGCCGTTCTTGCCTTGTCCGTTGGAGCGTATCCACCTTCTCCTTTGCGTCAGCGTACCGCCGTTCCAGCTCGGCAACGAGAGTATGAACGAATAGAACACCCCGCCCAGTTCCCCAGCGATTACTTTTTTAGTGCCTTGGCAGAGTTGGTGCTGGATGATTGAGAATTTGTTGTATCTGTGATATAATCAGTTCGACAAATTGGAATTTGAATAGCACGATTTTTTATGATGTTATTGCTTATTCATAACACACAGTAAAATGCTCTAAAACCATTGAAAATAAAGGGTTTTTCGCAAACAACTCATTTCATCCCACTATACGGTGTTACACCGTTTTACCCTTGT
>JAZNRS010000023.1:0-20091 GCA_045590815.1 Faecousia sp.
TAGACATTCTCAGCAGTGGAGATATCCACAACGTCGGGCTTTTCAGTCCAGGTGAGCATGCCCATCTTGTCCAGGGCGATGTCCTGGTCAACGGTGTAATAGATGTTCAGCTTGATGCTGTCCTCCAGCAGCAGAGTGGGGCTGACCAGCGTGATGGTGGGAAGCGCAACATCCACATAGTCGGGATCTTTGTCGCCGCAGTTGAGGCAGGTGCCGTCCAGGAATTTGTGACCGGTGGCGGCGATCTGCTTGGAATAGACCTTGCCGCAAAGGTTGCAGGTTCGCTCCTTGATTCCCACCTGGGTGCAGCCGGGTTGGACTGTGGTCACATAATCGCCGTAGCTGTGGGCGATTTTGCTGATGGTATTGGTCGTGGTCATGCCGCAAATGGAGCAGACGGTAACGGATTTGCCCTCCTGGGCGCAGGTCGCCTGCTGGATGATGGTGGTTGTGGTGCTGTGGTTGCAGGTGTTGGGGTCCGCGGCAGCTTCAATCACGGTAAAGTAGTGCTGTGCCAGGGTGTGTGTCGCACAGTCGCTGCCTAGATCCTTGGCGGATAGGGCATAATAGCTTTCGGAACTGGCTGTGATCACATAGGTGTAATTGCCGGCGGACAGCTCCTGGAGCTTGGTCGCACCGGCGATGGTGCTGCCGTTAAGGGTGTATTTGTTGCCGCTTACGGAGTCGGTGCCGCCGGTGATGGGGCTGCTATTGGCGATGACCGATACATTTACCTTGGTCAGTGCATTATATGTGGCGCTGACGGTGCCGCTGATGCTGAAGGATTCACCCGCCACGTGCCCATTGGGAAGCGCTTCGCCGGTGAGAAGAATGTCTGAATACAGCGGTTTGACGTATTCTGTGCAACCGGCATAGACATAGCCGTATTGGTCGCTGGACAGACGCATCTGATAGAAAATATCGCCCTCGGGAGTCACATACAGACCGGTGGAGGTATAGCTTTTGCCGAGGGGGGCAGTCTGCAGCCGGATGGATTCGTCCGTCCGGGGCTCATCGAAAATGCCGATATCCTCGGTGATGGTGAAGACGCAGTGGGACGGATAGAAGGTACATTGATCCATGTAGCTGAGCACGAGGGGTTCTACGGTGAAGTTGCACGCTGCCAGCTCGATGGTATTGGTGATGGGGGATACCTCCTTGCCGGAGGAGGCGTAATAGCTGGAGTATTCGGCGGTGAGTACATAGGTGTAGTCACCGGGCTCCAAAGCGTCAAAGGCAAGCTCCTTGGCCAAAGCGCTGCCATTCAATTTATATTGATTGCCCTCGGCATCGGCGCTGCCGCCCATGATGGCGGTGCCGCCGATGTCGCTGCGGGGATAAACATAGGCGCTGACCTTTGTCAAGGTGTTATAGTTGGAGGTGACGGTGCCGGTGATGGGGAAGGCGGTACCTTCCGTCATGGTAGTGGGGGGCTGCAAATCGGAAATGTTGATGTCGGCATTGGAGTTTTCCAGATAGGTGACTCTGACGGAGTTGATATAGCCGGTCTTTCCGGAGGAACCAATGACCCGATACCACATATTGCCGTAGCTGTTGCAATAAATGCCGGTGGTTGTCAGCACATCGCCAAGGCTGGTGGCTTCAAGAACGTCGCTGGCGCTGCGAGGCTCGATACGCAGATCCTTGGGCTCGACCACTTCCACAGAGCCGTAGGCAGGGTAGAAGGTGCAGCTGTCTTCAATGTAGTTGGCATCGATCTCGGCATCGTAGCCGTTGAAACCGTACAGCTTGACGATGGAGGGATAATCCTTGAAGCTCACGTCACCGTCGTAGGGACCGTAGCCGTTGATCCGGACACTGTCGGTGAACTGATACATGCCGTACTGGGTGGAGTAGCTGGGGCCGTATTTGGTATAGTCGTTGGTGCCGTCGTAGCCGCTGACACCGGAAGACAGATAGTGGGCGATCCAGATCTCATATTTGGCGCAGATGGTGTTGATCGGGATCTGGGTTGAGAAATATTTGCCGGTGTACAAGCCGGGCAGATAGCCTTTTTCCGCCAGCATATCCAGGGCTGTCAGGCAGATCTGTTGGGAAAGGGAGCTGCTCAGTGCCTGCTGGGAGGGATCCTCGTAGTCAAAATAAATGGGATATTCGAATTTTTTGCCGCTGATGTAGCTGATAAAGTCGTTCATGTCCTCCTTGACGGCGGCAACGGTGGTGGCATAGGAATAGTAGTACGCACCGATATCCAGGCCGGCAGCCCGGGCATTGGTATAGTAGGTTTCAAAGCAGGAGTCCTTGCCGTTGCTGGTGCCGGCGCGGAGGATGACGTAGCTGTAGCCGGCATTTTTGATCCGGTTGAAGTCCAGACTGCTGCCTTGCCAGGAGGATACGTCCAGGCCGAAAGCCTTATATTCACCGGTGCCCGCCATGCCGCCGGCATAGCCCAGGTCATACCCGGTGGCGGCGGAAGCGGGCGTGCCCATGGCCGGAAGCATTGCCAGTAACATGGCGAAGGTAAAAATAAGACTGAAAATCCTTTTTTTCATGATTATGTATGGCAGAAATGGGCTGCCTTGCCTCCCTTCAAGCTTATGCATCCAATTATATCACAAAAAATGGGATTTTCTAAAGGGTTTTTACCGTTTGCTACCCCGGGGAGGGAAAATCGGCAATTATAACAAAAAAGGGGAAATAGAATTATGCAAACTGCAAAATTGCGGCCTTATGCCGACTTTTTAGTAAAATCCGTGAAATATGGGAAATTCAATTACAGATTTTAGGAAAAAGGTATTGACATAAGGATGGAAGTGTATTATTATATACAGGAATTAATAAGTGGCAAAATATTTGGGTGCCTGTCCGCTAGGTGTTGGGTAGTTTTTTTCTGCCGGTTTATGATCACGGAGCCATTTGGGAGCTTGGTACGGACGAAGGCATACTTTTGTGAGGAGGGAATTGAATGGAAAAGAGATATTCTAAACCGGATATTGCCTTTGAGAGCTTCTCTCTGAGCACCAGCATTGCAGGCAACTGTGAGGTTAAGACCGATACCAAGGGCGGCGGAGAGTGTGGCTATCCTATGGACGGTCTGGGTAATATTTTCTTGACCACGATGTCGGCTTGTACCGACCCCGGCAACACCCCCATTACCGACGAGCAGAGCTTTATGTTCAATGGTTTCTGCTACCACGTCCCCATCGAGAACAGTAATCTGTTTAATTCTTAAGCACTGATGCGGCGCTGTCATTTGGCAGCGCCGCTGATTTTATCGGTAAATTAGACAATAATTGCATCCAATATTGGTATGGTATGGCAACTAGCATTTTTTGCGTGGTTGTGATATAATGTGGAATGCCTAAAAAATTATTTGGAGGTAATCAAATGAAACGACTGTTTGCACTGCTGTGCATCATTGCTTGTCTGGCCGCTTTCTGCGTCCCTGCAATGGCTGCGCAGGACGACATGATCCCCGTTGTCGCCAAGGTTCCCGCTGATTGGGCTAACGCCAATCTGTACGCTTGGGACATGGACGGCAATCCTCTGGCTGGCTGGCCCGGCACCGGCATGGTTAAGCTGGATGATGGCTGGTACGTTGGCTATGTCAACTTTGACATGGTGAATGTCATCGTCGACAATGGCAGCGCCCAGACCGCTGATCTGGAGCTGGATTGGGGCGAGCTGGAGGATGGCGCTGTTTGGATCACTGTGGGTGCTGATGCCGGCGACGGCAAGCTGGCTGGCGACATCCAGTACACCAAGCAGAACACTGCCAAGATTCCTACCTATGATGAGTGCTTCTACACTGTTCACGTTGCTGTTCCCAGCGACTGGCAGAACTGCTCCATCTGGGCATGGGATGACAACAACAATAACGCTTATGCGGAGTGGCCCGGCGCTGGCATGACCAAGGAGTCCGGCTGGTACACCATTAAGGTGCCCGTGTCCGCTAAGAACTTCCTGTTCTCCACCAATAACGGCGCTACCCAGACCGTTGACATCAAGGGCTCCGGCAAGGAGCAGTGGGTCGTCCTGGGCGATGCTGACTCCGAAGGCAAGCTGGCCGCTACCGTGACCGAGAAGGCTCCCGAGGGCTACACTCCTCCCGAGACGGATGCACCTCCCGCAGTTGACACCGTAACTGTTTACGCCGCTGTTCCCGAAGCATGGGCAAATGCCAATGTTTGGGCATGGGGCGACGGTCCTACCAACGTCTATGAGAACTGGCCCGGCGAGCCCATGACCAAGAACGACGAGGGCTGGTACGTGCTGGAGGTTCCCGGCTTCTTCAATGGTATCATCATCAACGACGGTTCCTCCCAGACTCCCGACATCGCTGTCGAGGTCGGCAAGGATCTGTGGCTGAATGTTACCGATCCCTTGAACCCCGTGGTTTCCTACGAGGCTATCGAGCTGCCCAGCGCTCCCGTTGAGGATCCCACTGAGGAGCCCACCACTGCTGCTCCCACCGAGCCCACCACCGAGGCTCCCACTGACACCGATAATACCGGTGCCGACGACAACCAGGGCGGTTCCAACACCGGTCTGATCATCGGCATTGTTGTTGCTGTGGTCGTTGTTGCTGCCGGTGCTGCTGCTATCTTCCTGATTCTGAAGAAGAAGAACTAATTTTCCAATACATAGCCCCTCTGATCCTTAGGGAACAGAGGGGCTTACTTTTTTGATCGAATATAAAAGAAAACGGCATCGCCATTGGCGATGCCGTAATTTGTGCTTGGATCAGACTGCGCGCTCAACCTTATTGGAACGGAGGCATCTGGTACAAGCGTACACATGGCACGGAGTTCCATTGACAACGGCCTTAACACGCTTGACGTTGGGCTTCCAAGTACGGTTGGAACGTCTGTGGGAGTGGGAAACCTTGATACCGAAGGTCACGCCCTTGCCACAATAATCACACTTCGCCATTTTTTGCACCTCCTATCTTACTTCAATCAAATACGCCCATACAGGCGCTTAGATATGATAACAGACTTCTTCCAAAAAATCAAGTATTTTTTTGTATTTTTTTCATTTTTTTATTTTAAGGTTGATATTATCTTTTTATGAAGCTATAATATACAAAAATCCTTCTTCGAGGTGACCGTTATGATCGATACCTATAGCGTACCGCTTAAACGCGTGGTTGACGAATTTCAACTGCAAATCGAATATGCGGCGGATGATTTCAATTCGATTCGCCTGACGGTTGCCGATCTGTCCCGTCCCGGCTTGCAGCTTGCGGGCTATTTCCACCATTTTGAGCCGATGCGCCTTCAGGTCATGGGCAACGTGGAGATCAGTTACCTGGCAAAGCTCACACCGGCAGAGCGGCTGATCGCTTTTGACCGACTGTTTTCCTTCAAGATTCCTGCGCTGATCATCGCCAGGGATGTCAAGCCCGACCCGGAGTGCCTGGAGATGGCGAAAAAGCACAATGTTACGGTTTTGCGCAGCCGTGAGGCTACCAGTGCGATCATCTCCCAGATCATTACCTTCATGACTGCGGCTCTGGCTCCCAGAATCACCCGACACGGTGTTTTGATCGAGGTCTACGGCGAAGGCATTTTGCTCATCGGCGAAAGCGGCATCGGTAAGAGTGAGGCGGCGGTGGGGCTGCTCAAGCGCGGTCACCGTCTGATCGCCGATGATGCTGTGGAGATCCGTAATGTTTCCGGTGATACCCTGGTGGGTACCGCGCCGGAGCTGATCCGCAACTATATCGAGCTGCGCGGCATTGGTATCGTCAATGTGGCGAAGCTCTTCGGCATGGGCGCTGTTAAGACGGAAAATCAGATCAATATGGTGGTGAATATCGTGCCCTGGAGTACCCATGAGGTGTATGACCGGTTGGGCCTTGAGGATCAGCACATGGATATTTTGGGCGTTAAGGTGCCCATGTACACCATACCCATCACCCCCGGACGTAACCTGGCGGTGATCCTGGAGGTGGCTGCCATGAACAACCGTCAGCGCCAGATGGGCTACAACTCCGCTAAGGAATTTACCGAGCAGATCAACAACCACTTTGAGCAGAATATGGGTCATGGCGTATGAAGGAATTTGTGATCGGCGCCAATGACGCAGGGCAGCGGTTGGATCGCTTTTTGGCGAAGGCTGTGCCGCTGCTGCCGGCTTCTCTGGCGCAGAAATACATCCGCATCAAGCGCATCAAATGCAACGGTAAGCGCATTGAGCGGGATACCCGTCTGCAGGAGGGCGATCTGCTGCAGCTATATATCAATGATGAGTTTTTTGACAAGCCCCGGGAGGATAATGCCTATCTGACCGTGGCTTCTCCCAAGCTGAACATCGTATACGAAGATGAGAACATTCTGCTGGTGGACACGCGCCCCGGACTGGCGGTGCATCCCCACGACGGTGCGGAATACGGTCGGACGCTGATCGACCATATCCAGGCGTACCTCTATCAAAAGAAAGAGTGGAGCCCCCGGGGGGAGAATGCCTTTACCCCGGCGCTGTGCAACCGGATCGACCGGAACACCGGCGGTATTGTCATCGCCGCTAAGACGGCGGAGGCTCTTCGTGTGATGAACCAGAAGATCAAGGATCGGGAGTTGGATAAGCGGTATCTGGCGATTGTGGAGGGGATACCCAAGCCTCGGGAAGGAAGTCTGAAGGGATATCTTTTCAAGGACGCAAAGAAGAACCGGGTGTTTGTGTCTGATCAGCCTCAGCCGGGATCCAAGAGTTGTCAGACTAATTACAGGGTTTTGGCGGTAAATGGCGAACTGTCCCTTGTGGAGTGCGAGCTGATTACCGGTCGCACCCACCAGATCCGTGCCCAATTTGCCCACGCCGGTCATCCCTTGCTGGGGGACGGAAAATACGGCAAGCTGGATAAGCGGTATGACCGCAGTTACCAGGCTCTGTATTCCTATAAGCTGACATTCCAATTCACCACCGATGCCGGTGGCCTTGACGGACTCAACGGCAGAAGCTTTCAAGTGGAAAATGTGGATTTTGTTCAGGAATATTTCCCCAACTTTAAGCGCTCGCTGTAAAGTGAGCGCTTTTTTCGTGGAAAACAGAGTGGTTCCTTTTAACGGAATTCTGAATAGAAGGGAGGAAGTACGGCGTAGACAGACAGATGTATTTGTATGAAAAAACTGCATATTTTTATAATATTTTCATTAATTACCATGGACAAAACGTGTTAGATAATGTATAATCCGATTGAACTCAAAAAAGGAGATAGTTACCATGAAAGCAATGACAAAAACCATCATTTGCCTGCTTCTGGTGCTGACCATGGCGCTGGGGATGCTCCCCGCACTGGCTGCAACATCCCCCGCAGGCACCGTGCTGTATTTTGAAAATACTGCCGGTTGGAGTACGGCGAAAATCTATTACTGGTCCGATTCCAATACCTCTATGACCACTTGGCCCGGCGAATCCATGACCAAGGTGGAAGGCAATATCTACAGCTTCACCGTTCCGGCTGAGGCTACCTATGTTATCTTCAACAACGGCAGCGGTACCCAGACCGGCAATCTGCCCATTCCGGACAGCGACGATCTGTACAACTACGGTACCGGTGCCTGGTCTGTTTACGAAGGCGCCTGCGACCACAGCTGGGACGAAGGCACCGTCACCAAGGCCGCTACCTGCACCGAAAACGGCTCTGTCACCTACAAGTGCACCCTTTGCGGTGAGAGTCAGGTGGGTGCTGTGAATGCCACCGGCCACAAGTTCTCCGGCAATACCTGCACCGTCTGCGGCGAAACTCTGCTGGTGATCTACTATGAGAATACCACCGGCTGGAGCAATGTGAACATCTACTTCTGGTCTGATTCCGACACCAACATGGCTCCCTGGCCCGGCAACGCCATGGAAAAGTTGGAAGGCGATATTTACAGCCTCGCCATCAACTCCGATGCCCAGTATGTCATCTTCAACAATGGCTCTGAGCAGACCGGCGACCTGACCATCCCCGAGGGCATGAACTATTATAACGGCGAGTGGTCTTACTACTCCACCTGCGATCATGCCTACGACAACGGCGTGGTAACTAAGGAAGTCACCTGCACCACTGACGGTGAGAAGACCTACACCTGCTCCCTGTGTAACGAAACCAAGACTGAGGTCATCGAGGCTCCCGGTCACAGCTTTGTCGGCGGTGTCTGCTCCGTCTGTGGCGCGACAGAACCCTGCACCGACCATAGCTGGGATGACGGCGCTGTTACCACGGAAGCCACTTGCACCAGCAGCGGTGTCAAGACCTATACCTGCACCAAGTGTAAGAGCACCAAGACCGAGACGATTCTCTCTCTGGGTCACAATATGGTAGACGGTGTCTGCACCCGCTGCGGCGAGATCGATAACTGCTCTCACTTCTGGCGTGGTGGCTCCACCATCTCCGCTACCTGCGAAAAGGATGGCTCCTACACCGAGACCTGTCTGTTCTGTGGCGGCAAGAAGGTCACCGTGATCCCTGCTAAGGGTCACCAGTACGTCGCTGGCAGATGCTATGTCTGCGGTAAGGAGCAGGAGAATGTCCAGTTCGTCGACATCTCCAATGCTGCTGAGCTGCTGGCTTTTGCCGACCGTGTCAACGCCGGTGAGAACACCCTCAACGGCAGACTGACCGCTGACATCGATCTCAATGGCGCCAACTGGACTGCCATCGGCTACTATCTGAAGAACGGCACCGACTCCCTGCCTTATAAGGGCCTCTTTGACGGCAACGGTCACACCGTTTCCAATTTCACCGTGGCTGGCAATGACAGCGTGGGTCTGTTTGGCTATGCGGAGATGGCTATCATCAAGAATCTGGGTGTCATCAACGTCACCGCTACCGGTGCCAATGCCGGCGCGATCATCGGTAACGCCGCCACCTCTACCATCATTGACTGCTACGCCAAGGACTGCACCATCACCGGTTATACTACCAATCCCGTGGCGCTGTCCTCCCGTCGTGTTTATGTGGGCGCTATCGCCGGTCAGGGCAGCGGCTATGTGTACAACTGCTATGCTATCAACTGCCAGATCATCGACAAGACCGGTGATATGACCATCCCTGCCGGTGAAACCTACCGCCCCTGGCATGAGTTCTATTCCTCCCCTCTGGGCGGAAATGGTTCCAGCATCAGCAACAACTATTACTATAATGTTACCGGCACCTTCTCCTCCACCAGCGGCGCAACTGAAGTCACTATGGCTCAGCTCACCTCCGGCGAGGTGACCTACCTGCTGAACAAGGGTGTTACCGATGGTACTCAGGCGTGGTACCAGACCTGCGGCACCGGTCTGCCTGCCCATTCCGGAAAGACCGTGTATCAGGTGGAAAATGCTGACGGTTCTGTTACCTATACCAACGAGGAGCCCGCCTGCGATCACAACTATGTTGACGGCACCTGCACCATCTGCGGTGAGGCCGATCCCAACTACGTTCCCGTGGTTGTTCCCATCATCACCCTGAAGACGCCCACCCTGCTGCTGGAGGACACCATCAAGCTGAACATCTACTACACCATCGACCAGGACATCGCCCTGGAGAATATGGGCATGCTGACCTGGTCCTCCAAGCCCGACGTTGTGGATATCTCCACCGCTGAGAACATCTACCCCGGTGCCACCTACAACGCCGGTAACGGCTACTACGGTGTCAACACCGACGGCATCCCCGCGCAGAACCTGGGTGACATCATCTACTTCTGCGTCTACGCTGAGCTGGCCGACGGCACCATCGCCTACGGCAAGCAGGTCCAGTACAGCCCCTCCACCTACGCCTACAACCAGATCAATGGCGGCGCTTCCGCCGAAATGAAGGCTCTGCTGGTTGCGATCCTGAACTACGGCGCAGCTGCCCAGACCTATCTGGAAGACACCGATGCTCTGGTCAACGCCAACCTGACCGATGCCGCTAAGGCTCTGGTCGAGGAGTACAATGCTGACATGGTCCACTCTGTGGCAGGTGTTCCTGCTGCTAAGCAGGGTGCCCTGGCTTCCAACGGCGGCTTCTCCGCTAAGAAGCCCTCCATCTCCCTGGGCGGCGCATTCTCCATCAACTACTACTTCACTCCTAGCGCAACCGTCGCCGGCGACATGACCCTGTACTACTGGAATGCCGCTGTCTTTGCTGCTGCTGATGTGCTGAGCATCGAGAATGCTACCGGTTCCTCTGTGATGGCCAACGAGGATGGCGTCTACGGTGGTGCCGTCGCTGGCATCGCTGCCAAGGACGTGGACAGCGCTCTGTACGCCTGCGGCGTTTACACCGACGCCAATGGCAACACCTACAGCACCGGCATCCTGCCTTACTCCCTGGGCTTCTATTGTGGCAACCAGGTTAAGGCTGGCGGTGAGACTGCTGACCTGGCCGCTGCCATCGCCGTTTACGGCTACTACGCAGCTGCTTACTTCGCAGCCTAATTCCCTATAAAAATTGGAGGGCCTTCGGGCCCTCCTTTTTTGGCGTAAAACGTGTACCGCCTGCGGAGCACAGGCAGCAGACACCCATAAGTGTGGGAGATGCTACGATTTTGGTGCGGATTTTCCGCTTTTTTTGCGTCTGAAAATTTTTGTTATCTAAAAAAATGAAATAGCGCTTTACAAACTCGCATGAATGTGCTAAAATGTAAAATACCATTATTAGGGGGAGTGGCGATTTTGTTAAAACGAATTCTAAGTGGGGTCCTGCTGTGTGCGCTGTTGATCGCACTGCTGCCATCCTTTGTTTTTGCTTCCAACCAGGAGGCATACATATTGCTGGATACCTGGACTTCGGACATTCCCCAGCGTAATGCTGCTTTGCTTCCCGAGATGTCCTTGGCTGAGGGTAATCACCCCCAGTGGATCGACCGGATCGGTCAGCGCCCGGATTTTGCAGATTCCTTTTATGCGTGGCTGGAAGACAACGCAACGCCTTCCGGTGCCCTGGCTGACCCCACCAAGGGAACCTACACCAGCGGCAACTATGTATACATAGTCGAGACCATTAAGGGCACTGCGCACTATACCGACTATACCGCTGCCAATGCCAAGGAAAAGGCTTCCCAGGCGGTAACGGAAGACCTGGGCGATCTGCCCAATCAGATCGTTGCTTATGCAGCGGCGGTTTACGGCGCCTTTGATCGGGACCATTGTGAGGTCTTCTGGCTCAGCGGCAGCAGTACCTACGGCTGCGCAACAAGCTTCAGCTACGGCGGCGGTGTGGTAAACTACACAGCTAATGTCTATTTCTATTTAAAAAAGGCTAACTTCGATCTGCGTAAAGCAGAGTATCAAAGTGTCAGCGCCATCGAGGAAGGCTGCCAGCTGCGGGATCGGAGAATTGCCGAGATCCTGGCGGATTGCACCGCCGAGTCCGATGCGGACAAGATCCTCTATCTCAATGACGTTCTCACTAAGACCAATGCGTACAATTCCGCAGTGGGCTCCGGAAATGTTTCCGGTGCTGCCGGCGATGCCTGGGAATGCATCAGCGCCCTGGAAGGCAATACCGGCACAGAGGGCCCTGTTTGCGAGGGCTATGCCCGGGCACTGAAGCTGCTGTGCCAGGAGCTGGACATCCCCTGTGTTTTGGCGGAGGGTTCGGCTGTGGTCAGCGCCAACGGAACACCCGGCGGACATATGTGGAACCTGGTCCAGGTGGATGGGGCATGGTACGCCGTGGATGTGACCTGGAATGACCCCTATGTTTCCACCAAGGACGTGCCCGTCAGCGGATATGAGTCCACAGAATTTGCCCTTTTGGGCAGCCAAACCATGTGCAGCATCGGCTTGACCTTTGCCCAGTCCCACACGGAAGCCAACAAGACCACCACGGAAAGCCTGTCGTATATCAACGGCCCGGTCCTTTCCCAGGAGGCTTACGTCTTCCCACCCACGGTGGTTGCGCCCAGCATTACTTTGAGTCATCCTACCCTCCTGCTGGAGGATGAGATCATTCTGTCCTTCTATTTCTCCCTGGATCAGACCGATTTCGACGTCAGTCAACTGGGTCTGCTTACCTGGGAGCAGCAACCTGCCAATGTGGATGTCGCCACGGCGGATGCTGTGATCTGGGGTGCGGAATATGATGCCGCACAAGGTCTGTATCGGGTATCCACGGCGGGTATCCCTGCCCAGGAGCTGGGTGATGATATCTATTTCTGCGTCTTCGCCAAGCTGTCCGACGGCAGCTATGCCTACGGCAAGCAGGTGAGCTACTGCCCCAAGACCTATGCCTACAATCAGCTTTCCAAGTCTTCCGTATCTGTGGAAAACAAGGCGCTGTATGTGGCGATGCTCAACTACGGCGCGGCTGCGCAGGTTTACCTGGATTACCGCACCGATGCTTTGATCAACGCCGACTTGTCGGAGGAGCTTAAGGCGTTGGTGGAGGATTTCCGGCAGGATATGGTCCAGGCTGTGACCATGCCGGACAGCGAAAAGCAAGGTGCTTTGGTGAAGACCGCCAGCGGCTTTGCTGATAAAAAGCCCACCGTTTCTCTGGATTGCGCCTTTTCTATCAATTACTACCTCACCACCAATGAAACGGTGGCCGGGGATGTGATATTCTACTGCTGGGACCAGGCGGCCTTCGCCGAAGCCCAGACCCTTAGCCCGGATAATGCTACAGACTGCTTCACCCTCACCGGGGAGGACGGTCGGTATTCTGCCACCGTAGCAGGCATCGCGGCTAAGGATATCAACAGCCCGCTGTACGTTTGCGCCGTCTACGCCGATGACGCAGGCAACCAGTACAGCACCGGCATCCTGCCTTACAGCCTCGGTTTTTACTGCGGCAACCAGGCGGTCAGCGGGTCCGATGAAATGCGGCCCATTGCTCAGGCAATTGGGGTTTATGGCTTCTACGCCATGGCCTATTTTGCATAATCTTTTACACGGAACGAGGTGAAACACAAATGAAGGAACTGTATCTGAACGCTGAGATGGACATCGTCAAGTTCGCAGCTGAGGACGTCATCGCTACCTCCGCTGAGGAGGCTACCACTTGGAGCAAGCGTCCCAACGAGACCGAGCCCGACTGGAACACCGGCTGGTAATCTCTCGTAAGTGAACGATTTCCCCGGCCACCCGGCCGGGGAAATTGTTTCCACTTTCCGCAGTAATTATACGAAAAAGTGTTGAAATAACCGTGGAAATATTGTATACTTACTAAGTATGGAGTTTCCATAGATTTTATAGAGAATACGGCGTTGACCGTATGGAGTGATTATGGTTGATTTTACTATCGCATTGGCTGGGCTGAATATCGGCATCAGCGCGCGTTTTGACGAGATCAAAAAAATGTGCGCCGATTATTTGACCGATGCACAGCCGGATTTTGTTCTGACCTCCAGCCCCGAGGCGATCGCTTACGAATACAGAAAGTCCGCACGGGAGGCGGTGGTGGAGAATCTGCCGATCCCGGTGCATCCCCAGCCCTATATGGAAACGCTGGCGATCTATCGGATGATCGCGGAGCGTGCCATGGACTATGGGATCATCCTGTTCCACGGCTCCGTGGTCAGTGTGGACGGGCAAGGCTACCTCTTTACCGCCAAAAGCGGCACCGGTAAGTCCACCCACACCGCCAACTGGCGCCAGGTTTTCGGCGACCGGGCGGTGATGGTCAACGATGATAAACCCCTGCTGCGGATCACCGAGGACCAGGTTTTGGTCTGCGGTACGCCCTGGGATGGCAAGCATCGGCTCAGCACCAATACGGTGGTGCCGTTGAAGGGTCTTTGCATTCTCACCCGGGCGGAGGAGAATCATATCGAAGAGATATCCATCTCTGAGGCGATGCCGATGCTTTTGCAGCAGTGCTACCGCCCCAACGATCCGGCACAGCTGAGCAAGGTGCTGAAGCTGCTGGATAAAATGTCGACACGCACCGGACTTTACCGTCTGTGCTGCAATATGAACCCGGAGGCGGCGACGGTCGCTTTCGAAGGTATGAACCAGAAAGGATAATGTATCATGAAACTGAAAGACGGATTTGTTACCCACGAAATGGGCGGCGAGCATGTGATGGTCGCTACCGGCGAGGCCAGCTTTGCAGGCCTGGTCCACTCCAACGCCACTGCTGGCTTCATTGTGGAGTGCCTGAAGCAGGAAACCACCAAGGAGGCCATTGTGGAGGCTATGCTGGCTAAGTACGATGCCACCGCTGAGGTCATCGAGGCTGACGTGGACAAGATCCTGGGCAAGCTGCGCAGCATCAACGCTCTGGATGAATAAAAGCACTTACGAACAAGAGCTGGAGCAGAAGGGCAAGCTGATCTACACCAACGTTGGTGACAGTATGCTGCCCTTGATCCGGCAGCGCCGGGACCTGGTCATTATCGAAAAAAGACCGGAGGGCCGGTGCAAAAAATACGATGTGGTGTTTTACCGCCGTCCCGATGGGAAGCATGTTTTGCACCGCATTGTGAAGGTGCGCAAGCACGATTATGTTATTTGCGGCGATAATCGGCGGGTCCGTGAATTCGGCGTGCCGGATGAATGGATCATCGGCGTGCTTACCGGCGTGGTCCGGGATGGCAAGCAGATCAACGTGACGGATCGGAAATATCGGCTTTATGCCCATTTGTGGTGCGATTTTTTCTGGATCCGGGCGGCGGTGATCCTGTGCCGCAACGCCATGGGCGTTATTGTGAAGAGGTTTAGAAAATGAAGCAAAACACCGGTGATAAGGTCATTTTGAAGTGGCTTTTATCCGCAACCAAGGGTACAAAACGGTATATCGCCCTGCTGACCCTCCTGCAAATGCTGGTGGCTGCTGCCAGTACCAGCCAGGCGCTGCTGATCCGAGGGATCGTGAACAGCGCTGTGGCAAAGGACTGGGCTGGTTTTAAGCTCTATGCGATTTTGCAGGTAGCGATTGTGGTGGTGCTGTTCCTCTTGCGGACGGCCATCTGCTTCCTGGACGAATATGCCCGCAGTACCGTGGAAAATATGCTGAAGCAGAGATTGTTCCGCAATTTGCTGTACAAGGACTATGCCAGCGTGACCGCTTGCCACTCCGGCGAGTGGCTCAGCCGTATGACGGCGGACAGTGTCTATGTGTCCGGTGGCATTATGCACATCGTGCCCGGTATTGCCAGCACGGCAGTTCGGCTGGTGTACGCGGTTGTGTTGCTGTTTTGCTTTGTGCCGGAGCTGTGCCTCTGGATCCTGGTGGGCGGATTGGTTACCATTTGCTTTACCTGGGTCCTGCGTAAGCTTATGAAAAAACTCCACCTGCAGGTCCAGCAGGCGGACAGTCGCTTCCGGGTGTTTATGACGGAGCGGCTGGGCAGCATGATGATCATTCGTGCCTTCCGCCAGGAGAAAAACGCCATGGACCAGGGACAGGTCTTTATGGACGATCACCGGCGGGCACGGATGAAGCGCAACCGGGTTTCCGGTCTGTTCAACACCGGCTTTAGTGCTGTGGCGGGCGTTGCCTATACCATCTGCGCCATCTATTGCGGATGGGGGATCTTCAGCGGCATGGGCGCCATCAGTTACGGCGATTTTACTGCGGTGCTGCAGCTGGTTGGCCAGGTGCAGGCGCCCATCGCCAATATTTCCGGCATCTTCCCCCAGTATACCAATATGATCGCCAGCGCCGAGCGGCTCATGGAGGCGGAAAACTATTCCGAGGATCTGGCTGAGCCGGCTGTGGAGGATATTTCCCGGTTTTACCGGGAGAAATTCCAGTCCATCGGTCTGCGTGACGCGGCATTTACTTACCTGTCGGTGGGCAAGCTGGAGCACGGCGAAGCTGATCGGCAATCCGTCCTGCGGGATCTGAATTTGGAGGTTCGCAAGGGCGAATATGTGGCATTTTGCGGTCCCTCCGGCTGCGGTAAGAGTACCGTGCTGAAGCTGCTCATGTGCATGTATAACCTGGACGACGGTCAGCGGTATTTGACCACCGATGATGGCGAGCAGGAGCTCAATGCCTGCTGGCGGGATCTGTTTTCCTATGTGCCCCAGGGCAATCAGCTGATGAGCGGCACCATCCGTGAGGTGGTCACCTTTGGCGACCGGGAACTGATGCAGCAGGACGAGCGGATCCACCAGGCACTGAAAGTGGCATGCGCCGACCAGTTTATGGCGGAGCTGCCCGACGGTTTGGATACGTTGCTGGGTGAGCGTGGCGCCGGCTTGTCCGAGGGACAGATGCAGCGCATCGCCATCGCCCGTGCGGTGTTCTCCGAGCGCCCGATCATGCTTCTGGACGAAGCCACCAGTGCGCTGGATGAAGCCACGGAAGCGAAACTGCTGGACAACCTGCGGGTGATGACCGATAAGACGGTCATTATCGTGACCCACCGCCCTGCGGCGCTGGATATTACCGATAAGATCATTACCTTCACCTCCAACACGGAAGTGCAGTAAGGAGCGCGCGGATGATGAAAAAGATAATTGCGCTGGCGCTTTCAGCCATGCTGTTGCTTAGCCTTGTCGGATGTAAGGAGGCGGATACCCCCGCTGAGCCCACCCAGCCCACCGTGGAAACGGCACCCACTGAGGATCTGACGCCCTGGGACGAGCCGGAATCTGTGGCGCTGCCCCTGGATCAGGAGATCGCAGGAGAACTGACCGAGGGCACCACCCTCTATAAGCTGACCGTTACGGAGGCTGGCATCTTCCAGCCCACCTTTACGGTACCCGCTCCCGGCGAGGGCGAAACGGCGGGTAACTTCTCTGTGCGTATGTATACCAGAGCGGAGTATCGCAAGGACGAGCAGGAACGTGTGGCGCTGTGGAGCCGAAATGTGATCGGTGGCGCCGGTGGCGTTAACCAGCTGTGCCGCTTCCGCCTGGGCGCCGGTGAGTATTTTATGGAAGTTTCCGGCAGCTTGGGCGAAAGCTATACCGTCAATGCGGGCTTTACCTCCGAGGCGGACAAAACCGACGTGGAAAAGGAGTGGAACGATACCCGAAGTACCGCCACCCCTGTTTCCCTGGATCAAAAATATACCGGCAATATCAGCTGGAGTGACAGCACAGCCTACAAGGATTTGGATTGTTACAGCTTTACCCTGGAGGAGATGACCTTCGTCCATCTGAAGGCGGAGATCAGCCATTTTGCGTCGTATTTGTTTAAGGTGTACGATGCCCAGGGAGAATGTCTGATGAATGGCGAGGCGTATTGCAGTGCAGGGAAGGAGTCCCAAACCTGCACCTGGAAAACCCTCTTCCTGGAGGCTGGTACTTATTATGTGGAGGTTTCCCTAAAGGGCAGCTCCAATAATGACACCTGTATAGACTATGCCTTTACCGTCATTAAGGATTGATCAAATCCCCTCTTTCACCATGAAAGAGGGGATTTGTGCGTGTCAAAAAAGTGGTGTCATTCCGAGCCAGTGCGCACACTGGCGTGGGAATCCCCTAATTATTCGAACTATTTCGATCAAAAAAACGGCATGTTACTCCTATTTGGGAGATTGCCACACCAGTGACCTCGGTCACTGGTTCGCAATGACAGTTTTTTTGACGCACTTACTAAAAGGCACCACGAAAGTGGTGCCTTTACGTTTATTTGCTTTCAGCGTACCGGTTCTTGTGAAGCCGCAGACGCAGTTTTTTTACATCTGCTGCCAAAGACTTGTGGTCGAATACCAGTGCGATCAGAATGGACAGCGGCGTGACCAGCACATACACAGGCACGATCAGCCAGAACCAAGGCCAGTATTTGGTCTGCCCGGCGAATTCGCCCACCGGGATGGTTCGGAAAAATTTCGGGGTGAAGATCGCCAGGAAGTCGCCAATGGCATCGTTGGTGCCGGGACCCCAGATGTAGGAAGAATTCTTATATCCGATGCCGAAGAAATCGTTCTGATCCCGCAGAGGGACAAAGCCCAGCTCCGACTGGAAAATTTGATTCAGCATGATGAAAAGCATCAACAGCAGCAGTCCGGTGGGAGCGCTGAGGACACGCTTGTAGGATAGCTTATGGTGACCAAAAAGCACCATGAGCAGCGGTACCGCCAGCACCATCCAGTGATGGTAGTAGAAACGGATAATGTCAAGCTGTTCACCAAGCTGGTTGGATTTCGCCAAAGGCTCCTGAGGATAGAACAACGCGATTAATCCGCTCAGGACGCCAATGTAGAACATATAGTCCTTGATTCTGTTGTTTTTGGAGAAGAACAGGAAAGGGAACAGGGCAATGTTGGCAGCGCAGATATTGACAAACCAGCTATCCCGAAGCATCCGAGCCTCATCCACGGAGTATGGAGGGATGTAAACCTTTAGAAAATGCAGCAAAAGCCCGATGGCCAGAAATGAAAACAGCACTGCCTTCTGGGTGAAGGTGCTTCTGCGCCGGAGAAGAAAATACAGCCCAACAGTCACACCGCTGCAAAGCAACAGCCAAAAGAAGTACCAGCCATTGAACATTGCGATTTGCACAACATTTCACTCCTTAGAGATTTTTGACATTATTCTACAAGATTTTGAAAGCCCTGTCAATATGTTAAGGAAATATTAAGCTGTGAGGAAGGAAATATTAAGCTGTGAGGATTCTTCCCCGGCGCTTATGTCAATGATCTTTCAGCATTTCAAATTTTTCAATCAGCCATGCGGTCATGCGCTTGTTGGCTTCAAAAAGCTCTGCGTACTTGTCCTGTTCAGAGAACCACGCCACGCAGACAAACTGGTTGGCCAGGATCACATACGGGGTGGCCTTTAGCTCCGCATCTGTCAGGTGTGCCACACTGTCATAGCCGCGGAGGATATCACGGTAGATTTCCAGCCACTTGTCATTGTCTTGACCGAAGGTTTCCGACAGCACCGCCGTTGCGGCATAGCAGGGATCGTAGATCCGGGCATTCCGCTCCGCCAGATCAAAGTCAATGAAGCCCCACTGATCGTCCGTGCGGATGATATTGCCGGGGTTGGGGTCCCGGTGAATGATCTGCCGGGGCAGCTTGGGATAGAGGTTAGCGAACGTGTCCAGATATTCCTCGCAGAATGCGTCTGACAAATGCAAAACCGCTTTTGACTTGGGCAATGCCCAGTCACGGACGGTTGCCAGCAAGTCCGCCTCGCTGACGCAATCCTCGATTTTTTCCAGTGCCAAATGGAGCTGACCAATGATTTCACCTACAAAGCGACCATCGCCGCCGTCAAAACGGTGAGGGGTCATCTGCTCTCCGGGCAGACGGTGGGTCAGATAGAAATAAACTTCGCCGTCGGGAACGAATTCCGCACCATCGGCGGTGGGCACCGGCACAGCAGACAGCAGGCCGATGCTATGGAGTGCCTTGGATACTTCATTGTGCTTTTTCAGCTTGCCTGGATTGGCGGTATACTTCAGGATGTATTTTTCCCCCACATAGCAGGCACTGTCGTTCTTGTTTCCGGTGCCCTCGTAGTAAATATCGGTAATGGGTTCCCCCTCCAGATTCCATGCTTGCAGAATCTGGGCAACTTTTTTATGGGTAATGGTCATGTGTTCCTCCTTGGTGATGTCGATCCGGTAGGGACGCTTTGCCCGACTGGACTGCAAAAATTCAGAGGGTGTGGAGCCGAACTCCCGGCAGAAAGCCTTGTAAAACCCGGCATAGGTATCAAAGCCAAAGGAAAGCGCCGCATCGATCTTGGTGCTTCCTTGCTTCATGGCATAGACTCCGTGGAGCAGTCTGCGCCGCAGGATATACTGCATCACCGGCAGACCCGTGGCTTGCTGAAACAGCCGGTAGTAGTGAAACAGCGAAAATCCAGCCATCTCCGCTAATTCCGCGACTGTGATCTCCGTTTGCAGGTTATCTTCGATGTAATCAAGGCTTTGCTGGATGATCGTCCGATTGTCCATTATGCCCCTCCTTTTCTGTCAAATTGTAGCTACGCTTGAATCATAGCATACGAACAAGGATAAAGCATTTCCAATTTTGCGATATTGAAAAAAGCGTGAGCCGGGATTGCTCCCGGCTCGTGGTTTATGATTTTTGCAGAATCCTGCGGATGCTCTTTTCGGACAGGTGGTACTTTCGGCTTAGAGCCGCAACACTTTCGCCTGCGGCATAATCATTGCGGATATGGTCATTGCGGGCTTTCAGCTCGGTTTTGTAGCCCGTTTTTTGTCCCCAGGCGTGCCGTGTACCCGGCTTGCGGGGGATGTAGATGCACACACCATCGGCGTATTCCTGAATCTGACGAATCAGTTCCTCCGGCAGG
>JAZNRS010000024.1:0-16568 GCA_045590815.1 Faecousia sp.
TTGTGTCACGGCAGCTCATCTGTTTCGCTGTGCGAAAAACCTGTGAAAACGCTGCTATGACACTGTTTTTTCGCTGCTGCATCTGAAAACACGCCTGTGGGAGAGGATACCCTGACTCCCGGATTGAAGCCCGACGTGGGATGTTTGTTGCCCTCGTGTGGGCTTTTTCTGTTTCTCTGGGGTCAGTGTCCCTCTGCCGTGTCGGAGCCTAACGTGGGGGATTTGAAATGATTTCCGAACACTGCCCTACGAGGGCGTTTTTCTCTCCTTTTAGGAGAGGCAAGCATCGCATCCGGCTGGTCGCCGGACGCAGTAAAAACCGGGCAGAAGCCCGAAACCCACTTTGAAATAAGGAGATAAACCAATGAAAAATCGAAAGCTCAGCATCCGTATTTCGGAAGCTGATTTGCAAACCATTCACCAACAGGCAGAGAAGGAGGTTATGGAATATGAGTTCAGAGTACGCAATGGTCACTGAAACAACCTGCGCTAGACAAGGCGATTGCCCAGCTGAGAGAAGAAATCCGGCAACATGAGGAGGATATCGATGAATTGCTGATGCTCCGCATCCAATCCACAAAATAACGACGGTATTTTTGCCGTTTGTAGCCAACAGCGCAAGTGCGGACGATGGTTGCATCGTCCGCACTTGCGCTGTTTGAGGAGCCAGAAGGACAACGAATCAGCCCTCTTATTTTTTATTCCGCATTGTAAATTTCGATTTCGTATGATGTAGATATTATTTCCCTATGGTGCTGAACATATGTCCAAACGCCAACGTTGGTCAACTTTATATATGCAATATCACCGATCGCTGTGTTATAGAACTCATGCGGGAGAATACTGGATTCTTTCGTCCATGAATCTCCCATGTAAAAGTCGGAACTGTACGGGTATTTCTCGTTGAAAACCTTACATTCCTTAACCGTACCGTCTTTTAGGATAATCGTTATGGCTGTATCCTGATTTGTAAATATGCCATAATCCGTTCCGGTATGCGTTAATTTGCACGAAACAACCGTTGTGTTGGCAATATCAGACGACGGTGCCAAAACAACATCACTGACCATGATCAAATTATCTGAAAAGGCCAAATCACCATGGTTAAATGCTGCTACATGTTCAAACTTCTGAGCAAATTCTCTCAGTGTCTTCTGAGCGGCAGCAATTTGACCGTCGGCATAAGCTTCCGCAGCAGCCACTTGGCTGTCAGCATAGGTTCTATACCGGAAGCAAGCAAAAACAGACAATGCAATACATACCGCAACAGCAACAATGGCGGCGATAATTGTGATACGTGTTTTTCTTCGTTCTAGCTTTTCTGTGGCAAGGTATGTGCTTTTTGCACGATCTTTCTCATTCTGATAATCCTTAATAATGGTGTTAATGTACTGATAAAATGGAATGGATTCCCCATCAACTGCAACGGCCGTAGTAGTGACAGGCGAAAAGGTCAATAGCGCATTAAAAATCTCATCAATACGGTTGCTATCAAAAAGTTTGTTCCGTGTTTCCAGAGGGCGCAGTGCGGTGTGAAGATTACCTAGTTGGCAGACAGTGATGTCCGTTTCCTTGCACTCAACACGCAGATCGCATTCTGGGCTTGTGAACACAATGAGCGAATGAATAGGGGTATTGGGGAACATCTTTTGTAATGCCTTAATGTGATAATGATTCTGAAGAACAGGATTGTAAAAATGTGAATTGGGTGAAGTACGAAAATACTGTGTCCACTTTTGGTCAGAAGTTTTGCCGTAAATCGTTCCTTTGTAGTGCTTCATTTCAAAGACGTATAATCCTGTTTCGTGGATGAGCAGTAGATCAATTTCGGTTGTCCGACCATCACCGGTTGGAACCTGTACGTTCATTAAAATTTTGCAACACCCGGTAAGCTTGGGATACAGTTCTTTGAAAACCAAGTATTCACCATAGTAGCCTTTGCCCCGTTCATCCCAAAGGAGTCGTTGCTTTTCAATATCTACGCCAGTAAGATTGCGGTAGACCTCACTAATATCAGCCATTGAAGCACCTCCGTCTAATTTGTGTTAAGCATTTGGGATATTATAACATAGTTAGTCGGAGATGGAAAGATAGTTTTCACTACTAGGATGCCAGATTTTGTATAACCAGTAAAACTGATATGCACCTTTACTTGTACAAAATGGGTTCACCAGCCTTAAGTCGTCAACAGTACTCGCATGTGATACATTTAGATTATTTGAATGTTCCCTATACAAATCGAAAAGCCCAGATTCCGCAAAAGCGGATCCTGGACTTTTGGTGCGGACGACAGGACTTGAACCTGCAGGGATCTCTCCAATAGAGCCTAAATCTATCGTGTTTGCCAATTTCACCACGTCCGCATATGAGCAGCCGGAGGGTATTCCAGCTGTTTTTATTTTATAAGATTGCTTGCGAGAAATCAAGGGGAAGTAGAAAAACCTTCACTGAGGTGACAGCACCTAAATCCAACGTGTCTGCCAATTCCACCACGCCCGCATTTTTTATTTTATTCTGTCATCCCATTTACTACGAATATCATCCGGCTGTTTGAGGTCCCAATTCTCTGCCCATACGCCGTTCTTGTATTCATAGCAGAATACCCCTACATCTCCGGATTGAATCCAGATATTATAGGAATCCGTTTCCCAGCAAATGCCCCAGAAATCCATGGCTCTGGCTGCTAAAAAGGTATAGACAATTTCGTCGTTTTCGGTGGCATAAATGTCCACATAAACGAAATGAATATATTCTCCTTTTTCTACTTCTTCATTTTCAACTCGTTGGGTTGCGTAATACCGATTATCATAGCTATAGGTGGTATCCGGCGTGAAGCTACCCCAATCGATTTGTTCACGAATAGTTGTCTGAGGAAAAATAAAAGCGCAACCAGACAGCATCAGCATCAAAGCAAGCAATAATACAAGAAGTCTTTTCATAATCTTACCCCAAATATTATCATACATTTATATAATTGTCAATCCGATAGAGGCGTTTGCCGTTTTCGGTGGTGATGCGGTGGATGTCCTCTACGGTCATGCCACGAAGCTCCGCCAGCTTTTCGGCCATGCGGTAGAGCTTGCTGGGGTCGTTGCGCTTGCCACGGAAGGGCTCGGGGGCCATATAGGGGCAGTCGGTTTCCAGCACAATTCTGTCTAAGGGAATGGCGGATGCCACCTCTACGGCCTTTTTCGCATTTTTGAAGGTCAAAACCCCGGTAAAACCGATGTACCAGCCCCGTTTCACCAACTCCTGCGCCATTTCCGCAGACCCGGAGTAGCAATGGAACACGCCCTTGACGGTGGGGAATTCGTCCACCACGGTCATTCCGTCGGCGTGTGCTTCCCGCTCATGGACGATCACCGGCAGGTTCAGCTCCGCCGCCAGCGCCATCTGGGCACGAAATGCCTTCAATTGCAGCTCTCTGGGGATGTCCTCGTAGTGGTAGTCAAGTCCGATCTCGCCGATGGCCTTGATTTTGGGGTTTAGTTTACATAACTTCTGATATTCCTCCAGCACCGCTTCATTCACCTCGTCGGCGGCATCGGGATGGGAGCCCACAGCGGCGTAGATATAGTCGTACTGCCGGGAAAGAGCATCGGCATTTCGGGAGGATTCCAGACTGCACCCGGGGTTCATCAGAAGCGCAATGCCCTGCTCAGGGAGCGCGGACAGCAGCTCTTCCCGATCGGCATCAAAAGCCCGGTCGTCCATATGGGCATGGGTGTCAAACAGCATGGGTAGTTCCTCCTTGTTTTGGGATATCTCTTGCCTCTCCCTTTGGGAGAGGTGCCCCAGTGCGCACACTGGGGCGGAGAGGGTTATGCGATGCAGAAAACCCTCTCAGTCACCGCCTTGCGGCGGTGCCAGCTCTCCCAGAGGGAGAGCCAAGGATTACTCCTGATAGCGCTTTTTCATCAGATTCCGCATACGGATGCTGTGATCCAGCTCCCGCTTACGGATGCGCAGGCTCTTGGGGGTGCATTCCAGCAGCTCGTCGTCCGCCAAAAATTCCAGACACTGCTCCAGAGAGAACACTCTGGGGGTCACCAGACGGATGGCATCGTCAGAGCCGGAGGCACGCATATTGGTAAGCTGCTTGCGCTTACAGACGTTGACGGTCATATCCTCGTTCCGGCTGCAAATGCCCACCACCATACCGGCGTACACCGGGGTACCGGGGCCGATGAGCAGCGCGCCACGCTCCTGAGCGGCACCCAGACCGTAGGCCACCGCCTCGCCGGACTCGTGGGCGATGAGAGAACCGGTGAGCCGGCGCTCGATCTCGCCCTTCATGGGTGCGTAGCTGTCCAGCACGGAGGACATGATGCCTTCACCCTTGGTATCGGTCAAAAATTCACTTCTGTAGCCGAACAGACCACGGCTGGGCACCAAAAATTCCAGACGGTAACGGCTGCCCATGGGGGTCATGCCCAGCAGATCGCCCTTCCGGCGACCCATTTTCTCGATGACGGCACCCATGCACTCCTCGGGCACGTCGGCGACCATCCGCTCGATGGGCTCACAGCGCTTGCCGTTAATTTCCTTGGTCAGCACACGGGGGGTGGAAACGGAGAATTCGTAGCCCTCACGGCGCATGGTTTCCATCAGGATGGACAGATGCATCTCGCCACGGCCTGCCACATTGAAGGCATCGGTGCTGGCCTCGGTGACATGGAGGGAAACGTCCTTCAGAAGTTCCTTCTCCAGACGGTCACGGAGGTTCCGGGAGGTGACGAACTTGCCCTCCTTGCCGGCGAAGGGAGAATCGTTGACAGCGAAGGTCATTTCGATGGTGGGATCGGAAATCTTCACGAAGGGCAGGGGCTCCACCGCATCTGGAGCGCACAAAGTGCGTCCGATGGTGATGTCCGCCATGCCGGACAGGGCAACGATCTCACCGGCGGAGGCCTCCTGAATGGGGGTCTTGCCCAGACCGTCGAAGGCGTACAGGGCAACCACCTTGCCCTTTTGCTTCATGTCGGGGTTGTGGTAATCGCAGATGGCGACCTCCTGATTGACCTTGATGGTGCCACGCTCCACACGACCCACGGCGATCCGTCCCACATACTCATTATAATCAATGGAGGATACCAGCATCTGCAGCGGAGCGGATGCGTCGCCCTGAGGGGCGGGGATATAGTTGACGATGGTTTCAAACAGGGGGGTCAGATCCTTGCCCACCTCATCGGGACCGTAGGCGGCGGTACCCTGACGGCCGGAGCAAAACACGGTGGGACTGTTGAACTGCTCGTCGGTGGCGTCCAGATCCAGCAGCAGCTCCAGAACCTCGTCCATGACCTCGGAAATTCGGGCATCGGGCTTGTCGATCTTGTTCACGGCGACGGTGACCTTGTGACCCAGCTCCAGCGCCTTTTGCAGCACAAAACGGGTCTGGGGCATGGGGCCCTCGGCGGCGTCCACCAGCAGAATAACGCCGTTGACCATCTTGAGGATGCGCTCCACCTCGCCGCCGAAGTCGGCGTGACCGGGGGTATCCACGATATTGATTTTGTAGTCTTTGTAGTGGACGGAGGTGTTCTTCGCCAGAATGGTGATGCCACGCTCCCGCTCCAGATCGCCGGAGTCCATGACCCGGTCGACGGTGGCCTGATTTTCCCGATAGATGCCACCCTGCTTCAGCATTTCGTCCACGAGGGTGGTCTTGCCGTGGTCAACGTGGGCGATGATGGCGATATTTCTGATATTTTCCTGAGATGCCATATCTGGATGCTCCTTGTTTTTTATAGTGTAGTAAGCAGTTTGTCATTCTGAGCGAGCGTAGCGAGTCGAAGAATCCACGCATTATATTTGCGTTTTTGGTGAATTCGATGCGTAGATCCTTCGACTCCGCTTCGCTCCGCTCAGGATGACAGCGCTTTAATAGCACATTTACACAGCTTTGCATTATACTACATCACCAAAAATATTGCAATAATTTTGTACAAAAAACCAAGGATTTATTTGTTTTTGTGATTTTTGTATAACAAAGCTTGACATTGCTTGGCGGTTTGGTTAAAATGGTACACGGTATGGTGTACGCTGCCCCAGTTTTTCCTCTGGAGCACGTTTCATGATAACCGGCGAGAGCCGGAGTAAGTATGCGTTTTTGCGCCAATGGGCGTTGTTTTTGCTGATATTCGCCGAAAAATCGGCCTATTTTAACAATTTCACACCTGTGGCTCATTTGCGCCACCTCTTCGGCTATGCCTATTTTAAAAGAAGGAGGTGCGTTGCAGGATTATGAATCCCATTTTAGCTATTGTTTTGATCATTGTCGGCGTTGTTGCCGGTGTTGCCGTGGGCTTTATCAGCGGCATGACCTACCGCAAGAAGGTCGCGGCACGGGAGATCGGCTCTGCCGAGGCAGAGGCTACCCGCATTATCAACGAAGCCATCCGTGGCGGTGAGAGCAAGAAAAAGGAAATGCTCCTGGAAGCCAAGGACGAGATCCATAAATCACGCACAGAGCACGAAAAGGAAGTTAAAGAGCGCCGCGCTGAGCTGACCAAGCAGGAACGCCGGCTGCAGCAGAAGGAAGAAACCCTTGATAAGAAGACCGACGCATTCGAGCGTAAGGAAGAGGAGCTGGCTAAGAAGCTCCAAAAGGTGGCCGAAACTCAGGCCGAAGCCGACACTTTGAAGACTGCCCAGCTGCAGACTCTGGAGAAGATCTCCGGTCTGACTCAGGAGCAGGCAAAGTCCTTCCTGCTCAAGTCCGTGGAGGAGGAAGTCCGCCACGAAAGCGCCATGAAGATCAAGGAAATCGAGCAGCAGCTCAAGGACGACGCGGACGAGAAGGCTCGTGAGATCCTGTCCACCGCCATCCAGCGCTGCGCCGCTGACCATGCGGCTGAGGTCACCGTTTCCGTGGTGCCCCTGCCCAACGATGAGATGAAGGGCCGCATCATTGGCCGTGAGGGTCGGAATATCCGCACTCTGGAGACCATCACCGGTGTTGACCTGATCATCGACGATACCCCCGAAGCCATTACCGTTTCCAGCTTCGACCCCGTCCGCCGGGAGATCGCCCGTCTGGCGCTGGAGAAGCTGATCGTGGATGGCCGTATCCATCCCACCCGTATTGAGGACATGGTGGAAAAGGCCAAGCGTGAGGTGGAGCGCACCATCCGTGAGGAGGGTGAGCGTGCCTGCTACGAAACCGGTGTCCACGGCATCAACCCGGAGCTGATCAAGATCCTGGGTCGTCAGAAGTACCGCACCTCTTACGGTCAGAACGTGCTGAACCACTCCATCGAGGTGTCCCACATCGCCGGTCTGATGGCCGCCGAGCTGGGCGTGGATGTGACGCTGGCAAAGCGCGCCGGCCTGCTGCATGATCTGGGCAAGTCCATCGACCATGAGGTAGAGGGCAGCCACGTGCAGTTGGGTGCTGACCTGGCTCGCAAGTATAAGGAAAATCCCGTGGTGGTCAATGCTATCGAAGCCCACCATGGTGATGTGGAGCCCAAGACCGTCATTGCTGTGTTGGTGCAGGCCGCCGACGCGGTGTCCGCCGCCCGTCCCGGCGCACGGCGGGAGAATGTGGAAAACTACATTCGCCGTCTGCAGAAGCTGGAGGAGCTCACCGGCTCCTGGCCCGGCGTGGACAAGGCATTTGCCATTCAGGCAGGCCGTGAGGTTCGCATCATGGTCAAGCCCGAGGTGGTCACCGAGGATAATATGATTCTGCTGGCCCGTGACATTGCCAAGAAGATCGAGGCTGAGCTGGAATACCCCGGTCAGATCAAGGTCAACGTCATCCGGGAAACCAAGGCTGTGGAATTCGCAAAGTAAAAATTTGGAGCGCTGCATTGGGCGGAGCGCCATAGTGAGAAGCCGCCTGAAAAGGCGTATATCAGCACCATCCTGCGTTAAAAAAGCTGGAAATACACCAAGTATTTCTGCGCTTTTTTGCCTTGGCTGGCACAGATCTCCGCTCTTTTCAGGTGCTACGCAGTTTTGAAGTGGCAACTTTTTCTCAAGACAAGTAACAAAATTCCCGGAATGCTGACGCATTTCGGGAATTTTTTGCGCAGTATTGAGGAAAAGGAGTCGTTCAAAACCGGTTTCTCACTATGGTGCTCCGCCCTTCGCAGCGCTCCTTTTTGTAGGGAGAATCTTACTCCTATGCTAAATTGTTTCGCGGAGTAAATGGAGCGCGAAGCGCGAGCCTCCCCTGTGCAAGGGGAGGTGGGCAAAATCTTCGATTTTGGCCGGAGGGGTTGTCAAAGTACCACAATCCCCCAGTCAAAAATCAGAGATTTTTGCCAGCCCCCTTTGCACAAGGGGGCCTTTGGCAGATCCCCTATTAGAAGCGTAAACAAGCATTTGTGGAGAACCACGGGGTAAAAAAGATGTTTACATCTAGCGTACATTTCGATATAATGTATGTATTAAATCCAATAAGGAGGTAATTTTATGAAAAAGAATGCAATGCGGATTCTGGGTCTGCTGATGACTGTGGCGATGCTGCTGTGTATGCTGCCTGCCACGGCAATGGCGACTGAGAGCAACACCATCACCATTACCATGACCGATTCCTACGGCGACGGCTGGAATGGGAATATGCTCCATATGTTCATCGATGGCAACTTCTACAGTAATCTTGACCTGGAGAGCGGCAGTGAGGATACCTGGAGCATGGAATTCACCGACTCCGCCTTCAGCTTCTACTGGGGTAAGGGTGAATATGCCGAAGAGTGCAGCTTCACCATTTTCATCAACGGCGAAACTGTATATTCCATTGACAACTGCTCCGAGCTGGCGGATGACCAGTTTATTTACACCAATTGCACCCATCCGGATTCCTATGAAGAAACCGTAGATGCCTGCTGCACCCTGGAGGGTGGCACCTATGTGCGGTGCAGCAAGTGCCACGACATTATGGATACATTGGAAATTGTCCCTCCCACCGGCCACACCTTTGTGGACGGCGTTTGCTCGGTGTGCGGCGATACGCCCCGCCTTGCCATCGAAATGAAGGATTCCTACGGCGACGGCTGGAATGATGCCGCTGTTGAAATTTACATTGACGGTGAGAATACGGAAACCGTCACCTTAACCGGCGAGAGTGCCACATGGAGCATCGATTACGATGAGAATAAGCTCTATGTCTTGAAGTGGGTCAAGGGTGAATATGACTCTGAGTGTCAGGTGCGTATTTTCGTCAACGGTCTGGAGGAAATCGGCATTTACGACTTTACCGACATTGCAGACGGCGAGATCATCTATTCCAATTGCACGCACACCTACGGCGATGGGGAAGTCGTTGCTCCCACCTGTGCAGAGGTTGGCTATACCCTGTATACCTGCACCACCTGCGGCTTCCGCAACCGGGATACTTACACCGCGGCTACCGGTCACACCGAGGATGTGTCCGCTACCGTCGTGGTGCCTCCCACCTGCACCGAGGGGGGCTATACCGAGTATCTGTGCAGCGTTTGCGGTGAATACTATCAACTGGACGAGGACTGGGTCGAACCCATTGGCCATGCCTACGATGAAAACGGTGACTGCGCCAATTGCGGCGGCAACAACCGACTCCTTCTCTACTTCAAGAACACCGACGGCTGGGAAAATGTTTACGCCTACGCCTATGATGCGGAGCAAAACTCTGCTGTGGGCGCATGGCCCGGTTACACCATGACCCTTGTGGAAAATGACATCTACAGCGTGGAATTGCCCTATGACTCTGCCTATGTGGTCTTCAATTCCGGCGACGGTAGTCAGACTGTCGATTTGGAGATCCCCACCGACGGCAATAACTTCTACGATGGCACCCAGTGGACAATTTACCAGTCCATCAGCCTGCAATATCCTACGCTCTCCCTGGAGGGGGAAGTGAAGATTAACGTTTACTTCACCCTTTCGGACATGAACGTTGACGCAGATCATCTGGGTCTTGCGGTATTCAATACCCCTCAGCCTGATGGCACCGTGGACACGGCAAGCTATGTCAATTGGGGTGCCAATCGGGGTGAATCCGAATTTGTGGTCTTTACCCAGGGTATCCCCGCCAAGAAATTAGGCGATATGCTGTATTTCAAGGTGGTTTACCAGCTGGATGACGGCTCCTACATCTACAGCGACATGAAATTCTACAGCGGCAGACTCTATGCCCAGAATGCCCTGCGGGGAGATTCCAATGCCAAGGCATTGTCCGCCGCGTTGATGAACTACGGCGCGCAGGCGCAGGAATTCTTCGACTACAATACCGATGAGCTGATGAACAGCTTCATGACCGAGGAGCAGAAGGCGCTGGCTCCCGCGTACCATTCGAGCATGATCACCGGCGTCACCCCGGTGCCGAGCAGTCAGCAGGGCAGCTTCTACCCCAGATCCGGCTTCGACACCATGTACGCCACCTCCTCTCTGGAGGGTGAGATCGGGCTGAACTACTACTTTACCGTCACAAATCCTGAAATTGCCGTTTTGGATGCCTATTACTGGTATCCCAGCACCTTGCAGGGCGGTGACGTGTTCGCCAAGGAAAATGCCGAGGAGCGGGTGTTCATTAACCAAAACAGTGATGGTTTATTCTGCTTTACCCGCTATCTGCCCGCGTCCATGATCAACCAGCCGCTGTATGTGGCCGTGACTTATATCGACAATGATGATGTGGAGTATTCCACCGGCGTGCTGCCCTACAGCTTTGGTATTTATCTGAAAAATACCATTGCCAACGGCGATGATGCTTCGGTGGCGCTGGCGAAAGCCACCGCAGTCTATTGCTATCTGGCGCAGGAATATTTCATGCCCGCGGAAGCATAATCCAAATACATAAGGGAGGGGCTTGCCCCTCCCTTATGAGCGTGATAAAAAACCTGTCATTGCGAACCAGTGACCGATGTCACTGGTGTGGCAATCCCCTAAATAGGAGTGATAGGCCGGTTTTTTGACCAAAATAGTTCAAAAAAACTAGGGGATTCCCACGCCAGTGTGCGCACTGGCTCGGAATGACACCACTTTTTTGACAGTCTGAAGGGAGGGGTTTGCCCCTCCCTTATAATTTTCGTCCCACTTCGTAGGCAATGGGTACTAAGCTGAATCGCAACTCCTCGCAAGCGCTGATATAGCGATCCAGCGCCTCCCGCTCCGATGGTTCCAGCCTATTCTTTAGTCGGATAAATGCCGGCTCTGCGGCTTCTACCTGTTTTCTGCATTCCTGACACCAAGCGTCCTCTTTCGCCAAAGCATATACTGTGTCCAGCCAGCGCATTTCTTTCTCCATACGAGATTCCTCCTTAAAATTATAGATATACAATATATCTATAATGCGGATTATAGCACACAAAGAACATAAAATAAACACACAATATACCTAAGGAGTGTGTTTTTATGGCAATCAAAAGTGTATCCATCCGCATCGAGGAAGAAATGTTGAAGAAGATCGGTTTTGTGGCGGACTACGAAGGACGC
This sequence comes from Faecousia sp., assembly GCA_045590815.1. GTDB lineage: Bacteria > Bacillota > Clostridia > Oscillospirales > Oscillospiraceae > Faecousia. The sequence continues at coordinate 11,422 of JAZNRS010000024.1, forward strand.
AGTGTAAACAGCCATATTCTGGTTTTGATCCGGGAAAATATCAAGGATTTTGAAGCCACCCATGGCACTATCGATGGTGATATCCGCCCGGAGGTCAACGTAAAGCCCACAAGAAAGACAGATGCACACCAATAAGGGAGGCAAAACGGCTTAACCGCTGGAGCGATTCATTCTTATTTGCCGAAAAAGTTTAGGAGCGCTGCGTTCGCAGCGCTCCTTTTAACCTTCTCCCCGGGGAGAAGGTGCCCACGAAGTGGGCGGATGAGGGGTTCGTATGTACATTTTCCCCTCATCCGTCACGGCTATCGCCGTGCCACCTTCCCCCTAGGGGGAAGGTTTTGCGTCCCTACGATTATTTTCTGAGGGTTTGAATGCCGTAATGGAGCAAAAACGCCCAGCCGAAGAGACTCAAAAGCCAGATCTGTCCGCAGTACATGGGCGTCGAAAGAATGCCCAGCGCAATATGCAGCGCCTGTCCCCAGGTGCGACCCGCTGTGCCGGTGATGAGAGAGCTGGCGTAATTGGCGATGATGAGTCCCACAGTCAGCACCAGAGAGATGCCGCTGATGATGGTGATTGGTTTTGCGACCTTTTTGCTTTCCCAACGGATCAGCAGGAAGGGCGGCAGGAAAAACACCACCGCAAAAATGCCAAACAGAATCTTCAGCGCCACCGGCGGCGTAGGCACAAACCCCAGCACCGCACATTGGGCGAATAAATAGATCCAGGATCCCCAAAGAATTTTTGATTTCATAGTGATACCTCAAGTTTTCGTAACGGCATTAGCCTCCCCTTGAGGGGAGGTGCCCCGAAGGGGCGGAGGGGTGAAAAAAACGGACACCCCTCAGTCAGCTTTGCTGACAGCTCCCCTCAAGGGGAGCCATATACCCATATTCTACTCCATTTTCCGGGAAATAGCAAGGAAAAAAGGTATGGACAGTGGAGTGATAATCTGCTATAATGGTATAATAATGCAAGAAAGGGGAGCTGATTTCCCATGAAATGCCCGTTTTGCGGCGATCAGGAGAGCAAAGTCGTGGACTCTCGCCACTCTGAAGACGGTCAGAGCATCCGCCGCCGCCGTGAGTGCCTGAATTGCCAGCGCTGGTTCACCACCTATGAAATCGTCGAAAGCCTGCCCATCATCGTGGTCAAGCGGGACGGCTCCCGTCAGAGCTTCGACAGAAATAAGATCCTCAACTCCATGATCCGCGCCTTCGACAAGCGGAAGGTGGACGTTGGCGATCTGGACCGCATCACCACCGAGATCGAGCAGACCATCCAGAACACCCTTGAGCGGGAGATCACCACCGATCACATCGGCGAGATGGTCATGGAGCGGCTGAAGCCTCTGGATGAGGTGGCATACATCCGCTTTGCTACGAACTATCACCGCTTCCAGGATGCCAGCAGCTTTATGCGGGAGATCAGCAAGTTCCTGGATGAGAAGTAAGGAGCGTCCCTATGGACTTTTTGGATAAGATTTTGGACGGTTCCGGCCTGAGTGAGATCCTCCCGGATCTGACCGGACTGGCGGACAAGCTGGATCTGGTGCTGCGTGCGCTGGTGATGGTGGGACCCCTGGCGCTGTTGGGCTTCGGACTGTTCTATTTCCTGTCGCCTCCCAAGGAGGCCAACTACAAGGTCGGCTACCGCTTCCGCTACGGCATGTCCAAGGTGGCGGTGTGGCAGTTTATGCAGCGGCTGGCGGGCATGGTGTACGGCGGACTGGGTGTCGTGCTGATAATCGCCATGAGCATCGTGTGCGCGAAATTTGCCCGGATGAACGAACCGGATATGGTCTGGTTCGGCTTCAAGTGCGTCATTGTGGAGCTGGAGCTGATTCTGGTGGCGACTTTGGCGATCGATATTACCATTGTGGCGATGTTCGACCGCAAGGGCGTGTCCCGGCGGCAGAAGCGGCTGGGGCTGGTACCTGAGGAAGAGAAAGCACAGGAAGAGAATCATGACGACGAGGAGGGTCAGTGACCCTCCTCGTTTTTACATCCGACGTGTAAATGATTGTTTACAAGACCTTCCCCCTGGGGGGAAGGTGCCCCAGTGCGCACACTGGGGCGGATGAGGGGTATATACTAACAGCTTGCAGTTTCGTAGGTTTTACCCCTCATCAGTCAAAAATCAAAGATTTTTGCCAGCTTCTCCCCAGGGAGAAGCTTTACGCTAAACAATCATTTACAGTGCCAAGTGGGTTTGTGCGTAATGTGCGGCGATGGCGCCGTCGGCGACGGCGGTGACCACCTGACGCACCGCTTTGGTGCGCACATCTCCCACGGCGTAGACCCCGGGAAGACTGGTTTGGGTGCTTTCATCGGCGACGATATAGCCGCCGTCATCCAAATCCAACTGTCCCTGCGCCAAAGCGGAAGCAGGCTTGCGTCCGATGCTGATGAACAGTCCGTCGCAGGGGATGAATTGCTCAGCATTCGTCTGCAGATTGCGGACAGTCACGGCGTTGAGTGATCCCTCCACATGAAGTGCCGTCACCTGGGAGTCCCACAAAAATTCCACATTTTCCGCCTGGAGCAGCGCTTCGTGATAGACCTTTGCGGCACGGAGGGTGTCCCGGCGATGCACCAAAATGACCTTTTTCGCCACACGGCTAAGGGTCAGCGCATCCTCCACCGCGGAGTTGCCGCCGCCGACCACCACCACCGTCTTACCCCGGTAGCGCAGACCGTCACAGGCGGCGCAGTAGTGGACGCCCCGACCGGTGAGTGCCTTTTCCTGGGGTAAGCCCAAAGGACGGGGATCCGCCCCGGTGGCGATGATGGCGGTGCGGCTGTAGAATGTGCCTTCGGATGTTTCAAATTTCTTGATTTCGCCGGAAAGCTCCAGGGAAAGCACCTCTGCAAGTTCGGTTTTTGCCCCAAATTTTTCCGCCTGCGCCTGCATTTTCTCTGCCAAAGTGAAGCCGTCGATGCCATCTTCAAAGCCCGGATAATTGTCCAGATGATCCGTCAGCGCCATCTGACCGCCGGGGGATAGCTTCTCCAAAACCAGTACCCGGAGCCCTGCCTGGGCACCGTAAAGGGCGGCGGTGTAGCCCCCGGGACCGCCGCCGACGATGATCAGATCGTAAACGTTCATGGTCAGATCCCCAGCTTTTCCGCAAGGAAAGCTTCGATGGCGGCCTTGGATTCGGGAGCGACCATGGAGCCGATGGCCTTTCCGCCCTGGTACAGCACCAGCGTGGGAATGACCTCGATGCGCTCCTGATGGGCGATGAGGGGCTCTTCGTCGATGTTCAGCTTCACCACGGCGACCTGACCCTCGTACTGGTCGGCGATCTTGTCGTATGCCGGGCCGATGCGACGGCAGTAGCCGCACCAGGGTGCCCAGAAGTCCACCAAAACCGGCTCTTCCCCGGCAAGCAGTTCGTGAAATCTCTTGGAATCGATGTTCATAATCATTTCTCCCTTCTGTTTTTTTCTTTAGTATACCCATAATCTACCCCTAATTCCGTGATTTTGTCACATAAATGATTGTTTATGCGATTAACGCACACGCCCCTTGCCTCTCCCTTTGGGAGAGGTGCCCCAGTGCGCACACTGGGGCGGAGAGGGTGTTGGACGATGAAAACCCTCTCAGTCACCGCTTTTCAGCGGTGCCAGCTCTCCCACAGGGAGAGCCAAGAGCGCCTGCGGCGCTAGTATGATAAACAATTATTTATCGCAGAAAAAGGTATTTACAATTAAATAATAATATGTTACTATGTATTCGGTGAAAATTGGGATTTTCCCGGGATGGGGAGTCCCCTACTTATAATATTATTCACGGTGGTATCATACAAAATGGCAAGAAAAGTTCAGTTTGTGGAGACCGTTCTCCGGGACGCCAACCAGTCCCTGATCGCGACCCGTCTGCCCTACGACAAGTTCGAGCCCATGCTGGAGACCATCGACAAGGCAGGCTTCTACGCCGCTGAGTGCTGGGGCGGCGCCACCTTCGACGTGTGCCTGCGCTACCTGCACGAAGATCCCTGGGAGCGTCTGCGCAAGATCCGCGCCAAGCTGCCCAACACCAAGCTGCAGATGCTGCTGCGTGGTCAGAACGTTCTGGGCTACTCCCACTATCCCGATGATTTTGTCAAGCTCTTCGTTACCAAGGCTGTGGAAAACGGCATGGATGTCATCCGTATCTTCGACGCCCTGAACGACGTGAAGAACATGAAGGTCGCCATGGAGGCCACCAACAAGGCCGGCGCCATCGCTTCCGGCACCATTTCCTACACCACCTCTCCCGTCCATACCCACAAGAAGTACGTGCAGATGGTCAAGGAGCTGAAGGAAATGGGCGCTTCCACCATCTGCATCAAGGACATGGCCGGTATCATGGGCCCCCAGGAGGCTTATGACATGGTCTCCGCCATCAAGGACGCCGTGGATATGCCCATCGACCTGCACACCCACTCCACCACCGGTCTGGCATTCATGACCTACCTGAAGGCTGTTGAGGCCGGCGTCGACATCATCGACACCGCTATCTCCCCCTTCTCCGGCGGTACTTCCCAGCCCGCTACCGAGACCCTGGCTTATGCTCTGCGCCAGCTGGGCTACCAGGTTGATCTGGACGACAAGATGACCAAGAAGATGGCCGACTACTTCAAGGTCATCCGCGACGAGTTCGTGGCCGACGGCACTCTGATGCCCAAGTCCATGGCTACCGATACCCAGTGCCTGACCTACCAGATCCCCGGCGGCATGCTGTCCAACCTGCTGAGCCAGCTGAAGCAGATGAACGCTCTGGACCGTCTGGACGAGGCTCTGCTGGAGACTCCCCGCGTCCGTGAAGACCTGGGCTTCCCTCCCCTGGTTACTCCCACCTCTCAGATGGTCGGCGTCCAGGCTGTTACCAACGTCCTGCAGGGTGAGCGCTACAAGAAGGTCTCCAAGGAGATCAAGGCTTACTGCCGCGGCGAGTACGGCCGTACCCCCGCTCCCATCAACCCCGAGGTTCAGAAGCTGATCCTGGGCGACGAGAAGCCCATTGAGGGCCGTTATGCCGACTCCCTGGCTCCCATCGTTGAGCCCACCCGCGAGAAGCTGGGCGATCTGGCCAAGACTGACGAGGATGTCCTGAGCTACATCGCATTCCGCAACCTGGCTGAGAAGTTCCTGGAGGAGCGC
>JAZNRS010000025.1:0-13731 GCA_045590815.1 Faecousia sp.
CACCGACGGCACGGTCTACTCCACCGGCGTGCTCCACTACAGCCTGGGCGTTTACTGCACCAGTCAGGTCGCCTCCGGCACAGCGGACATTCAGCCCATGGCTGCCGCTATTGCCGTATACGGCTACTACGCAAAGCTCCACTTCGCAGCATAAAATGAAGATCCGGGCAGTTATCAAACTGCCCGGATCCTTTTTAGATAAGCATGACAAACAATGCCAAAATGAGCAAAAACGCAAAATTGAACGCCGAAAACAGCAAAACATAATAGAAGGTTTTGCCCTTGTTATTCTTGGTGAACTCCCGGAAAGTGATGAGGCTTGCCAGGGAGGCGATCAACGTACCCACGCCGCCGATGTTCACACCCAACAGCAGATCCCGGTAATTTTCCGTGAATTGGGACAGCAAGATCGCCGAGGGTACATTACTGATCACCTGGCAGGAGGCTACACTGAACAGCAGCGTACTTTTCTCCAAAAGATAAGAAAACACGTTGCGAACTGCGTCGATCCGTGCCATATTTCCGGAAAATACGAAGAAAAACACGAAAGTAAACAGCAGCGGATAATCCACCATCGCCAGGGCTTTTCGATCCATAAACAGCAGAACCGCCGGGATGATGATCAGTCCGATCCAGTAAGGGATCCCCCGGAACACGATGGCAATTGCCAGGGCAAACAGCAGCAGATACACCACCGTCCGCCCCACCGGCACCGACATGGGCACATCCCGCAGCTCCAGCGGCTCCGGCTTGACAAAGATGATGCAGCATACCGTGATCAGCAGCACCGACAGCAAAAACGGCGGTGCCATGATGCCCATAAACTCCAGATTCGGGATCTGAAATTTGGTATACAGATACAGATTCTGCGGATTGCCGAAGGGGGTCAGCATGCCGCCCAGATTGGCGGCGATATTCTGCATGATGAAGGTAAATGCCATATATTTGCCCTTGCCGGTGGTGCTGAGCACATACAGTCCCAAGGGCAGAAAGGTCAGCAGCGCCATGTCATTGGCGATGAGCATGGAGCCCAAAAAAGTGATATACACCAGCGCCAGGACGCTCAGCCGTGCATTCCGGAAGACCCGGACGATCTTCTTCGCCAGCATATAGAAAAAGCTGATATTTTTCAGTGCGCAGACCACCGCCAGCACGCAGAACAGGCACGTCAATGTCTTAAAATCGAAATAATCCAAATAAGCGGCATCCGGCGGCACATAAAAACAAGTCACCGCCGCTGCCAGCAGCGCAATGACCATGACCACATTTTTCTTCACAAAACCGGTAAATCCCCGGAAAAGATGCATTTTGTCCATGTTTAACCTTCTTTCCAAAACGCATCTATTATGCAGGAAATCGCAGAATTTGTCAAGAAAAAACAGAGCCGCAATGCGACTCTGTTTTAAAGCATATCATAAAAGCGGTGTCATTCCGAGCCAGTGCGCACACTGGCGTGGGGATCCCCTAAATCTCAGGAGATTGCCACACCAGCCTGCGGACTGGTTCGCAATGACAGCTAACTTAACGGCAGCCCTGTTGATTAGTGATTAGTATGCAACGCCCCAGTAGATCATCTTGTCGGCAGGCTTGCCGCAGCAGGCGCAGGTTTCACCCAGCTTCTCCTGGGCGAAGGGGATGCAGCGGGAGGACATTCCTGCCACTTCCTTCATCTTCAGCTCACACTCCAGCTCGCCGCACCACATGGTCTTGACAAAGCCGCCGTTGGCATCCTGCAGCGCCTTGGCCTCCTCCAGAGAGTGGGCCACATAGATATGCTCCTCCAGGTTCTTCTTGGCACGCTCATACATACCCTGGTGCACAGCCTCCAGCTGCTCGGCAACAGCCGTTTCCAGATCCTCCAGCTTGCAGACGATCTTCTCCCGGTCATTCCGGCGAACCAGCACGCACTGACCGTTCTCCAGGTCCCGGGGACCGCACTCAACACGCAGGGGCACACCCTTCATCTCGTACTCGGCGCACTTCCAGCCCATGGAGTTATCGGAATCGTCCACCTTTACACGGAAGCCGGCATTCACCAGACGGCTCTTCAGCTCAGCGGCTGCCTCCAGCACACCGGGCTTATGCTGTGCCACAGGCAGGATGACCACCTGGATGGGGGCCACCTTGGGAGGCAGCACCAGACCGTTGTTGTCGCCGTGGGTCATGATGATACCGCCGATCAGACGGGTGGAAACGCCCCAGGAGGTTTCATGGGGGTTGGTCTTCTGGTTGTTCTTATCAGTGAATTCGATCTCAAAGGCCTTGGCGAAGCCGTCGCCAAAGTAGTGAGAGGTGCCGGCCTGGAGCGCCTTCCGGTCGTGCATCATGCACTCGATGGTGTAGGTGGCTTCCGCACCGTTGAATTTCTCCTTCTCGGTCTTCTGACCGCGGGTCACGGGCATTGCCAGCACATTCTCGCAGAAGTCAGCATAGACATTGAGCATGGTTTCGGTGAATTCCTTGGCCTCCTGGGCGGTGGCGTGGATGGTGTGACCCTCCTGCCACAGGAATTCACGGTGGCGCAGGAAGGGACGGGAGGTCTTCTCCCAGCGCAGCACGCTGCACCACTGGTTATACTTCATGGGCAGATCCCGATGGGACTGGAGCACATTGGCCCAATGCTCGCAGAAGAGGGTCTCGGAGGTGGGACGGATGGCATAACGCTCCTCCAGCTTGTCCGCGCCGCCCATGGTGACCCATGCGCACTCGGGTGCGAAGCCCTCAACGTGATCCTTCTCCTTCTGCAGCAAAGATTCCGGGATCAGCAGAGGCATATAGACGTTCTCCACGCCCTGCTTCTTGAATTCCTTGTCCATGATCTGCTGAATATTTTCCCAAATGGCATAGCCATAAGGACGGTAGATAAACACGCCCTTAATGGAAGAATAGTCGATGAGCTGTGCCTTTTTGCACACATCGGTAAACCACTGGGCAAAGTCAACCTCCATGTCGGTGATCTGCTCTACCTTTTTATCTTTTGCCATAGTATTTCATCCTCTCAGGTTTTTCCTTAGATTATTGTAACATATCTGTCAAGAGTCTGCACCAAAAAGGTTGACACCGGGCTCGCTGAGTAGTATATTGTTTATAGAAACCGTAAGGAGGAATCGTTATGTCCCTGAAAGATACCTGGAAATCCACCGGCTCCGACCTGGGCAACGCCTTTAAGGGTCTGGGCAAGTCCATCATCAAGAGCGCATCCACCGCTGCCAAAAAGGCCGACGAGTGGGCCAACGGCGACGAGGAAAAGGTGGAAGAAGTCAAGACTGAAGACGCAGAATAATTATAAAGTGCGGTGCCGAAGCACCGCACTTTTCTTATTTTTCAAGGAAACGCTCCATGAGGGTGTACCCCTCGTCGATGCAGCCACCGGCAGCGGCTTCCGCCTCAGTATACCGGGCGATGCGCCGATTTTGGTGACGGCTGTCGTAAATAATATAGGGCACCGGCTGGGAGGTATGGGTACGGATCCGGATGGGCGTGGGATGATCCGGCAGGATCAGCAGGCGGTAATCTTCACCGCTGGCATCCATGGCGGCCTTGATGGGCGCCACCACCCGGCTGTCCAGATATTCGATAGCCTGCACCTTGTGCTCCAGGCTGCCCTGGTGACCCATTTCGTCGGGGGCTTCCACATGGATGTACACAAAATCCTGCCCATCCTTCAGCAGCGCATTCAGCGCCGCCTGCACCTTACCTTCATAATTGGTGTGCAGGGAGCCGTTGGCACCTTCCACAACGGGGGCTTTCATCCCGGCACCCACAGCGATGCCCTTCAGCAGGTCCACCGCAGAGATCATGGTGCCCATCAAGCCGGTCTTCTCATAGAAATTGCTCAGACTGGGCTTGGTGCCTGCGCCCCAAAACCACAGAGAATTGGCCTTGTTCTTCCCTTCCGCAGCTCGCTGCAGGTTCAAAGGATGGTTATTCAGCACGTCAAAGCTCTTCTCCATCATCGCCCGGAAGGCAGGATGCGCCGGCAGATTGGGACCGGCCTTCTCCCCAAGATGGTCGTGGGGCGGCTCGAAATCCAGCACCTTGCCGTTCTTCCAAATGGTGATGTGCCGGTAGCTGGTGCCGGAATAAAACTGGAATTCTTCATTGTTGAAGGCTTCCCGGATGGCATCCATCAAAATATCCGCATCGGCAGAAGAAATTTCGCCGGAGCTGTGGTCGATGATGGTCTTTTCGGCGTAAGGCTCATCCTCGGACAAGGTGACGATGTTGCACCGCAGCACCACATCCGTGTCCTCCATGGCAACGCCCACACTCAGGGCTTCCAAAGGGGAACGTCCGGAGTAATTCTTCAAAGGGTCATAGCCCAGCACCGCCAAATTGGCAACATCCGAACCGGGCTTCATGCCATCGGGTACCATTTTTGCCAGTCCCATAACGCCCATGGATGCCAGCGCATCCATATTGGGAGTATTCGCCGCATCCAGGGTGGTCTTATTCCCCAGCTGCGCCAAGGGCTCACCGGCCATGCCGTCGCCCAAAATCACAATATACTTCATTTTTCGCCCTCCCGGGTCTACATGATACTGTATAGTACCACTTTTCCCAGGAAAATGCAAGACAGAAAAAGGATCATCCCCCGGGGATGATCCTTTATTTTTCCTTTAGATGATCCGCATCACGTCTTCTTTGGACATGGCGATGGCTTCCCGGAATTCCTCAAAATCTTCGTAGCTGTGGGTATACACCTGGTTGCCCTTCTTGCCGGCAAACACATGGTACCACAAGAAGGTGGAGCTTTCGTCCTTGGTCACAGTGACCGGATCGCCGGTGCGCTCCAGGGTGCTGTCATCAGCGCGGTAGGAGATCCGCACCCGCAGCGCCTGACAGTCACCGCTCTCAATGGGCACGACACAAAACGCACCGCTTTGCTTGCCCAAATTGGTGGGCACTGCATTACAGCAAGGGGTCTTGTCCAGGGAGATCTCCACGCCGTTTACCACGGCCATGCTGTCTTTATGCCGCTTACCGGGCTTGGGGGGCGTGGGCTTTCCGTCCAGGGAATTGGCGCTGCCGGTGACCATGACCACGATGTGACCGCACTGAGTGGCATCCACCCAACGATAATAGGGCTCATACTTGTCGAAGTCCTGGATCTTCTCAATGGCAGCTTCTGCTTCGGCAATTTTATCTTCGTTTTCCGCCACGTCCGTTTGGATGGTCTGCAGGTGCTGCTTATAGTCCTTTTGGAGCTTGTCGTAGGACTCCAGGGCTTTGTACGCCTCGCCTTGCTCCTGGGCATGCTGCTTCCACTTGGGGCGAACCATGAAGCCGAACACAACGCAGGCAATACCTGCCAGCGCCGCCGCAATACCGCCGATGATGGGCCAAACGCCGCCCACCGCAAGGATCAGAACCGCTCCGGCGATCACCGCCAAGCCGCCCAGAACAAACAGCGCATTACCGGCACCCTTGATCATGCCGATTTTTTTATCCACATTCTTGCGCCGCTCCAGCTTCTCCTCGTTTTCTTCGGACAGCTTGCGGGCTGCTTTTTTGATCTCCTCGGACTCGGACTTCAGCGCCTTGATCTTCGCTTCAGCAGACGAAATATCCTCCCGGTGGTCCCGGATCATATCTTTACGGTCCGCTGCGTTGGTTTTCAGTAATTCCTGCATACGCCATGCCTCCTTTGCCGCCAAAAAACAGCGACTTTTTTCTATATTATTTTACCACATTCCCCAGAGATAGTCAACAAATTCCCACATAAAGGATCAGCGCTTACGACGATATACGATCCAAACACTTGCAGGATTCGACCAATTTCTTCCTTTTTTCTTGCTTTTGCGTATGCGATATGGCATAATACAAGCAAAACCAAGGAGGGTAACTGTATGCGACGCTATTTTGTGCTGCTTTTGGCAGTATTGCTGTTGACCGGCTGTACCGCTGCGCCGGTGGAAACCGAGCCCACCGTCACCACCAACACAACCGTCCCAACGACAACCCAACCCACCACCGCACCAGAAACGCCCCCGGTCATCCCCCAGGGGCTGCTGATCTCCGAGGTGATGGCGGATAACAAGCTGCTGTCCATGGGGCATGATATGGATTGGGTGGAGCTGTACAATCCGGGGGATGCGGCGGCTTCCCTGGACGGCTTCTATCTGACCGATGACGCCGCCAAACCCCGGCAGCTTTCTCTCAGCGGTAAAACCATCCCCGCCGGCGGGTATTTGGTGATCACCCTGGGCGAGGATGCTCCCTTCAAGCTCTCTGCCAAGGGAGAAACCGTATATCTGTTTTATGAAGCCCAGGAATATGACAGCATGACCTTCGGTGCCACGGAGCACGGGGAGTCTTTCTCCGGGGATGGGGTCTGCGCCTATGTCACCCCCGGCTACGCCGATACGGAAGCCGGCTATTTGGCGGCGCTGGAGGATCGGGTCTTGCCGGAGCTGATCATCAGCGAGGTTCTACCCTCCAATTCCAAGTACCCTTGCGCAAAGGGAGAATATCACGACTGGGTGGAGGTTCAGAACATCTCCGACGGTCCCATCTCCCTTTCCGGCTACACCCTCTCCGACAAGCGCAGCGAGCCTGGGCGCTACACTTTCCCGGATGTGGTGCTGGAAAGCGGCGAATATTATATTGTATATTGCGCCGGTGACGGATCCCACGGAGCGGATCACGCCACCTTCAAGATCAGTGCCGATGGGGAAACCCTTTACATATCCAAGGGCGATGCCTTTATCGATGCCCTGGATGTTCCCGGCGACCTTGGCAAAAACGAAAGCTACGGGCGCAGCGGCAGGCTCCCCGCCTATTTCCCCTCCCCCACTCCCGGCAAAGAGAATACCGGCGGCACATCCACCGGTCTGTCCACTCCGGCAGCGGATGTCCCCTCCGGCGTATATGCCGAGGCGGTGACGGTGACCCTGCAGGCAGATGGCACCATCTACTACACCACCGACGGCAGCCGTCCTACCACCGCCTCTGCCGTGTATTCCAAGCCTCTGACCATTACCGGCGTGACCACGATCCGCGCATTTTGCGTCAGCGGTAACCGCACCAGCTCCCTCAGCGCCTATACCTATGCGGTGGGTGTGGAGCACGAGCTGCCCGTGGTGTGCGTTTCCATTCCCCAGGAATCCCTCACCGGCGAGGAGGGCGTGCTGAATCACATCGAGGACAATTTTGAGCACGAAGCCATGCTCACGCTTTTGGAAGACGGCGAAGAAAAGTTCTCTGTCCCCTTTGGCTTCCGGCTTCACGGAAACGACAGCCGCAAGCTGGATAAGCAAAATTTCCAGCTCCGGTTCCGGTCTGAATACGGCGCCGGCAAGCTGAAATATCCGCTGTTTGACAACCGGGATTTTGCCGAGTTTGACTCTCTGCTCCTCAAGGGCGGCAGCGAGGATTACTTTGCAGCCATGCTCCGGGATGAATTCTGCACCGGTCTTGTGGACGGAACCACCGCCCTGTACACCCAGGCCATCAAGCCGGTGGTGCTGTACCTGGGCGGCAGCTACTGGGGCATCTACTATTTGAGAGAACGGGTCAGCGACGATTATGTGGCCAGCCATCTCGGGGTTTCCGCCGAGTCTGTGGACCTGGTGGAATTCACCGGTGCATATACCCAAACCGGCAGCAACAAGGATTTTAAGGCCTTGCAGGAATATGTGACCACCCACGACATGACCCAAAAGGAGCACTATGATTATGTGGCGGAGCGGATCGATGTTCTGAGCCTGATGGACTGGTACATCTGCCGTTCCTTCGTGGGCGATATCGACCTGGATAATATCCGGCGCTTCCGCTCTTCTGAGGGAGATCAGAAATGGCATTGGGTCTACTTCGACCTGGATTGGGCCATGTACCGTCCGGAGGAGGCGGCATTTACCAAGCTGCTGAACAATCGCTGCGGCGATCCGGTCTTGATCAAGGCGCTTCTGCAAAGTCCCCAGGGACGGGAGGTGTTTTTGAAGCGGTGCGATGAGCTGTTTGATACGGTGCTTTCCGAGGAACATTTCCTGCAGACACTGGATCAGCTCACCGAACAGATCCGCTCCGAGATCCCCGCCGACCGTGACCGCTGGGGCTATTCCGTCACCCGTTGGGATAAAGAAATACAGAAGATCCGTGACTTCGTCAAGGACGGCAAGCGCATCGCTATCTTGAAGGCAGACCTCAAAACATATTTCACCCTGTCCGACGACGAGATGACAACGTATTTTGGATAAAAAACACCGCCCCTATTTCCTTGCGGAAGCAGGGGCGGTTGAGCATATAAAAATCGGTGTCATTGCGAGCCAGTGCGCACACTGGCGTGGCAATCCCCCGGACATAGATGGGTTCGAGTCCTATATCATATTTTCCACACAGAGCAAAAACGCCACCCGATCAGATGGCGCGTGAATTCTGTATGATTGCGTTGCATCCACAGCCTTACGGCTGCGTCCGCACAGCAATAGGGCTCTTCCCCGGGCTAAAAAACAACACCCATCCGTTGGATGGGTGTTGTTTTTTGCGAAAGAGCGACTAAACGGTGTATAAGTAGGGGTAAAAACGACTAAAAGTAGTGTGGCTTGCCAAAAAATCCTATATTGGTTTAAAGGGGGACATTTTATAATCGGATTTACCTTCCATGAACTCTACAATATCATCTGTAGCGCCCTCTACATCGTTGGGGTGCCAATGCGTGCCCTTTGTTTGTTCTGCATCCATCACATCCAAAACAAAGTCTCCGCCATCTTCGTACAATTCAATGACCTGATCATGGGCTTTGCCTACAATGATAGGGCAATCTATCGTAAAACCCTCATCCAGCGCAGAAGTAGTGGTCAAGATTAAATCGTATCTGTCTTTCAGTTGATCAAAAACCTTAATGACATCATCAACAGTAATGCCGAACATGTAGAACACCTCCATAAATTCAAGTTGTTGAACTAAGTATACCACAGATTACAGTACTTTTCAATGATATATCGCTGGCGCGATATGATATACGGCGTTGCCGTATGATATACTTGCTTCGCAAGCATGATATAATATCCGTTCCTTCACATGCCGCAGGCATATATCATCGCTCGCAGAGCGATATCATATCGAAGATATATCACCCGTTCCGCAAGGAACGGATATCATTGAAAAAAGTCACCTTTGTCGGTAGACAAAAGTGACTTTTTTCGTGGTGGAGCTAGGCTCGTTATATCCGAACAGAGGGCAGCTTCGACCTCCGCCAGGGAAACCGTCTGGGTGCCGCCTTTGAAATTGTAAACAAACACCAATTTATCGTCATAGACATACAGGGCGTTCAAAAAGATATCAATAATCTGTTTTTGGTATTCCATATCATCCATATCACCGCCCTTGAATTGGTTGATCCACTGCACAATGCTGTCCTTGGTATAGATTGGGCGCTCTAATTCAATTTGAGCAATGCTGTTCACCAAGTCCTTCCTCTGAGCTTCCAACTCCTCCAGCCGTTCCTTAGTGGATGCGGTAATGATACCCATCTGAATGGCATTGAGCATATTGTCAATACCATTTTCACATTCCCGTAATTGACTTTTCAGTGCCGGGAGGATTGTGTTTTCTTTGGACTGCAATTCAACCAATGCATCTGCGATGCGGTCGATCTCTTCGTCGTGCAGAACTCGCTGCACCGTAAGCCGCACAGCAAGCTTCTCAATCCAACACTTTTTCAGTGCCTTCTTGTCGCAACCAAGCTTTCGTTTGGCTCCGCTGCATTTGTAGTAATGATAGGTAATCTTTTTGCTGTTGGTTCCACTCTCCCCTGCCATCAGACGGCCGCATTTGCCGCAAAACAGTTTTGTCGTGAGCAAATACTCTTCCTCTGCCTTGGCTCTGGCAGGTGCTTTTTTATTGGTTTCCAATTTTCTCTGGATACGGTCAAACAAATCCTGGTCTATGATTGCCGGAATACCGCCCGGAATGATAATATCGCCGTATTTGTATTCTCCGATATATTTCCTGTTTTTCAGAATAACACTGACGCCTCCCACCGTGAAGGCTTTTCCTTTCTTCGTTTTAATCCCCTCCTTATTCAGCCAATCTCTGATTTCACTCATGGTATCGCCACGATCATAATGTTCAAAGATTTCCCGAACCACAGGGGCGGTAACCGGATTGAAAACCAGCGAGCTGTCCTCTCCTACCATCAATCCAAACGGAATATTCCCGCCATTGCTTTTGCACTTCATGGCGTTCTCGTGCTGTCCTCTCTGTATTTTCTGGGATAACTCCGCTGAATAGTATTCCGCATAGCCCTCCAGCATGGACTCCAGAATAATGCCTTCCGGGCCATCCGATATGTTCTCTTTGACTGAAATAACTCGAACACCATTCTTTTTGAGAATCCGTTTATAATGAGCACTGTCATATCGGTCTCTGGAGAAACGGTCAAGTTTCCACACCAGCACCAAATCAAAAATCTGTGTCTCGCTGTCAGTAATCATCCGTTGAAATTCCGGGCGATCTGCCGTCCGTGCAGAAAGTGCCCTGTCAATGTAGTGTGCAAGAACCGTAATTCCATTGTGTTCTGCGTATTCTGTACATTCACGAATCTGACCTTCGATAGATTCTTCACGTTGGCTGTCAGAAGAATAGCGTGCATAGATAACCGCTTTCATGCGTGTCCCCCTCCTTCTGTTAGTTCGTCTTTTAATCGGATGCCAATTATGACACTGGCTATAAACCCGGAGCGTTGGTGTGCATAGCACAAAGTACAAACCACATCGATGATCCTGTCTATTTCAGCCAGCGGCATTCCATGCATTCTTTCATAAAGCACTGCAAATGCGGTCTTAATTTCATCTGTGTCCATACAATTGCACTCGCTGTAGACACCAAACAATGCGTCCAGTACCGTATTGGTAGTTGCATGTTCGAATCTGTCTTTATGGTCGTTAACGTACCGCTCCAATGCTTTAAAGTAGGAATTCATTTCATCACACTCCCAAAAGATTTGTGTGATATTACCTTGCAGAAACAGAAAATTCAAGTGGCTATATTAGCCAAATTCAATCTCTATCAGCGAAAAAGTTTTTGTCTGTCAGTATATCCTTCATCTTCTTCAGGGCGCCTTTATAGCAACGGTGGACACCGTTCTCTGAGGTGAATTGGTAGATGTCAGCGATCTCGTCATTGGTTTTCGGGTACATGGGGCCAAAACAGTTGTGGCAGAACCCCAGGGACATGCCAATGATGTCCTGTTTCTTTTCGTCCAGTTCCTCGAATGCGGCCGTAATGATCCTCTGCCGCTCATTACGAAGGAACACTTGCTCCGGTGATTGTGGGCGAGTATAGCCAAGGATATCGATACCGGGCAGGGTTTCCATTGCTCCGCTTTCCGTTTCCAATGTGCCGCCGTTCCATTGGAAGGTATCCAGTGCCTCGATTTCTCGAATGAGCCTCTGTGCCGTTTTCGGTTTTACACCCAACGCATCGCAGATGGCACTGACCTCTTCACCGGGGACGCTATTTTTGTAAATATAGGCAGCCTTGCGCAATTGGCGATACCGCTCGGGAGAAGTTTCGGAGAAGCCTTTCAGATTGGTCATGGTATAGGCATGAAGGGCGTCTCGCAGTTTGCGCCTGACAGAAAGAAGAAAGTCAACACCGCAACTGGGATCATAGTCTTGCAACAGCGTCAGCATGGCTTCGGTGTATACCATCTTCAGATCCGCAAAATGATCTATCATGCCATAGCGACTTCCAAAGCGTTTGACGATTTTGTTCAGTTCCGGCTCGTAGTAATGCAAAAATACCGCAAAGAAGTCCTCGTTACCCTGTTTATGTCGGACGAAGTAATCCTGCCAGTTATCAAACTTGGGCGGTGGATTAACAATGCGGAACATCCGGTGTTCCCAAAGATCCCGATCGGTGGGATTGGGCTGATAGATCAGATCATTCATGGCTTTCCTTTTTTGGGAGGGGAGGTCTGCCCAGAACTTGTTCAGTCTCGGTATAGATTGCCTCCTGGGTCATTTCCTCATTGTACCGCTCAAGGAAGTATTGATTATCACTGATTGCACGGTTTTTCCTGTTACGGGCAATCCATTTGGCGGCAGCGGCAAATTCTTTATCGATCTTCCCGCTCCGCAGATGATGGTCAATCGTATTGCAGCGATTTTCACATACTGCCTTGACCGGATGATCTGCCGCCTTCTCCCGTTCTTTTCTTCCCATCCGGGCAGCCACCGACTGACAAGTTCGGTGCTTGGGATCGTTGGGTGCATAGCCGGTGCAGTAACGCTGGTGCCGGCCGTCTGTTGTGAGAAAATACTTCTTGCGAATCTCACACTGCTTTGGAGCATGACCTGCCTGCAGTCCCATAAAGAAATCCATTACAAGGAAATTCATGATGCGATTGAAACTATATCGTTGTGCAAATATGTACCTCTGTTCTTTGGCATCATCCTGAAGTACAACCATTTTCGTACCAGCCACAGCTTCCTCGCTGAAACCGTCCATGCGATCAGTAGGCTGGCACAAGTACAAAGCTAACCGTAGCTCCTGATCGGAGTAAAACTCGTTCCAGGCATTTGCAAAGCTGGATTCATCCCGTTTCTCCAACTCCCTCAGCTTCATGCACTCGAAGTTCAGCATCACATTTGCAAAGTTTGCAACATCCACACAGAAATAGCTGTACGAACGCATCAGCTCTTGTAATTGTTCCTCTATGAGCATTCCGGTACGTTCTATCATTAATTCTTCCGTGGACAAATGAAGTTCTATGCGATCATAACCGGAGTATTTCAATGCCAGGGCATAATAATCTGCCAATGCCTGTTTTGTTTTTGCCGAGAATAGTTCCTGCAGCAATTGCTTTTCTTCCAGAATGTCCAGATGGCAAAAGGGTTCCAAGGCAGATAATTCTCGATGCACATCAAAGGCAAGCTGTGCTGTGGGTTCAAACTCGTCCAGTGTGAAGCGCTGTGTTTCGATAGCGGCCATTGCTCTCAGGCAGGGACCGCCTGCTTTCACAAGCCGGGTGGTGATCTCTTTTCCATAATTCAATATGGCAACCGCAAAAGATCCTTTCGGGAAAGGCTTCCCTCCAATATAGGTATGTTCCTTTGTGAAATCCACCGCAAAGTGACGCATGTGTTTCTTACCGTCTCCGATTTCGCTTTGCATCGCAAGCACCTCCTCCGCAGCATGATAAGAATATCAAACAAATTCTCCAAGCAATCGACACCATTAACATAGCATCTTCCGAAAGAGAAAGCTGTCGAAACCCTGTATCCTGTTCTTTGATTTCACATCATCCTGCTATTTGTAGATTTTTCTGAAAATCCCCATATATAAAAAGTAGAAGCGCGGATGTGCCGAGGCGGGGCGGTACATCTGCGCTTCATATTTTAGAAAGGGGGTTCTTATATGGAACCGATTTACGCACCGGCTTACAAAGTCGTAGATGGCTGCCTGCTGGAAACCAGGAACAGCAGAAATGGACCTTACGAACGTAAGCTGTGCAACTTCACTCCATGGATCGTCAGCGAGATCACGCTGGATGACGGTGTGGAGACTACCACGTGGATCCGTCTTCGTGGCAAACACCAAAGCGGACGGCTACTTCCGGAGATTGAGATCCCAGCATCGGAGCTGGCAGGCTTCAACTGGCTGGCACAGCACTGGGGCATGGATTGCATTCTGGAGGTGGGCCAGAGTGTAAAGGACAGTGTCCGCTACGCTATCCAGACCACGGCGGAGCATGCAGACAGGCAAACGGTCTACGCTGTTACCGGT
>JAZNRS010000026.1:0-65833 GCA_045590815.1 Faecousia sp.
AATACATCGATTACTACAACAACAGGCGAATTAAGGCAAGACTAAAGGGCTTGCCACCTGCATTACACAGACAGCAAGCCCTTTCGGCAGCTTAAACAATTTGAGTTAGAAATATTTGTCTAACTTTTTGGGGTCACTCCATAGCTTTCGGGGGTTTTGCTTATATTTTTATGTAATGGGAATTTCAGTTTCCTGGCCAGGGAACATATATTGCAACAGCATTTCCATAAATATCGCATTCAATCGAATTTTCGACTGTTCGTCATTTCTATACTTTTCCACATACACTGGACCATATGTTTTCAGGCTCTGAAGTCCGGATTCTCTGCTAAGCAGTATAGAAAATTCCTCGCAGTTCTTCATCAGCGCAGCCACGCCTTCTGCCGATTCCGGAAATGGAGAACTCATAAGCCCCCAAGCGTGCAACCCCCTACTCAGAATCACCTTTTCCACCAATTCCTCATCTGTCAGTTGGGATTCTGTGACAGTCGGCTCTGTGTGCGAGCATGTAGGCGTCACCGAACCAGCTACCGGATCGGTTGCCCCTTCCCCTGAACTGCATCCTGCAATTAATACGGAAACTAAAACAACAAGCAAGATAACCATTAGATATCTGTTTTTCATTACCCTGCCCTCCATGCAGAAATATGCGTCCTATCATACTCATAGGGAACATTACTCATTTTATGCTCAAAAACGCCAAATTCGCCCCATTTCGATATACACATCTGATTTGCAATTGGCTCTCCTGTATTAGTATTGGAAAGGAGTATTGCAGAATGCCAAGTAAGACTCGTGTTACTGTCGGTGTAGTCTCCATAAAATATGATATCTACCGATCTGATATTCGCTGTATGCGATGGCATTCCTAACCCGCCAGAATACACACGCGTGTAAACACTATTATACATATATGGTGTAGGATCATCAATCCAATATGGATTGGATGTTGATTGATCATACCATGCATATGAATGGCAATTGTATATACAGGTTCCAGGCGATACCAAGGTGACATAATAGGTATCAACCATTTGTTGATCTGCCGCAGCATGTTGTGCCGCTGTATGAGTTTCAACTCTAGTAATTGCAGTTGCTGTACCACTACTACGTGTAGTAATCGCACATTGACTGCCATCTAATGAACCATCAAGCACTGTCTGAACTTCTATATCATCATTAAGAGTCAACATGAGATCAAGCAAAGCATTTGCTACGAATAATCCTCTCGAATTATTGCATCTCACTGCAGAGTATGTTGTGTAATACCCATTTGCAAGATCGATGCCATAATCAATGAATGCCACCGCAGCAGTCTGTCTAGATAACAACTCATCAAGTGCACTGAAATAACCTCGAGCTACCGCAATACCATCTTCAACAGAATCACCGTACAGGTAAATGTCTACCAAATACGGATAAGAAGCTATCGCTTGAACCAATTCCTCATCGGTCATTTCATTTAATACTTCTTCTGGAATCCTTAACATATCAACCTTTTCCTGCACGGTATAATCACACCAATCATCCGACTCGACTGTGATTGCGTACGCATATCCATCAATTAGCATAACTGCTTCGTCGCTATTACTTAAGGTATCCGCAGCCATCACGGATGCGGACATCCCCATAAGTAATACCACCGTCAAAAAACACTCACCACTTTATTAAACATAGCATAATCTCCTTTCACACAATCCGAATTCCAAAATCGAGCAAAATCAAACGAGCCAGAGAAGTAAACAATATGATCAACTAATAGCCTCCTTTCAAAATCATTATAGCACACAGCTCTAAATAAAACAATTGTATGAATTGATAAATATAGTGGTTGTTTTGTGGAATAGAACACGAATATAAAAATATCACTTGACAATTCCAATTATCTGTGCTAGAATACATGAGTTGCCAGAGACAGCAGGTGGCGTAAGGCCGTAAATCCTGCCGAGGTGCGCTGAATATCACTATTTCTGCGTGTCTTTCTGTCTGTTGGCAGAAGGACATTTTTTATTTCGGAGGTGAAACTCATGCCCAATGCAAAGGCTCTGGAGAGCAAGAAGGCAGTTGTTGAAGCCCTGACCGGCAAGATCAAGGAAGCTACTTCCGTGGTTTTCGTCGACTACAAGGGTATCACCGTCGCTCAGGATACCGAGCTGCGTAAGGCTTTCCGTGATGCAGACGTAGAGTACACCGTTGTTAAGAACACCCTGACTCGCTTCGCTACCAAGAACATTGGCTACGATTTCGATGAGGTTCTCAACGGCACTACTGCTATGGCCAGCACCACCGGCGATCCCATCGCTCCCGCTCGTATCGTCTGCGAGTTTGCCAAGAAGAACAAGCTGAAGACTCTGACCATCAAGGGTGGCGTTGTCGAAGGCAGTGTTCTGTCCGCCGATCAGCTGAACGGCTTCGGCGAGCTGCCCAGCAAGAACGCCCTGGTGGCTTCCGTCCTGGGTACCTTCCTGGCCCCCATTTCCAGCCTGGCTTTCGTCCTGGATCAGGTTCGTATCCAGAAGGAAGGCGGCGCTCCCGCTGCAGAAGCTGCGGAAGCCTAATTCATTCGTAAATCAACCAAACACATTAAATTATCTATTTATTTAGGAGGATTATTACCATGGCTAGTGAAAAGATCACTGCTCTCGTTGAGGAAGTTAAGACTCTGACCGTTCTGGAGCTGTCCGAGCTGGTCCACGAGCTGGAGGAAGTTTTCGGCGTTTCCGCTGCCGCTGCCGCTGTTGCTGCTCCCGCTGCTGCTGCTGTTGAGGTCGAGGAGAAGACCGAGTTCGACGTCATTCTGAAGGCTGCTGGCGCTTCCAAGCTGGGCGTCATCAAGGTTGTCCGTGAGGCTACCGGCCTGGGTCTGAAGGTCGCTAAGGACCTGGTCGACAACTGCCCCAAGACCCTGAAGGAAGCTATCTCCAAGGAAGATGCTGAGGCTCTGGTCGCTAAGCTGAAGGAAGCTGGCGCTGAGGCTGAGATTAAGTAATTTAACTCTCTTCTACACAAACAAAACAGTCGCCTTTCGGCGACTGTTTTTGTTTTATCAGAAGGTTGCCACATCCGGATCAGCAGGCTCTGCAGGTGCGACGGAAACAGCTGTCAGCACCGGACCCAAATCGCCCTTGTACAGCGGATGCTTTTCCGCCGTGATCTTTGCCTGAACCTGCACCCAATCCCGGGATTTCAAATTCTTGCTCCCCTCATACCGGCAGGGAATGCCGCAGAACTGAATATCATCCACGCAGCAGGTCATTACGAAGCGACCAGGTGCAAACATACCGTTCTTCTCCCGGCGGAGCATGGCAACCTGACCTTTGAACGCAACGATCTTTCCGTCATACTTGGCGGACTCCTCGGTGACATCCCGATACCAAAGGGCGTAATCCTCGTCCTTGACTTCAATCACCGGAGCATTGATATCAAAGGGCAGCGGGTCGATCACATCGTCAAAGGCGGTAGAGCCGTCGGTATAGTCGTAAAGAATATCGATGCGACGGCTGGCTGCACGAGCCAGCTTATGCAGAGGCATGGTATCCTCACCGGGCTCCAGACGGTTGAATACCACCATCTGAGCACCCACCAGCTTGTCCATGATCAGGTTGCGCATATTGGCGTTATAGGTCATGAAGGTGGTGGAATCGGCAAACATGACCTCCTGGGCAACCGCCCAATCCTCCGGGAATCGGGTGTACAAGTCGCCCACAAGCTGCATGCCGTTCAGCTCCGCGACCACCCGCTGCGCCTTGTGCTTCTTAGCCAAAGCCTGCAGCTCCTTGGTGGTAACGCTCTGCTGATCCAGCACCTCCAAAAACACGTTCTGATAGGGATACTGGGAGAAATCATACTCCTCCTCGCCCTCTTCAAACACCAGCAGCAGCGTCCGCTCGCCGGCGTTGAAGCGAGGATCCTCCAGGGTTTCCTGGATGAATTTCGTCTTACCGGAATCCAGAAATCCGGTGAACACATATACGGGAATCTGCTGCATACTTACACCCCAAACAGCGCCGCAACAGCGGGTTCATTCAGCTGCGCACCAATGACGCACAGCTTGCCGATGACGGCTGCGCCGCCCATGCGGATGTCCCCCTCGCCGGGGACGAAATCGAAGTGGATCCAGCCACCGTCGGCGCAGGCAACGATGCCTTTGGCACGGAGCACAGTACCGAACACGCCGGAATCCAGCTGACGCAGAGCGATCTCGATGTCCGCCTTGGTAAACTTTTTAGCGGTTTCTACGCCCCAGGAGGTGAAGACCTCGTCGGCGTGGTGGTGATGGTGATGATCATGGTCGTGGCCGCAGCAGCAGTGATCCTCATGGTGATGATGGTGATGCTCCTCGTGATGATGACCGCAGCAGCAGTGATCCTCATCGTGGTGATGATGGTGGTGCTCCTCGTGGTGGTGACCGCAGCAGCAGTGATCCTCATCGTGGTGATGATGGTGGTGCTCCTCGTGATGATGTCCGCAGCAGCAGTGACCATCCTCATGGTGATGATGGTGATGGTGCTCCAGCTCCTCCAGATCCTTGGCAACGCCGGCGTTGCCCTCCATGGCCTCCAGCAGCTGTGCGCCGGTGAGCTGATCCCAGGGGGTGGTGACCAGCGCCGCATGGTCGTTATGCTCCCGGAGCAGTGCCACAGCGGTATCCAGCTTCGCCTGGGGAATGGCATCGGTACGGGAGAGGATGATGGTGGTTGCGGTTTCGATCTGATTGTTATAGAACTCACCGAAATTCTTGGTGTAGATCTTCACCTTGCCGGCATCGGCCACCGCCACGGTATAGCCCAGCACCACATCGTCGCAGGTGACCTTCTCCACAGCGGCGATCACGTCGGACAGCTTGCCCACGCCGGAGGGCTCGATGATCACACGATCCGGATGGTACTGAGAAATGACCTCCTCCAAAGCCTTGCCGAAGTCGCCCACCAGGCTGCAGCAAATACAACCGGAATTCATCTCGGTGATGTTGATGCCTGCATCCTGCAGGAAGCCGCCGTCAATGCCGATCTCGCCAAATTCGTTCTCGATCAGCACGATCTTCTGACCGCAATAAGCCTCACTGATCATTTTCTTGATCAGCGTGGTTTTACCGGCGCCCAAAAAGCCGGAATAAATATCGATTTTTGTCATAATTTGCACCTCTGTTGTGGTATTTTTCTTTATTATACCACCGCAGTCCATCGGTGACAAGTCTTTTTTCCGCGCAGAAAAATTCCCCATTTGTCCTGGGACAAATGGGGATATTTTTATGATACCGGGATCAGAAGCATCTGTCCTGCCGGGGCTTCGGATTCCAAGCCGTTAGCCTGACGGATTGCGCTGACGGTGGAACCGCAGTTCTTTGCCAGTTCCCACAGGCTGTCACCCTGGGCTCTGCGCAGGATCAGCGAAGGACGTTGGGGATCCACAGCCTTCTGCTGCCCCAGCTCCAGGCCGGTGACCATGGGGATCTCCTCCCGGGATGCCGCAGACATTTCGCAGGCTACCTCCCGGCGGATGCACAGCTGATCGCCGTTTTGACTGACCATCGGATCGTCCATTTGGAGCATTTCTCCGGAGATCCCTGCGGTGGCGCTCACGGGCAATTCCCAAACACCGCTGCCACGAAGCTGTGTGCTGCGCAGCTGACCTTCCCCGTCCTCATAAAGCACATGGTACGCCTCATTCAGCTCCATCTCCGCCAGGTCTCCAGCCTTCCGCAGCACCGGAAACTCCTGGCAGGTGCTTACATCCACGATCCGCCCCGGCTGCAGATTCACCGCACCCTCCACGACCACATTCTCCTGGGTGCGATCCAGCAACGCAGGCAGCTGCAGGCCTGCCATTTGAGGGACGACCTCCTGCCGGGGACTGTAGGCATCCTCAACGATCTCAGGAATGATCTGATCCCACACCGTATACTGGGCGATCAGTCCGCACTTGAGCGCCATTCGCCCCTCCGTCAAAGCGGTTTCCAGCCCGGACACCGCCATGGAGGCTGTCAGCGCCGCCTCCTTGTCATAATCCCGGTCCAGCTCGGAATACTGGGAAAAATCGCAGCTGGGATCCCAGGTATGAAGCTGTCCGTCGGCATCCTGGTACAGCACATGCAGCCGTGCATCCCCACGGAGCACCGCTTTATTGCCCAGCACCTGCTTTTCCCGGACTGTTGGCGTGACCTGGCAGCGAAGGAGGCGGTCCATGTCGGCTGGGGCTTGCAGCTCCTCGTCCATGGTGAACGCCTTCTCCCCTACCTCCGCAGGCACGGTCATGGGATAGCTGTTTTGCAGAAGCTCCACCCCCTCCGGCAGATTCGCAGGGATATAAACCGTCGCCAAATCAGCTTCCATCGCCTCCATTTGGACACCGGGGGTCGCCCGTACCATCAGCTTTCTGGCGGAAAGCATCCGTGCATCGATGCTCCGCAGCAGCCATGCACATCGCAAATATCCATCCCGACCACCTGTGGGAATGTCCCACTTCATCTGCGCCGGGATCCAAACCTCCAGACTTCTGGGCGCCGAGCCGTCCGCCGGGGCATAAAGGATCCACCCCATGATGCCGCCGGTTACCGTTGCGGTATCCCCATTCCATTGTTTTCCACGCATCACGCATTGTCCCCATGCGCCCAACACGCTCTGTATGTCCGGCCAGCCATCCGGCAGGCGCACCTCCTGGGTCTGCTCCTGATACTGGACTTGACTCAGTGCCGTCCGCAGGCAGGGGTACTCTTTTTTGTCAAATTGCAGCTCCATGAAAACCACTCCTTATCCCACTTGCTATTACATCCTATGCCCACGGGGACAAGTTTATGCCACTATTTTTTCTGGGTCACCAGCAACCCGATGGCTGCCAGGGCAATACCGCAGCAGTTGCGCACGATTTCCGATTCCAGCCAACAGCATGTCAGCATCCCAAGACCGAAAGCAAGGATCCCCACCCCCACAAGCTGATTCCTTCGGCACATAAAAACACCCCCTGCCAAAAATTATGGCAAGGGGTGTGAAATTATGACTGGCTATCCAGCATGGTCTTGCACGCAGCCAAAATGGGCTGCAGGATGGGCACGCACACCGACCTGCCATAGCCCGCATTCTCAACGGATGCGATGAACGCCAGGGGGTACTGCTCATCCATGACAAAGCCGGCGAACATGGCGTTGGACTTCTGATCGCCGCCCACCTGACCGGTACCGGACTTGGCACACACCGTCAGACCGGGGAAATTATCGGCGCCGTACTTGTCCACCACGTTTTTGCGCATCATTTGCTGAAGCTGTGTCGCCACTTCCTCCGGCATGATCCGCTCGCCCAGCACCGGCTGTGCCAAATAGGTCTGCTTGCCGCTGCAGGAAATGCTTCCCACCACATGGGGCTGCACAGCTTGTCCGCCGTTGGCGATGGCGCCCATATAGGTCAGAAAACCGCAGGGATTGATCTGATCCTTGTGCTGACCGATGGCGCTCCACGCCACCTGCACCGGCGCCGCATCCTCCAGGGAAACGTTGCCCTTGGCAGTGGTGATGCCATCGAAGGAAACGGATTCGGTGATTTGGTATTTGTCCACATATTTCTGCAAGGCTTCCCCGCCCAGCTGATCGGCGATTTGGGCAAAGGCGCAATTGCAGGACTGGGTCAGCGCCTCCTCAAAGCTCAGCTTTCCATGAGCACCCTCGCAGGTGACCTTGTCGATGCCGTACTCCCGGACGCCGGTGCAGGTGAAGGTCTGATCCCGGATATCCGGGATCTCCTCCAGAGCCGCAGCCACCGTCACCGTCTTGAAGATCGAGCCGGGAATGTACACCGACTGGGTAAACCGATTCATATACACGCCGGTATAAGCGCCGGTGGTATCCCCCTCAATGTCGGGAACGTCCTCCGGGTCATAGTTGGGCGTAGTCACCGCGCAGAGGATCTCGCCGGTTTTGTAATTGTACACCGCCACGGTGCCCTTATAGTCCCCCATGGCCTCCAGGGCGATCTTTTGCAGCTCACCGGAGAGAGTCAAGGTCGCCTTGGCATCCTCGGTGTAGACGTAAATGCCGGTGACCGGGTTGTATTTGATCAGCTCAGCGGCGTAATGGGGCACCGCCGGGGCGTGGATGTTGCCCACCCGGTCGCCGATCCAATGAACGGTCGCCATGCGCAGCGCCTTGTCGGTGGTGTAGCTCAGCTCCTCCTTCTGCTGCATCAGCAGATTGCCGTCCCGGTCCACCACCGTGCCAGTGCCGATATTGATCTCATTGTAAACATGAGGACTGCCCTGGGTGATGACCCATTGATCACCCTTAATGAAGTATTCCACCAGGAAGAATACAACGCCGCCCAGCAGCAGCGCCACCAACACCCAAACGGCGATGGCCCGTAATGCGATCCTATTCATCCTCATCCCTCCCGAACACGCCCAGCCGCACGGCGAAGCTGGCATTCTGCCGGGTATCCGCCGCCTTGATAAAGGCCAGCAGTCCCCAGGCGCACATCATACTGGAGCCGCCGTTGGATACAAAGGGGAAGGTCACGCCGGTGAGGGGCAGCACGTCCACCGTGCCCAGCACGTTGAACATGGTCTGCACCAGCATGATGCTAGCAGCGGTGCAGGCACCGATGGAATAGAAGCTGCTGCGACTGACGGTGGTGCACCGCAGCGCAAACAGCGCCAGCACCACCAGCGCGCCGATGAGCAGCACCGGCATCAAAATGCCCCATTCCTCCGACAAGGTAGCAAATACCACGTCGGAATCAGCGGCAAACATATTTTTCATCCAGCCCTGTCCGATACCAAGACCGAACAGTCCGCCGGAGGAAATGCACATCAGCGCCCGGGTCTGCTGATAACCGGCCCCCAGGGGATCGTCCCAAATGTGCCGCCAGCTGGCGAAGCGCTTCAAGGCATGGGGCGCCATTTTAATGCCGATGACACTGGCAAAGCCCAGTCCCGTCACCGCCAGGGCGATGGTTCCAACGCTGCCGGAGCGCATAAACGCGATCATCAAAAAGGCAAAGAAGAAGATCAGCGCCGTGCCGAAATCGTTCATCAGCGCCAAACAGCCGCACAAAATCACGGTGTATATAATGAAGCTGATCAGATTCCGCTTATTCATCAGCCGATCCATGGTGGATGCGCCCACATACACGAAGCAAACCTTCGCCAGCTCCGAGGGCTGGATGGACATGGGACCGATGATCAGCCAGTTTTTGGCGCCGTAGTATTCTTTTCCGAATACCAATGTCACCGCCAACAGCAGTACGCCGCCCACAGCTGCCACATAGCGCATGATCTTCGCCCGTTCCAGGTCACGCATGGTCCAGCCCACCACCAGGAAAATGGCGACGCCCAGCACCATAGCGATGAGCTGCTTGACGGATTCTTCGGGCTTTACGGTGCAGATCGCTGCCATACCCATGGTGCAAAGGAAGAAGGCGATGGTTTCCACCTCAAAAGCCGGTCGCTGAATGCCCAGATAGAAGAGCAGCAGGAGCCATTGTACCAGCATGATACCGCCGTAGCCCAAAAGGATGGACAGGGCGTGTTCCCCGCCGCCGCTGAGCAAAAAGCCCAGGCAGCTCAGGGCTTGAAAAATCGACAAGATCAGCAAATTGGTGATGCTGTCCATACCGCTGGAGGCCTTGGTGCGAAGCTCCGCCAAACGTGCCTCCTGGCGCTGGGAAATGGGCTTCAGCTTCATTTCCACACCGCCGATGGAGAAGATGTCCTCCTCGGTGATGGCGCTGATGGTGACCTTTTCGCCGTTGACCAGCACGCCGTCCTTGGAATTGGTGTCGGTGATGGTCCAGCTGCCATCATCATACCGGGTCAAAACCGCATGATTCCGGGAAACCGTGGGAAAATCGATGACCAAATCGCACCGCTTGTGCCGTCCGATCACGTTTTCCCAATGGGTAATGGGCATTTTTCTGCCGTTGGGCATGCACAGCCAGCCCCAGATCTCCGGCTCCCGGCGGAAGCTCACCAGGGGCTTGCAGCTGCGCCACAAAATCAGCAGGGCGAGGATCAATGCCCCGTAACGCATCACCGCAAGATATACATTTGTAAAAGCGTCCTGCACATTCGATGCCAAAAACAGCGGCATTTTCCTCACCTCCCGTGTTTATTTCTGCAATTCTCGCAACAATTGGATCTCCGCCTGGTAGCCGGGCAGCTCATTGGGCGTTTCCAGGATCATGGGCTTGTCCTGCAGCAGCGGATGATTGACGATTTTCTCAAAGGTCTGTATCCCCAGGGAGCCTTGACCGATGCATTCATGCCGGTCTTTATGGCTCTGGAAGGGATTTTTTGAATCGTTGATGTGAAGCGCCTTCAGCCGGTTCAGACCGATCGCCCGGTCAAATTCCGCCAGCACCCCATCCAAATCATTGACAATATCATAACCTCCATCGTACACATGGCAGGTATCCAGGCACACGCCCAAATTCACCGAACCCACACCGTCGATGATGGCCTTCAGCTCCTCAAAGCGGCCGCCCACTTCGCTGCCCTTGCCTGCCATGGTTTCCAGCAGCACCGTCACCGGATAGCCGGGTGCCATAGCCTGCTTCAGCGCATCCACGATCTGGGCAATTCCCGTGTCCGTCCCCTGCCCCACATGGCTGCCGGGGTGGAAATTGTAATACTGTCCGGGCAGTGCCGCCATCCGCCGCAGATCATCCGCCAGCACCGATGCGGCGAAGGAACGTGCTTCCGCTTCGGCAGTGCACAGATTCATGGTGTAAGCACCATGGGCGACCAGTGGACCAAAAGCATTGGCTTTCAACAGCTCCATGGCTTTTGCACAATCCGCAGGATCCTCGGGCTTTGCCTTGGAGCCTCTGGGATTTCGGGTAAAGAACGCAAAGGTATCCGCACCGATGGACTGCGCCGTGCGCACCATCGCTGCGTTGCCGCCGCTGGCGGACAAATGGCATCCCAAATACACCATATTATCAACTCCTTTTCGCATATCATACCACATCCCCACAAAAAATGCAAATTACCATTTCATTAACGAAAAATCTATGTTATAGTATAACCATCCTAGAAAATCGGGCGGTGGTTATATGTCCAGATCCGAGAACCAAAAACTGAAAATTTTCTACATCCGGGACTATCTCGAAAAAAACTCCCACGAGAATCATCTCGTGAGAGCGGTGGAGCTGATGGAAATGCTGGAAAGCCGCTACGGCATCTCCTGCGACCGAAAGACCATCTACTCAGATATTGCTGCCCTGCAGGAATACGGGATGGATATCGTGGCGGTACCGGGTAAAAACGGCGGCTATTATATCGCCTCCCGGAATTTCGAGCTTTCGGAGCTGAAGCTGCTCATCGATGCGGTGCAGTCCAGCCGGTATCTGACAGAGAAAAAATCCCGGGAGCTGATCGAAAAGCTCTGCGCCCAATGCAGTGTCCACGATGCCCGGTTAGTGCGCCGGGGCGTGCGGGTGTCCGGACGGGTCAAAAGCATGAACGAAACCATCTACTACAACGTGGACACCATCCAGGAGGCAATTGCCGAGGGCGTGCAGATCCTCTTCCGCTACTTCGATTACAACATCGACGGCACCCGGCGTTACCGGGAGAAAAGCTACCTGGCAAGTCCCTACGGGCTGTGCCAGGACAACGATAATTGCTACCTTTTGGCATGGTCCGAGCGCCACGGCATCACCTCCTACCGGGTGGACCGGATGCATCAGATCGAGCTGACCAGGGAACACCGTATCCCCTGCCCAGAGCTCACCGGCAAGGCCTTCAACGATCACGCCAACCGGTTGTTCCAAATGTTCGCCGGCGACAAAACCAACGTGAAAATGCTGTTCCACAAGGATCTTGTGAACGTGGTCATCGACCGGTTTGGTCGGGATACCATGCTGATCCCGGAACCGGACGGCGAGCATTTCAATTTCACTGTCCCGGTGGCGGTGTCGCCCATGTTTTTGAGCTGGGTCATCGGCTTCGGCGACAAGGCAAAGATCCTCTACCCCCAGAGCGCCATCGATGCCTGCAAGCAGCTATGCGCCGAAGCGGCTGAGCAATATTAACTCAGCGTCATCGAACCAAATATACGGCTCCACACTTCATCCACATCCGCGGCGGAATCCGCAGCCGCCATGGCGGTTATGCAATAGTGATAATTCCCGTCATCCAGCAGCGCACCCCGGCATACCTGCAAGCCGTCCTCTCCCATAGCCGTCCAAACCCAATCCAACCGGCGGATGCCATCGGGCTGCGTTTCCAGGGGCTGCAGCGCTCCCTGGGTAAATCCCGTGAGGGTTTTCAAGGTCTTCTCCGTATCCCCGGAGGCAAGGGTCTGCACCGTCAGCACATAGCCATCGCAGATATACATCTTCCCGGCATCGTTGTCCATCACCTCCAGGATCGCCTCCTGGGGCAGCCACATGGAAAACTGGGCATGGGGCGCAAGCACCGGCTCCGCCAATTCATCGGTGACGGTTTCCACCGACCCACGCCGGGAACAGCCGCTGCAAAACACCAACAGTATTAGAAGTACACACCATTTTCTCATCAAAATCCCTCCTGAAAGGACGTTATTTATGGAATATTTCGTGCTCTACCTGATAATAGTCAATGCGATCGCCTTCATTCTTATGCTTGCGGATAAGCGCAAGGCCAAAAAAAAACAATGGCGCATCCCGGAAAAGGTGCTCTTCGGCTCTGCCATCATCGGCGGCAGCATCGGTGCGATCCTGGGCATGTATACCTTCCGCCATAAGACGAAGCATACCAGCTTCATCGTGGGTATGCCCGTGATCCTCATCCTGCAGGTCATCGCCCTGGTGGTTTATTTCCTAACAAAATAATCGCTTGTAGGGACCGGCGTCCCCGACGGTCTTTCTAGATGTAGGGACCGGCGTCCTCGACGGTCCTTTTATACAAACAGCACGTCCCCAGCAGAAATATTGCTGGGGACGTGCCTTTTTATCCGCAATATGCAATTGCGTCTGCTTGAAATTGCAGACCATTTTCTCCACCACTGTGAGCAAATTCCGTCTGGATCGATTTGCGTACAGGATATTTCCCGTTGAACCGTTCTTTAATAACCTTTTCCATAACGGGAATGTTCCAAACATCGCGAAACAGACAATCCATTTGGACAACATTCTCAAGTGTTAATCCTACCAAAGCCAGCCGGCGTTCCATTTCATCGAATGCGCCGTTGATTTGTTCTTCTACCGTTCCGCCAACGTTGCCAACACAGTAATTTAGAAAGCAGAAATCGCCTGCTTTAATGACGCCCGTATGTGCCCAATCTTCGTGAATATCGAATCTTTCAACCACCGTTATCCCTCCTCGTACAGTTCATCTTTGTGCCATCCAAAAGGATTTCCTCTAATCCCCGTAGCAAAATGTGAATATGATTTGGCATTATGACATAGCTCTCAACTAAAATATCATCATAAAATCCGCTTAGCTGATTGATATATTTGTCTGCGATTTTACCATAGGGCAACAGTTCGATGGTCGGACCGTAAGGGATACCGTCGCCTATGATGCGGGATAAAAGGCACCGTCTGTTTTCCACACAGATAGTTAGAAAATAGGCACCGGGGGTACTGTAATCATATTCACTTAATCTGGTATTACAGCGATTATGCCAATTGTTCATAACACTCGCCTTCGATAGAAGGACCGTCGAGGACGCCGGTCCCTACAACGATGCGATCACCATTTCCGCAGACTGCATACCGTCGATGGCGGCGGACATGATGCCGCCGGCGTAGCCGGCACCCTCACCGGCAGGATACAAGCCCTGCAAGGCGCTCTGGCGCTGTTCATTGCGCAAAATGCGCACCGGCGAGGAGCTTCTGGTTTCCGGAGCGGTGAGCACCGCATCCGGTCTTGCGAAGCCCTTCAGATTTCGATCCAGCTCGGGGATCGCCTGCTTTAATGCCCCCGTAATCTTATCCGGCAAAACATCGTGCAGATCGCACCAGGTCACACCGGGGCGATAAGTGGGCTTGACTTCACCATGGCCAACACTCGCCTTTCCTGCCAGGAAATCGCCCACAAGCTGCGCCGGGGCGTGATAACCGCCTACCCGATAGGCAGCCTCTTCCACCTGCTCCTGCCACAGCATCCCCCCCAAAGGCCCATCAAAAGGGAATTCCTCCGGGTTCACGGTGACCAGCAGGGCAGCATTGGCGTTCTCCCCATCCCGGTCTGCATAGCTCATGCCATTGGTGACCGTGCGCCCCTCCTCCGAGGCTGCCGCCACCACATATCCGCCGGGGCACATACAGAAGGTGTACACCGTTTCCTTCTCCAAATGCCGCACCAGCTTATAATCCGCCGGGGGCAGCACCGGGTTATCCATGCCGTACTGAGAAACATTCACCATGGACTGGGGATGCTCGATGCGCACGCCCATAGAAAAGGGCTTCGGCTCCATAGGGATATTTTCCTTCAGCAGCATTCTGAACGTATCCCGTGCGGAATGCCCGATGGCAAAAATAGCATGGCTGCAAGGGATCTGCTCCCCATTTTCCAAAACCACGCCGGTCAATACATCCCCCTGACGAAGAATGCCGGTAACCTGAGAATTGAATCGAACTTCGCCGCCCAAATCGATGATCCGCTTGCGCAAATTCTGCACCACGGTGAGCAAAATATCTGTCCCAACGTGGGGTTTTGCGTCGAAAAGGATATCTTCCCGGGCGCCGGCGGCAACAAATTGCTCCAAAATCCAGCCGATTCGTGGGTTATTGACACCGGTATTCAACTTCCCATCGGAAAAAGTGCCTGCGCCACCCTCACCAAACTGCACATTACTGCGCAATTTCAGCTCTCCTGTGGCAAAAAAGTGTGCAACAGTTGCATGCCGGGACTGGGCATCCTCGCCCCGTTCCAGCACCAGGGGCTTCAGTCCTGCTATGGCCAGCACCAGCGCCGCAAACATACCGGCAGGTCCAAAACCCACCACCACGGGGCGGTGCCGCGGCTGCGCAGCCGTCTTGGGCACCCGGTAGAAATCCTTGGGGGCGATGGCGGCTTTTTTACAGCCGCTTTGCCGCAGGATCTTATTTTCGCTCCCCTCCACTGCCACATCCACGGTGTAGATCAGCTTCACATCCGGCTTCTTCCGGGCATCGATAGAACGGCGCACCAGCCGCAGACTGCGGATTTTGGAAGCGGATATCTTCAGCAGCCGTGCCGCCTCGAAGGTGAGCTGATGGGCGTTATGCTCCGGCGGCAGGCTGATGTCCCGAATTCTGATCATGTTTCTTCCTTTCCGGTGCTGTGTCCGGCGCAACGCCCGGAGCTCCACGCCCACTGCAGATTGTAGCCGCCGCAGTCGCCGTCAATATCCAGCACCTCGCCGCAGGCATACAGCCCCGGCACCAACTTGCTCTCCATGGTGTCCGGGTCAAAATCCTCGGTGAGCACACCGCCGGCGGTGACCTGGGCGCTGTCCATGCCCAAAGGCTCCGTCAAAACAATGTCAAATCCCTTGACGGCGGCGCACACCTGCTCCAATTCTTCCTTTCGCAAGGCAGATACCGGCTGATTGCCGCCGATACCGGCAGCCTTGGTCAGCACCCGTCCCAGGCGGTTATGAAGGATACCGGTGAGCAGATCATCGGTAAGAATGGGCATTTCTTTGCGGCGCAGAAGCTCTTTCAGCAGTTCTTCCTTGCCGATTTCCGGCAAAAGATCCAGCTTACACAGCCACTCTCCCCTGCCTTGGCAGGCATCCCGGGAGATTTCAAAGATCACCGGTCCGGAAAGACCGTACTCGGTAAATTGCAATTCGCCGGTGCTTTGGGCGATCATCATTCCATCGTGCAGGATCTGTGCGTGGCAATTGGCACGGACACCCTTCAGCGATACAACACCGCTCCAGCCGCATTTCAGCTGCACAAGGGCAGGACGGAGCTTACTCACCCGGTGACCCATGCTTCGCAGAAGCTGATAACCGGACATGGAGCCTCCCAGCTTCGTACCGGCAAGACCGCCGCAGGCGATGATCAGCTTGTTACAGAAATAATCATCCGCATAAAAACCATCCTCTGCCTTGCGGATGCGTTTGATCTCCACCCCGGATTCGATGCGGATATTGGGCTTATTCAGGGCAAAACGCAGCACATCCAGCACGGAATTTGCCTGGTCGGAGTAAGGGTACACCCGACCGGAGGGTTCGGACACGGTAAACAGTCCCATATCCCGGAACCAGCGGAGGGTGTCATTTACATCATACCGCTTCAGCGCTTTTGCCGCAAATTCCGGGGCATCCCCGTGGAAGCCGCCGTCCATCGCATGAAGATTCGTCAAATTACAGCGTCCGTTGCCGGTAGCCTGGAGCTTACGCCCCAGCCGTGCCTGCCGTTCAAACAATATCACCTGGGCATTGGGATCTTCCGATGCCGCCAGCGCCGCCGCCATACCGGAAGCACCGCCGCCAATAATGCCAATAATCATCGCTTCACCTGCTTTCTTGCCTCCATTATAGCCCAAACCGCACCCCATGACAAGAAAAACTTCCTTGCATTCGGCGAAAGCTGTGGTATAATACCCTTGGTGATTACATGAATCGAGATAATATCGACAAAATTGCCCAATCTCCCGAAGATCGGATGCTGCTTTCCAAGCTGTGGGACAAGATCTCCGCTGGGATACGGAAGAACATTCCTGCCAACACCGGTTTTCTCTCCCCCCGGGAACAGGAGCTGGCCCGGTATCTCTTTGGGCAGCCGGAGGGATTGCAGCTGTTCGGCGGCTATAAAGATGCGGAGCGGCAGATGCTTTGCTATCTTCCGGAGTACCTGGAACCGGAGTCGCTCTGGTACGATGCGCCGCTTGTATGCCTGCGAGCCACTTTTTACGAGGGTGACAGCCCCAACCACCGGGATTTTCTCGGCGCGCTGATGGGCGCCGGCATCAATCGGGAGTCTGTGGGTGACATTTGCGTGGGCAAGGGCTTTTGTGATTTCTTCGTGACAAAGGAGATCGCCCCCTATCTTTTACAGAATTTCAGCGCAGCGGGGCGTGTCCGGCTGCGCCTGCAGGAAATTTCCTTGGAGGAAGTCATCATCCCCCAACCGGAAATCAAGGAAGTTCGGGATACGGTGGCATCGCTGCGGCTGGACAGCATCATCGCTTCCGGTTTTCGCATGGGACGAAGCGCCGCTGCCCAGTATATCACCGCCGGCAAGGCCGCCATCGACGGTCTGCCTTGCGAAAAATGTGATAAGCAGGTTTCGGAGGGTGTGAAGATCGCCGTCCGGGGGCTGGGAAAAATCAAATTGGAATCCGTCAACGGCCAGACGAAAAAGGGTCGAATTTCGGTGGTGATCCACCGTTATGTGTGAGGAATATTATGAGCATGGATGAAGTCATCGCCCGCATCAACGAGCTGGCAAAGAAAGCAAAGACCGAGGGGCTGACCGAGGAGGAAACCGTCGAGCGGGATAAGCTGCGCCGGATCTATATCGATTCAGTGAAGGCAAGTCTGGTCGGACACCTGGAAAATACCTATATTGTGGGTCCCGACGGTCAGAAGCGGAAGCTGGAGCACAAGTAAGTTGCACCAAATTGCGCAACTTTTCCCCCTCAGCCATCATGGTTGAGGGGGTGATTATTTTGAAGGAACTGATTTGTACGGCAGCAGGTCTGCTGGGCGGCGGTTTGGCGTGGCTCTTCGGCGGATGGGATGCGGCCTTTGCCGCACTGCTCATCTGCATCGCCATCGACTATATTTCCGGCAGCATCCTGGCACTGGTTTTCCACAAAAGCAGCAAAACTGCCACCGGCGCTTACAACTCCGCCTACGGATTAAAGGGTCTGTGCAAAAAGTGCATGATGATCCTGTTCGTAGCGGTGGGTGTCCAGGCGGATCGGCTGTTGGGGGCGGACTATGTCCGGGATGCCATTTGCATTGGCTTCAGCATCAACGAGATCCTGTCCATCACGGAAAACTTAGGTCACGCCGGGGTTCCCATGCCGAAAAAAGTGCAGGAGGCTCTGGAGCAGCTGCATAAGTAAGCTTTTGAGATTGCCACGCCAGTGTGATCACTGGCTCGCAATGACAACCAAAATTTTCGGTGCAGTCCGTGGGCTGCACCGGTTTTTTATCCCCCCAGGGGGGTTCCGTTGCTGCGCAAGCGGTGGTATAATCTCACAGAAAGAACGAGAAAAGAGGTCCCCTATGAAGCAATCACACATCAAATCCCTTTGCGTTACGGCTATCTGTATCGCAATGTGCTGCGTCCTGCCTGCGGCGTTTCATGCCATGGGCATCGGCACAGCGTTCTCCCCCATGCACATCCCGGTGCTGATCTGCGGCATGGTCTGCGGCGGCGGCTACGGTCTGGTCTGCGGACTGATCGGCCCCCTGCTTTCCAGTCTGATCACCGGCATGCCCCCTGCAACCGGACTGGTTTCCATGGTCCCCGAGCTGATGGTTTACGGTCTGAGCAGCGGTCTGCTCATGACCTTCGTCCGCACCAAAAATCTCTTTGCGGATATGTACATCGCCCTGGTCAGCGCCATGCTCCTGGGTCGCATCGTCGGCGGTATCGCCAAGGCGCTGTTCTTCCTGGGGAAAGATCAAAGCTTCGGTATCCAGGCTTGGGCCAGCAGCTACTTTATCACGGCGCTGCCGGGTATTATCTGCCATTTGATCCTGGTGCCGCTGCTGATCATGGTCCTGATGAAAGCCAAGGTCATCCCCCAGCGATATACTTGCACAAGCGCAAAGGAGTAAGCTATGAACAAGCAGGATATTTCTGATTTTTTCGACAAATGCGCCCCCTGGTGGGATGCGGATATGATCCGCAACGAGGTCATTATCGCCAACATTTTGGATAACGCCGGGATCGATACCGGCATGGATGTGCTGGATGTGGCATGCGGCACCGGCGTGCTGTTCCCCGATTATCTGAAGCGGAGTGTGAATTCCGTCACCGGCATCGATATTTCCCCGGAGATGGCTCGCATCGCCCAGGAAAAGTTCCCGGAGGTCAAGGTGGTCTGCGGTGATGTGGAGGAATTCGATTTTGGACAGCAGTTTGATGCCATTATGGTGTACAACGCCTTCCCCCACTTTCCCGACCCCAAGCATCTGATCGATGTGCTTGCGAAGCTGGTCAAGCCCGGTGGACGGCTCAGCGTCGCCCACGGCATGAGCCGTACCCAGCTGCAGCAGCATCACGCCGGTCGGGCTGCCCAGTTTTCCATCGATCTGCTCCATGAAAAAGAGCTGGCAGCGCTGTTCGCGCCGTACTTTGATGTGGATGTGATCATTTCCAACGACCGGATGTACCAGGTTGCCGGCAAGCGCCGGGAGGGCGAGATCCACTCCCACGGCGGTCACAGCCACGCCCATTCCCACAGCCATGTTCACGACCACAGCCACACCGGCGGTCACAGCCATTGTGACGAGGATACCCCCATGGAAGAGCTGCTGGCGCTGATGAAATACATGGTCATGCACAACGATACCCACGCCCAGGAAATGGCCGAGCTGGCACAGAAGATCCGGGATATGGGTAAGATCGGCGCCTACAAGAAGATCATGGACGCCGTGGCGGATTTCGATGTGCTCAATTCCAAATTTGATGCAGTTTTGAAAGAACTGCAGGAAGGGTCTGTATAACGTACCCCCCCTCCAAGCAAAGGCTTGGAGGGGGGGTACTTTGATAGACCTCATGATAACTCCTTTAC
This sequence comes from Faecousia sp., assembly GCA_045590815.1. Classification (GTDB taxonomy): domain Bacteria; phylum Bacillota; class Clostridia; order Oscillospirales; family Oscillospiraceae; genus Faecousia. The sequence continues at coordinate 19,657 of JAZNRS010000026.1, forward strand.
GTGTGATTAGCATAATCCAACGGGATCGCCTCGAATTTAGTAATCCAAAACTCATTTAGGAATAAATGTACTTGCGTTTTCGCAGCAGATGCAGAAATGTGACAAAGCCGAAGCACCAAATGTCCATCGCAGCTCTCTATGGTCATCCGATAAGTAACACTGCCGAGCATCGAGAACGTGATACTCATATTCCACGATTTGATAATCCATGATGGCAATGGCAGGCGAATCTGTACGAATGCCACGCAGATCGGTCTTGGTTTTCACCTGGGTGATCAGCGCGGGGGCGATGGTGATGCCCGTATCAAGCTCTCTGACCTCCGCATAATTTCCGGGCGTGATATAAAGGGTCAGATCGGTATTGTTTTCCGTGAAAAAGATCGTGGCATAATCGATGCGCATGGTGGTGCCTCTTACCTGGAAGCCCCAGCCGCCGTTGGTGTAAGGCAAATTGGAAATGGAAAGCGCCTGGGTATAGCCGCTGGTGGTGCTGTCCCAGATATTAAGGGTGGCTTTTTTGTTATGTGTTTCCAGGACGATCCGGTTCCAGTCGTTTGTATACCAGCCTGCAAAGGCACCGGATTGATAGGTCTCCCAATCGCCGCCGCTGCTGGGACGCTCGCTGAAATCCACACCGTTGGACACCATTGCATCGTATCGCATGCAGGCCTGCATAAAGGGATAGCTCCCATCCTGCGACCGGAAAACCACGGAGCCCCACTTCGACTTATCCACAGGATCACTGATCTTGATTCTCGCCTTCACGGTTACGTCGCCAAAGGCATCCAGATATTCCGGCAGAAGCACTCTTGCCCAGCAATCGGAGCCGGAGCTGCCGTCAAGCACATAATAACCGTTCCCGTTGGAGTCCAGCTCGTGATAGTGTGTGCCGCTCTTGGCGACCATATCCTCTCTGATATCGGAGGGTGAATCTGTAAAATCTCTGTGGTAAATCGCATACTCGCTTGCCGTGGTCTTCTGGCGACAATGTAGACATCGATCGTTGTGCCACCATAGGAGGCTGTCAGCCGGTGCAGCCCTTGTGTAGTGGCGAATAACGGGTAATGATCTGACCGTCCTTTTTCCAGACGATTTGCTTTCCGTCCACGGCAGCAGCACCGTAGGTAAACTGCACATCGCACGCATCCAGCAGAACGGTCTGACCGACATTACAGCCAATGGCAGGTCTGCCCTGGGATACTGCGCACTTCACCGCAGCGTCCTCCCAGGCGGCATTCTCGCCCAGTGTGACCTTAACATAGTCCACTTCCAGCTTCATGCCTCTGACCTGCAGACCCATGGCTCCGGTTACATATGGATTCTCGGAGTAGGAAATAACCTGCTCGCCATTGATGTAGCAGTACGCATGATCGCTCTGCATCACCAGCGAATACACATTGTAGTCATCGGTAAACTTTTCCGAATAGGAAGCGGTTTGCACCACGCTCCACTTGTTACTGGCGTTTCTTTCCGAATATTCAATGCGGCATCGTAACGGACGCACATCTGCATATACGGATAATCCCCATTTTGCACCCGTGCCATCCCAGATGCCCATTTGGAGTTATCTACCGCCGCCGTCATCTGAATACCGGCTTCCATTTTGGCATCGCCGAAATCATCCAGGAATTCGGGGAGCAGCACACGGGCATAAGCATTTTTATGTCCTGAGCCGTCGAGAATGTATGCGTCATCCGCAACGGAAACGGTAGCAGCGTTGGTGGTTTCCACGACCCGAATATCAGAGGATGCGGCGGAAAAATCATTTCGGTAGAGAACATATTCCTCTTCCCCGGCATCCTTGGCAACAACATAGATCGTCTTTGCGTTATCGCCGCATCGTGCCGTCAAGGCATAGACGCCCTTGGCATCCGGGGTAAACTCCTGAATATCCGTACCCTCATAGCTCCAGCTGATTCCCCCGGTGGTCATTACCGCATCCGAGGCAAACTGGACACCGCATTTCGACAAATCAACGGTCTACCCCGCATCACAGCAGATGGCAGGCTTCGAAAACTTGACATTGCAGGAAATATCGCCACCAGCGGATGCCGCATTCGCGCCCCCCCGAGGGGATCACACCGGAAACCGCAGATAGCAGAAATACTGCAATCAAAAGCAGAGAGATCGAACGTCTGATGATTCTTTCCATATTACTAGCCGCATAGTTACCCATGCTTACCTCCTTTTATTGCATATACGATCATATGGAAAATGATATAAAATTACGCTATATCACATATATTGACAGATTAAAATAGTTTCATCTTTGAAAGTTATTAGCCTTAGCTAAGGCAATTGCTGCTGCAGTAAACGGACTATCAGAAATAACCACACTTCTATTTCCTTTATATAGTTTCTGTGCCGCAATTACTTCCTGAACACATCTGTTACCTTGCGGTTTTTTATGATTCTTGCATTGGAAGACATATCTAGTGCCATTAAGCGTTCCGATTATATCTGCACCATTATCCGTGTTTTTTGTTAGAGATAAATCTGCAAAATTAAGATTCACTAACTTCGAAAAGCACTGTTTTTCAAACTCAAGTCCTTTTTCTCGGTTTGTCATACCGTTAATCACCAGCCTTATTCTTTTGTTTTGCTCTTTGCCGTATTTATCGATGCAATCAAAATTTTCTTCACTTCTATACATTGTTCTAAAACAACTATATTTTCAGTATACCCGCCTTCTATCAACAGTTCCAACCAATATTCACTTTCAGCACATTCTTTCAGCGCAATATGCAGTCTGGCTATAAAGTCAGCTTTTCCGTGGGCATAAAAGGCTTCCCGAATATTTGCACCTACACTTGTACCGGAACGAACCAACTGATTTGTCAGTATAGATTCCTTTTTGTTGGTTTTGACTTCATTGCACAATTTGATTACATCTAACGCAAGTGCCTTGGATTTATCAAGCAATACGCTATTACTCATAATAATTCCCCTTTTAAATTCATCCGCGAAGCGGATACCTCACTTATTCACTATTCATTATAACTTATAACTTTCCAAAAATCGACCCCAAAATTTAGTGAAGAGTGAATAGTTAATAGTGAAGAAGTAAAAATCGACACCCTTCTGTCGAAGGATGTCGATTTTTGGAGGTACCGGCCAGATTTGAACTGGCGGATCAGAGTTTTGCAGACTCGTGCCTTACCACTTGGCTACGGTACCATATGAAATAAGGAACGCCAAGCGTTCCTTATCTATTTTGGAGCGGGTGACGAGGCTCGAACTCGCTACCTCCACCTTGGCAAGGTGGCGCTCTACCGGATGAGCTACACCCGCATCTTGCCGACCAACGGAATCGAATCTCTTCGATTCCGCAGACAAGTCGGCTATGGTGCCTCCGGTCGGAATCGAACCAACGACACGTGGATTTTCAGTCCACTGCTCTACCAACTGAGCTACAGAGGCATATTGTGGAGAGCCTGAGCTCTCCACAGATGCATTATTTGGCGACCCGGAACGGACTCGAACCGTCGACCTCCAGCGTGACAGGCTGGCGTGCTAACCGACTGCACCTCCGGGCCAAATTGATGGTGGGAACAACAGGGCTCGAACCTGTGACCCCATGCTTGTAAGGCATGTGCTCTCCCAGCTGAGCTATGCTCCCCTACCGGTTCGCTTCGGTGCGCTCACCTCAGCGACATGACACATTATACACATGAAACCCTTATTTGTCAAGCACTTTTTTTAATTTTTTTTACGAAATTTTCGCCCTCTGGGAACCGGTATTTTACCCCCGGTTCCCAGGGAATTTCAAACTTTTTTCAGCAGTTCCAAAACATCTTCCGGGGTGAAAGAATAAACCGTATCGCAAAACTGACACTCTACCGGGAAGTCCTTTCCGTCGCCGGCGATCTCCTCCAATTCAGCCTTGCCAAGGCTGATTAGCGCTGCTGTGACCCGCTGCCGGGAGCAGTAGCATTTGTAGCCGATCTCGGCGGTTTCCATGAACACAACGCCCAGATCGCCGCACACCTGACCGAGAATTTCCTCCGGCGTTAAGCCTGCATCCAGCATGGCGGTGACGGAACCGGCACGCTTGATGCCTGCTTCCAGGGTATCGACGATCTCATCGGGCGCACCGGGCAGCAGCTGCACCAAATAGCCGCCTGCCACCTTCACAGACTGATCCCGATCCACCAGCACGCCCAGGGCGCAGGCGGTGGGTGTCTGCTCGCTTTGGGCAAAATAGGCGGTCACATCGTCGCCGATCTCGCCCGATACCAGGGGCACGGAGCCGATATAGGGCTCCTTCATCTGCAGGTCACGGATGACGGTGATGGTGCCATCGGTGCCAACGCAGGCACCCACGTCCAGCTTACCGGGGTATTTTTCCATCAAAGGCAGTTTCCCCTCGGTGACGCAGCCACGGACATTTCCCTCCGCATCGGACACGCAGGTGATGGTGCCGATGGGGCCGCCGCCACGGATCTGCAGGGTCATAGAGCCATTTTCCACCTTTTGCATATTGCCCATCATGGAGCAGGCCGTCAAGGCTCTGCCCAGGGCTGCGGTGGCATTTGCGGTGGTGTCATGGATCTGCTGGGCACGGCGCACCATTTCCGTGGAACGGATGGCGACTACCTTTACAAAGCCATCCATGCTCATGCCACGAACCAAATAATCATTCATTTCCGAATTCCCTTTCTTGCACTGAAATAGATCCGCTGTTCCCCTGCTTCGGGGTCACGGAAGCAACGGTCGCCATAGACCCGAATACGATTAAATCCGGCAGACCGGAGGTAATCAGTTAATTGCTCTTGCGTATAGGCGTACTCCTGGTGCTCCTCAAAGGAGCGGTGCCACACATCCCCTGCCCGCTGGAACAGATCCATGCCGTAGGAGCAGATATTGGTCTGCTCGTCAAATTCCCCCCGCCAGACACAGTAAACATCCTCATCCTCGTCCAAAAACACTTGGGAGTCCATGGCACGGAGCTTTTCCGGGGTATTGACGTCGAAAATAAAGATGCCGCCGGGGTTGAGTACCTTATATACTCTGCGAATAGCCTCAGCACAATCCTTCGGATCCAGGATATAGTCCAGGCTGTCCAGGGCGCACACCGCCAGATCCACACCCCTGGGCAGGCAAAGCTCCTGCAAGGGTTGGCAGATGAACAGTGGCGAATTATCCTGCGCCTGAGCTTTCTGCTGTGCCACGGTAAGCATTTCCGGTGAAATATCCACCGCAGTGACCTGCAAGCCCTCCTGGGCCAGCAGAATGGCAACAGAGCCGGTACCGCATGCCAGGTCCACCGCAGTGCGGGGCTTGACCCCCTCACGGGCCATGATCTCCTTGTAGAAAGCCACCGTTTCCCGGTAAGGTACATCGTTGGTCAGCCGGTCATAGCTGGCAGCCAATGCGTGATAGGCGTTCATCGGGCATCCTCCTAACAAAAAAGCATCCCGGACCAAGGTCCGGGATGCGGAATGATCCATTAGCGCTTGAACAGAGCGAAGATATCATCGTCCATGTCATCATTGGTAGCAGCCTTAGGAGCAGAAGCGCCCTCAGCGGCAGCCTTGATGTCAGAGGGCTTCTGATCGAAGCCGGTGGCGATGACGGTAACACGCATCTCATCCTCGAACTCGTCGGAGTATGTGGCACCGAAGATGATGTTAGCCTCGGGATTAGCGGCCTCCTGCACGATGCCGGCAGCGGTCTCCACGTCGTCCAGGGTCAGCTCAGCAGAGCCGGTGACGTTGACCAGAACGCCGGTAGCGCCGTTGATGGAGGTCTCCAGCAGGGGGCTGGCAACAGCGGCCAGAGCGGCCTGCTCAGCCTTCTCACGGCCGGAAGCGATGCCCACGCCCATGTGTGCGCGGCCAGCGTCCTTCATGACGGCGGAAACGTCAGCGAAGTCCAGGTTGATGATCACACGCTCAGAGAAGCCAACCAGCTCGGAGATGGAGGTAACAGCCATCTTCAGCACGTCGTCGGCGATGCCGAAGGCGTTGGCGAAGGTGATCTTCTGGTCGGTGACGTACTTCAGGCGATCGTTGGGGATAACGATCAGAGAGTCGACCTTGGAAGACAGAGCCTCGATGCCGGACTGAGCCTGACGCATACGGTTGGCACCCTCGAACTTGAAGGGAGTGGTGACAACGCCGACGGTCAGAATGCCGGCCTCGTGAGCCAGGTCAGCCACGATGGGAGCTGCGCCGGTGCCGGTGCCGCCGCCCATACCGGCGGTGATGAAGACCATGTCGGTGCCTTCCAGGCACTTGGAGATGATGGCACGGGACTCCTCAGCGGACTTCTGGCCCACTTCGGGCTTGGAGCCGGCACCCATGCCGTTGGTCAGCTTCTCGCCGATCTGCAGCTTGTTCTTGCAGATGGACTTGTTCAGATCCTGCTTATCGGTGTTGACAACGACGAAATCCACGCCGTCCACACCGGACTCGATCATACGGTTAATGACGTTGTTGCCGGCGCCGCCGACACCAATTACCTTAATTTTTACTACGCGATCCTGATATGCTTCAGCCATGTTACTATTCCTCCTATGTATGTTGCAGCAAACAGATTGCTGCGGATATCGAAATTCGTACTTCTACATTGTATCCCGAAAATTCGATTGCGTCAATAGAAAATATTGTTTTTCAGTCAAGTTTTTCGGAAAAAATCCTGCCAAATTATGAGAAGGGGGTATATTTCAGTCCATCCGGCACGGAAGTGAAGGTCAGATCCATCACGCCGCTCTCTCTGCTGTCCATCTGATTGATGGCCGCTTTCATGGTCGCCAGCTTCTCCTCCAGCTGTCCCTCATCGCCCAAAAGCACCTGGTACTGGGTGCCGTACCACAGCTCAATATCCGTCATGTCAGTGACATCGATGCTTGCGGCGGTGCCAAGGATCTCATTGAGCTCCAGCTGATAGGCGATCTCCAGCGCCGTTTTCAGTCGCCGTGCGTTGCTTACATCTGCCTTCTCCGCTTCCCCTTCGGCATTGGTGGCGCCGGGTGTCGGTTCTGCCGCCACGGCCTGCTTACCGGGCTCGGGGGTTTCCAGCAGAACGCCGGTTATGACCGTATTCTTCACAGCCTTTGCCGCATCTGTCTTTTCCACCACTCTGCCGTCAGAGGTGACCAGCCACCAGCCATTCTGTGTATCCTGGACGGAATACACCACGTCCAGCTCCTGGATGTGGATCTTCACCGTACCCGGCAGAGAGATGCCGATGCGCACACTTTTTACATAGGGCATGGCACGGGTGATCCGTCCTGCCGCCTTGGCCTTGCCAAAGGACAGCAGGCTGCTGCCCTTGTCGATGTCCGCAGCTTCCACCACGGCTTCGTAGGAATACTTTTCATGACCGGAAACCACGATCCGGTCTACCTTAAAGAAAATGGAAAAGCTTAAAAACAGCGCCGCAACCACAGCCACAACGATCAGCAGCCGCAATATCAGCTTCCGGCGGTCCAGCGGTGCCGGGGGGGTGTAAACCACATCGTTGCCCGGTTTCGACTGGAGCTTTCGCTCCGGCTTGGGCTTTGCCTCCACCTTGGTGAGGCGCTTCTTCTTTTGTTCCTTGGCCATGTTACTTGCCTCCCTTGGAAGAAAGTTCTTCGATCATATCGCAGATCCGCACGGCAGAATCGGTGACCACCATGCCGCGCAGCGTTGCGGACATTTTTTTGCGGCGGTCATGGTCTGCCAACAGCTCGGTGACCGTCTGATACAGCTTTTCGCCGGTGGCCTCCGGCTCCGGGATCAGCACCGCTGCGCCCCGGTCTGCAAGGATCTTGGCGTTTTTCATCTGATGGTCATTGGTCACATTGGGCGACGGGATCAAAATGCAGGGCGTGCCCGACGCGCCGATCTCGTTGCAGGTGGAAGCGCCGGCTCTGCCGATGATGATATCCGCCGCGGCCATCACCGTGGGCATATCGTAAATGTACTCCCGGATGTCCAGGCCGCTGCAGCTTTCCGCATCCACGCCCAGGGTCTTGATGTAGTCGGGCATCCATTCCCAGCCGTAGGCGCCGGTGGCATGGATGTGCTGGAAGGGCATTTTTGCGTCCTGCTCCAGCTTCATAAAGTCTGCCATGGCGTAATTCATGGCTCTGGCGCCCAGGCTGCCGAAGGCGGACACCACCAACGGACGGCTATCCAAGCCCAACGCCTTGCGGGCGTCCTCCCGGGTGGTTTCCACAAACTCCTTCCGGACGGGCATGCCTACCACTTCCACCTTTTCCGGCTTGCGGTAGTACTGGGCGCTCTCCTCAAAGGCAACCAGCACACGGGTGGCGGTCTTGGCTGCCATCTTGGTGGTCAAACCGGGGACGGCGTTGGCCTCATGGACGATGGTGGGGATGCCCAGCTTCGATGCCGCATTCAACGCAGGATAGCTGGCATAGCCGCCGGTGCCCACCACCACGTCCGCCTGGAAATTGCGGATGATCTTTTTGCACTGGGACACGGCGCTGAGGACGTTTTTCAAGGCAACGGCGTTCTTTTTGATTGCGGAAAAGCTGATCTTCCGGCTCAGTCCGGAACCGGGCAGGCAGGCAAGCTCGTAGCCGGCCTTGGGCACCAGCTTCTCTTCCATGTGTCCGCTGGCACCGATGAAGAGGATTTTGGCATCCGGGTGCCGCTCCTTGATAATATTGGCTACTGCGATGGCCGGATTGATATGTCCGGCAGTACCGCCGCAGGTAAAGATCACATTCATAAAGGATCCTCCTGTAATTTTGTCTGATTTCTTTGCCGGGATATGCTGAGCACGATCCCCATTTCTCCCAAATTCATTGCCAGCGCTGTGCCGCCGTAGGAAAAGAACGGCAGGGCGATGCCGGTGGATGGGAGTAAATTTGTCACCACGCCGAGATTCAAGGCAGTCTGCACGGCGATGAGGGTCACGAGCCCTGCCGCCAGTACCGTAGAAAACCGGTCCCGGGCTCGCAGAGCGATCCAGTAGCCTCGCAGGATCATGGCGCAAAACAGTCCGATGATCAGCACCGCACCCACCAGTCCCAATTCCTCGCAGATGATGGCAAAAATATAGTCATTGTATTGAAAAGGCAGGTACAGATACTTCTGCCTGCTTTTGCCGAAGCCCAGCCCGAACAGTCCGCCGGAGCCGATGGCATACAGCGATTGCAGGATCTGATAGCCGGTATCCCCCGGGTCCTGCTCCGGGTGGAGCCATGCGGTGACCCGGTCGCCGGCATAGCCCATAAAGGTGATATAAATGACCACGAACAGTCCTGCCGCAGCGGCTCCGGCTCCCAGCCATTTCTTCCCGGTGCCGGCTACGAACATCATGCACACCCCCACCATGCCGATGAGCATGATGGCGGACAGATGCTTTTCCAGCGCCAGGGGGATCAGTATCCCCAAAAGTGCCAGGGAAAATCCCAGCACGCCGTAACGAAATTCTTTTGTCCGGCTGCCAAATGTCCTGGTCAGTCGGGCGAACATTAAGATGACCGCAAATTTTGCGATCTCCGAGGGCTGAAACTGGATGCCGGCGATGTTGATCCAACGGCGGGCACCGTTGACACTCTGTCCCATGACCAGCACCAACAGCAAAAGCGCGATGCTGATGCCATAAACGGGCCACGCCAGCTTCATCCACAGCTTCGCCGGGATGCGGCTGAACAGCCACATTCCTACCAGCCCCAAGGCAGCGCAAACTGCCTGCTTTTGCAGATATTTTGTGGATATTTCGTAGCCGGTGTCGTACATGCTTTGGGCGGAGCTTGCGGAATACAGCATGATCAGCCCCACCGCCAACAACGTCAGCACCAGCAGCAAAAACGGAATATCCACCCCTTCTCCCGCCTTGCGGCGGCGTTCCTCTTTGGCATACAGAGCTTTCTCTGCTGCCATAGGGGCTCCTTTCCTAAACACATCCCCATATTCCGGGGGATTCCCACGCCACTGCGCCCGCAGGCGCGTGCAAGCGAGCACCCGCCGAAGGCGGCTCTTAGCGAGTCGCAGTATGCGTACTGGCTCGGAATGACAAGATTATTTCAGCAGTCCGGAGATGCCGAACCAGGCGGCAAGGCACATCAGCGTTGCCGCCAGGGAAAATACGATGCAGATCTTCACTTCCCGCCAGCCGCACATCTCAAAATGATGGTGGATGGGGGACATTTTGAACAGCCGCTTGCCGTGGGTCAGCTTGAAGTAGCCCACCTGCAAAATGACGGACAGAGTTTCGATGATATACACCAGTCCCACCAACAGCAAGATCAGCGGCATATTCAGCGCAAAGGCCAGACCGCAGACGACGCCGCCCAAAAACAGCGAGCCGGTATCGCCCATGAACACCTTTGCCGGGTGCCAGTTGTAGAACAGATAAGCGATCAAACCGCCCACCATGGCAGCAGGCAGCAGCGCCAGTTCAAACTTCTCCATACCCACAGCGGCGGCGGTGAAGAACACCATCACCGGAACGGTGACACTGCCGCAAAGGCCGTCCACACCGTCGGTCAGATTCACCGCATTAACGCAGCCCACCATCACAAACATGGCAAAGAAGATGTACAGCAGCGGATGGATACCAAAGCTGACATTGACAAATGGTATGTAGATCACGCTCTGCAGAGTCCCCTGCCGCCACAGCAAATACAGATACAGCGCAGAAACCGCCATCTGCAGCAGGGCTTTTTGAATGGAGGTCAGGCCCAGGTTGCGCTTGAACTTTGCCTTGAAGAAATCGTCCAAAAAGCCCACAAGACCAAAGCACAGTCCCAGTCCCAGGACATAAAACACAGAGTAATCCTTCATCGCCGGGATATTTGCCAGCAGGCAGGCCACCGTCGCCAAAATGAACATCAGACCGCCCATCATGGGGGTACCGGCCTTATTGTTGTGCCAGGTGGGACCAACCTCACGAATGGACTGTCCTGCCTTCAGGGCACGCAGAACCGGCAGAAGCAGGTAGCCGATGCCCATGGTCAGCCCTGTGGCCACCAACGCCGTAACGATCACTCTAGTCATAGTTTTTCCTCCGCTTATGTTTCGTCTTTCAGGAAGAGCTCCAAAATCAGCTCCATACGCATACCACGGCTGCCCTTTACCAGGATCACGTCGCCAGGTTTGATCAACCGCTTCATGGCTGCTGCCATTTCCTCACGGTCTTCGAAGGACTTTGCCTTGCCCTCAGCCATGCCGCCGGTGATGGCACCGCTGACCACACGGCTTCCGTTGGGACCGAATGCCAGCAGCATATCTGCCTTTTCCGCAGCGATGCGACCTACCCGATAATGCTCCGCCGGGGCGCAAACGCCCAGCTCCAGCATATCGCCCAGGACTGCCACCTTCCGTCCGGGCTTGCCACCCAGCACCGCCAGCGCCGCAGCCATGGACTCGGGGCCTGCATTATAGCAATCCTTAATGATGGTGCAGCCCTTGGCCTGGAAGATCTCCTGCCGGCCTGCCATATTCTGAAAATCATACAGCGCCGCACAGATGCTTTCCGTATCCACGCCCATTGCCATGCCCACGCTTACCGCAGCCAGGGCATCGGACACATAGTGGATGCCCTCCAGGCACAGCTCCATAGGGAAGCGCTTTTCCTGGCATTCCACCGTAAACTGCAGCAGCTCCGGCTTCTGGACGATATCCACGCCCCGGAATGCCGCTCCGGGATTTTGCAGTCCGAAGTAGCTGATATCCAGATGCTCGTGCTTTTGCATATTCCACAGCAGCGCATCGTCACCATTGAGGATCACCATGCCGCCGGGACGCATACCCTCCATGATCTCCAGCTTCGCCTGCAGGATGCCCTGCTGGGAGCCCAGATGCTCGATGTGCATGGTGCCGATGTTGGTGATGACACCCACATCCGGCTGACCGATGGATGCCAGGTAGGCGATCTCCCGGAAATGGTTCATGCCCATTTCCAGCACCGCTACCTCTGTATCCTCGCTCATGGAAAGGAGCGCCATGGGCATACCGATGTCATTATTATGATTGGCAGGGGTCTTGCTCACCCGGTACTTTCTGGACAGCACCGCAAAGATCATTTCCTTGGTGGTGCTTTTGCCCACAGAGCCGGTGACACCCACCACCTTCATGCCGATACGAAGCCGCTCCTCCCGAGCGATATCGCCCAGGGCCTTGCGGGTATCGTCCACGATGATACAGGGGATATCCCCCACCTTGCGGCTGCACAGCGCCGCCGCTGCTCCCTTCTCCATGGCGGAGGGGATGTAGTCGTTGCCGTCCCGCTCCCCCTGGAGGGCGACGAACAGCTCGCCGGGTTTGACCTTACGGGAGTCATTGTTGGCACCCAGGAAGGTCACATCCGCATATTTCGGATCGATCAGACCGCCGCACCATTGGGCGGCCTGCTGTAATGTGATCAAGCCCATATTATTTCCTCTTTTCCACCAGATACGCGGCAACCACTTCCCGCTCATCCAGATGGTGCTTTATACCATGGATCTCCTGGTAGGTTTCGTGGCCCTTGCCGGCCAACACAATTATATCATCTTTTTCGCCAATGTCCATGGCATATTCGATCGCTTTGGGGCGATTTTCTATGATTTCATAGGTTCCCATGGAAGAATTTACACCCTTGACGATATCGGCGATGATGGCGCTGGGGTCTTCGGTACGGGGATTGTCGGAGGTGATGATAGCAATATCCGACAGCTCCACGCCGATCCTGCCCATAATGGGGCGCTTGATGGGATCCCGGTCACCGCCGCAGCCAAACACGGCGATCAGCCGACCCTTGCAGAAATCCCGGACGGAGCGCAGGACATTTTCCAGTCCGTCGGGGCTGTGGGCATAGTCGATCAGCACGGTATAGGGCTCGCCGGGGGTGGGAACCACCTCGATGCGCCCCTTCACGCCCTGGACATTCTTCAGCGCCTGGGCAGTCTGGTTCAGATCAATGCCCAGTGCCTTTGCGATACCCAGCACGGACAGCACGTTATACACCGTAAAACGTCCGGGGATGGGCAGCTCCACGGGGATCTTTTCTCCATCGGACACGGCGGTGAAGGCGATGCCGTCGGATTTCAACGTCACATCCGTGGCATAGATGCCAGCCTCGCCCTTGGCGGAGGTGGTGACCACCGGGCAAGCTGCCTTGGCGGCGATCCGGTCAAACCATTCATCGTCCCGATTCAGCACCGCACCGTCGCACCGGGCGAACAGCTCTGCCTTGGCATCGCAATAGGCTTCCATGGTCTTGTGGAAATCCAGATGGTCTTCCGTCAGATTGGTGAACGCCGCCACCTTGAAATGCACGCCGCCCACCCGATCCAGGGCGATGGCGTGGGAGGAAACCTCCATGATGGCATATTTGCAGCCGGCATCACGCATTTGGGCAAAGAGGCTTTGCAGTTCGAAGCTTTCCGGGGTGGTGCGCTCCGTGGGGAGCACCACATCGCCGATGCGATTTTCCATGGTACCGATGAGACCGCACTTGCAGCCCTCCACCGACTCCAAAACCTGCTTCAAAAGCAAGGTGGTGGAGGTCTTTCCGTTGGTACCGGTGACGCCGATGACCTGGATCGCATCTCCGGGACGGTCAAAATAATTGCAGCCGATCAGCGCCAGTGCCAGCCGGTCATTGTCAACAAGCACATAAGGCACATCCTGCTCCGGCTTCTTGGCGGTGACCACAACGGCAGCACCCTTCTCCATCGCCATGGGGATGAAGCGGTTTCCATCGGAGGCGAAGCCGGAAATGGCAACAAACAGCGCCCCCGGCGTTACCTTCCGGGAATCGTATGCCACCTGGGCGATCTCCATGTCCATATCCGCATTGGTTTCCAGAACGTCGATTCCACGAAGCAGATCCTGCAGTTTCATATAGCAAAACTCCTTTGTAGGCGGCTAATCCGCCGCTTTGGTGTCGATAAATTCCACTTTTATTGTAGTACCCGTGTCAACCTCTGTTCCCGACGGGATACTTTGGCTCACCGCCGTCACCCCCGGGTCAAGGGAAGTATTCCCGGATACCAAAATGTATAGTCCCAGGGCACCAGCGGCATCGTTTGCCTGGGCACGGTTCATTCCCGTCAGGTCGGGGACTTTTACCTTTCTCGTTTCCGATTCCTCTCCGAAATAGAGGAGGATTTCACTTCCTCCCGGCACCGCCGATCCAGCTTGAGGAAGCTGGGCAGTGACGGTTTCGCCGTTCCCCAGGGCTTTGTAGGTGATACTTTCATTTTTCAGAAGCTTTTCCGCTTCCTTTTGGGTCATGCCGGTCATGTCAGAAAGCACCACCGACTTACCGGCGATGTCCGCTTCCGAAAATTTCTGCTCCACGCCCAGGTAAGGCAGGATATCCGCCATCACGGCACCTACCGTGGGCGCCGCCATGACACCGCCGGAAATGTAGATGCCCGTGGAACGGGATGGGGTGTCCAGCGCCACCAATACAATATACTCCGGATCGTCCATGGGCGCAATCCCCACAAATGATACGATTTTATCCAGCACACGCTGCCCATTCTCATCAAAAACGTCAATTTTTTCGCTGGTACCGGTCTTTCCCCCGATGGAAAACCCGGCAACAGAGGCATTTTTTGCCGTCCCCTCGGTGACCACCGACTCCAAAAGGGTGCACATGGTCTTGGAGGTTTCGGCGCTGATCACCTGGCGCACCGCTGTAGGCTCCTGCTTCAAAACGGTTTTACCATCAGCATCGACGACCTCCGACACGATGTACGGCTCCAAAAGGGTGCCGCCGTTGACCACCGCCGCAATGGCTCGCACCAATTGCAGGGGCGTGATCTTGAAGGTCTGCCCGAAGGAACCGGAGGTCAAGGACGCCGTGCCCCATTTTTCCGTGTTGGTCACGAGGCTTTTGTCGAAAAAGATCCCCTTGCTCTCCCCTGCCAGGTCGATGCCGGTCTTTTCCAGGATCCCAAATTCTTCAATATATTTATAGAATGTATCGCCGCCCATTTTCAGTGCGATATGGGCAAAGGCGATATTGCAGGAATTTTGCAGCGCCTGGGGCGTTTTTTCTGCGCCATGCCCCGCCGCACGCCAGCAATGAAGCTTTTGGGCACGTCCGGGGATCTGCTCGGAGCCGGAACAATGAAAATTGGTGTTCAGATCGATGGCACCGCTGTCCAGTGCCGCCGCCATGGTCAGCACCTTGAAGGTGGATCCCGGCTCGTAGCCATCGGAAAGGATCCGGTTGCGCCACTGCTTCAGCCGTGCGGCGTTCAGCGCTTCTTTATATTTCTGCAGCCCGTCTTGGTAGGCACGGCTTTCCAGAGGGTGCTGAAGATAGTCCATTTTCAGCTCATCCAGCTGGGTTTGGGTCTTGGGGTCGGCAACCTCCAGGTATTGATTGGGATCGTAGTTTCCCAGGGTCGCCATTGCCAAAATCTCGCCGGTCTTGGCGTTCATCACCAGTCCGAATGCGCCGTTTTGCACATCATAACGGGCGATGGCGTCTTGCATCTGCTTTTCAAGGCACGCCTGCACCGTGGCATCCAGGGTCAGAATGCAGTCGCTGCCCGGGACAGCGGACACATAGTTTTCATAGGAAAAGGGCATATCCATTTCGTTGTTGCCCTTGGTGGTGATGACCTTACCGGCGGTGCCGGAAAGATAGCTGTTGTACGCCGCCTCGATGCCCTCGGAGCCGGTATTGGAGGCGTTGGTGAAGCCGATCACCTGGGCTGCCAACGTCCCATAGGGATAATAGCGCTTGGAATTCGGCTCTAGGTGGATACCGGAAATGCCGTTTTCGTTGATAAAATCACGAATTTGGTCGGCAATTTCCGTATCGATGGCGGCTGCGATCTGCTTGTAGCGCATGGAGGTATCCGCCGCCTGCTCCTGGATCCAGGCAGGCTCCAGCGCCAAAAGCGCCCCCAAAAATCCGCCGATTTTCTCCACATCCGCCTTGGACTGCTTCAGCTCGTGGGGGTCCAGGTACACATTCTCCACACTTTGAGAGCAAGCCAGAATATTCATATTCCGGTCGTAAATAGTGCCCCGATCCGCCGTGACGGCGGTGGTGCGCGTCTGGTTTCTCAGGGCAAGGTTTGCGTAGTATTCATAATCTCGAACCATCAAGGCGTACAGCCGCACCGCCGTGGGGATAAAAACAGCGATCCCCAATAGCAGCATCACCGCCATGATCCGTTTATGCTGAGCGGAATCCCCCCGGATCCGGTGAAATTCCCGGGATTTTTTCTTCATAAGACACCGGCCTTTCCATTAGGATGAAATGGGCAGTAAGGGCGTACCCTCACTGCCCATGCAGTTCTATCCTAATTTTATTGACCGGGTCTAAGTTTATGCAAAAAGCTCAGAAAAGAACAGTCCGATATTTTCCCAGATGGTGGGCTCTGCCTCGGGCTGGGGGATCTGAACATCGATGGTCACATGGGGTGCATCCTCGATGGGGATCATGCCCATCTCTTCCGCTTGGCGGCGAACCTCCTGGGCATCGTAACCGGCAAGGTAAATGTCCCGCAGCTGGGCATTCTCCGCTTCCAGCTGAGCAACGTACTCCTGGGCTTTCTGTGCCTGGGAAGACGCGACGCCCAGGCGGATCATACCCACCGCCATGGCGATCAGCAGCAGTCCTGCGGCAAACACGGCACACACCGACAGAGGATCCACATACAGCACCGTCCGCTTGTCACGGCGGACCTTGGGCTTGGGCAGGGCAACCTTCTTCTTGGGCTGGATCTCCAGTTTCCGGGCGGCGCTGCCGTGGGTGTAGATGCTCACATATTGAATATCCGGTTGACGTGCCATGTATGTTCACTCCTCTCTTGGGACGTTATAGTTTTTCACAGACACGAAGCTTGGCGCTTCGGGCTCTGGGGTTGCGCTCCAGCTCTTCATCGCCGGAAACGATGGGCTTGCGGCTGATCAGCTTTACCTGGGGCTTCTTGCCGCAGACGCAAACCGGGAAATTTGGCGGGCAGGTACAGCCCTTGGAGGCTCCTGCCATGCCGTTTTTAACAATTCGGTCTTCCAGTGAGTGGAAGGTGATGATCGCCAGCCGTCCGCCGGGATTCAAGCAAGGGATCGCATCCCGCATCACCTGCTCCACACTGCCCAGCTCGTCATTGACGGCGATCCGGATCGCCTGGAAGCTGCGCTTGGCGGGATGCTGCTTTTCCCGGAGGGCTGCCGCAGGCATAGCGCTTCGGATCACATCCACCAGCTCCAGGGTGGTTTCGATGGGCTTTTCGGTGCGCCGACGGCAGATCGCCGCGGCGATCTGCGGTGCGTAGCGCTCCTCGCCGTAGTCGTAGAGGATGCGCTTCAGCTCCTCCTGGGACCAGGTGTTGACCACCGTGTAGGCGCTGAGGGCATCGCCGCTGTTCATGCGCATATCCAGCGGTGCGTCCGCCATGTAGGAAAAGCCACGTTGGGCATCCTCCAGCTGGGGAGAGGATACGCCCAGGTCCAGCAAAATGCCGTCTACCCCGGGAATATTCAGCTCCTCCAGGACGGATTTGATCTCACAGAAATTGGAATGGACCAGGGTCACCCGATCCATATAGGGTGCCAGCCGCTCCGAAGCGGCCTTCAGCGCCACCGGATCCCGGTCAATGCCGATGAGCCGACCGGTGGTCAGCCGCTTGGCGATCTGACTGGAATGACCGGCTCCGCCCAGGGTGCCGTCCACATAAATGCCGTCAGGCTTGATATTCAGCCCTTCGATACACTCGTCCAGCAGGACGGATACATGATAAAACTCACTCATAGGCCGATGGTCTCCAGGGATGCCAGCAGCTTTTCGGGAGTTAGATTCTCAGTCTCGAAGGCAGCGAACTCCTCTGCGTCCCAGATCTCTGCCTGACCGGCACGGCCTACGATGACCACTTCCCGGCTGATGCCGGCGTAGTCCAGCAGGTTCTGGGTGAGCATGAAGCGGAACTGCTTGTCCGGGGTGCATTCGGCAGCATTGATGAAGATCAAGCTGGTGGCAGCACCACGTTGGGAGATGGGCAAAGCGTTGTAGTTGTCGCTGAGGGTCTGCCAGTCGGCAGTGGTGTAAGCCGTGAGGCAACGGTGACCGCAGTTGACGCCCAGCGTCACGAAAAATGCCTCGCCCAGCTCGCTGCGCAGCTTCGCAGGAACGAACAGACGGTTTTTATCGTCCAGTTTCGCAGGATATTTGCCGATCATTTTGCCTCACCTCCTCCATTTTACTCCACTTTTACTCCATTTTGCTCCACTTGATAACAGTATATATCCTCCATCGGAAAAAATCAATATTTTTTTACGAATTTCTCCAAAAAAATTATGGAAATTATCAAAAACTCGCACATATAGAACACCCGTTCTATATGTGCGGTTTTGAGGAAGATAAATGATTATTTGTGTGAGTAACGCACACGCCCCTTGCCTCTCCCTTCGGGAGAGGTGCCCCAGTGCGCACACTGGGGCGAAGAGGGTATACTACGATGAAAACCCCTCTCAGTCACCGCCTTTCGGCGGTGCCAGCTCTCCCGGAGGGAGAGCCAAGTGCGCCTTCGGCGACGGGGAGGGCATGCCCTCGCCCTACAAAATACACATTACTGAAACTGCAGCACGCCGTCTTTATAGGAGGCTTTGATTTTGGTGGGCTTTTTACTGTTTTGCAGAAGCAGGGATGCCAGGGGGCCTTCCACGTCCTCCTGCACCAGTCTGCGAAGCTGCCGTGCCCCCTCCTTTTTGCCACAGCGCCGTCCAAGACTGCCAGGCAGCTCCGCAGGCAGCTGAAGCTGGATACCCATGGCCTCCAGCCGGCTTTGGATCTGATGCAGATATTTTGCTGCTATGGCATCCATTGCCTGATGATCCAACGGCTCAAAATGCACCACTTGATCCAGCCGTCCCAAAAATTCCGGGCTGAACGCCTGCCGCAGCGCTCCATCCGTCTGACCGCTTCTGCCCGTGGGCTGGAACCCCAATCCATCTCCACGGATCTCGCCGCCGATATTGGAGGTCATCACCACGATGGCATTTTTGAAGCTGACACGGCGACCGGTGGAATCTGTCAAACAGCCCTCCTCCATGATCTGCAGCAGGATCCCCGACACATCCCGGTGGGCTTTTTCCAATTCGTCCAGCAGCACCAGGCAGTAAGGTCTGCGGCGGACTGCCTCTGTCAGCTTGCCGCCCTCCTCATAGCCCACATATCCTGGCGGCGCACCGATAAGCCGGGACACCGACTGCTTTTCCATATACTCCGTCATATCCAGCCGAATCAGCGCATCCTTGCTGCCGTACAGCTCCTCCGCCAGCACACGGCACAGCTCTGTTTTGCCCACGCCGGTAGGCCCCGTGAACATCAGCGACGCAATAGGACGGTTTTCATCCCGCACACCGCTGAAGCCCCGGCGCACCGCATCCGCCACGGCTTTTACCGCCTTCTCCTGCCCCATCACCTTTTGCGCCAACACCGACTCCAATTTCAGCAATCGCTCCCGTTCATTGGCGGTGAGTCTGCCCACCGGGATGCCGGTGCGCGCGGACACAGCCCAGGCAACATCATTTCCCGTCACCACTCTCGGACGGCGATTCTCCGTCGGACGGACGGCGATCTTTTGCATCCGGTCCCGCAGCTCCGCCGCCCGTTCATATCGGCTTTCCCGCACCGCCTCATGGAGCTCCTGCTCCAGATCCTGCCGACCCCGACCTTGGTTCAGCTCCTCCATCCGGGCATGGGCCGCGCCCTCGTCCAAAAGGTCAATGGCCTTATCCGGCAAATACAGATCCGGCAAGTACCGCACAGACAGCCGCACCGCCTCTTTCATAGCTTCCTCGGTGATCCGCAGCCGGTGATGCCGCTCCAGCCCCGGTTTCAATCCACGCAAGATCGCCATGGTGGCATCCCGGTCCGGTTCCGCCACCGTCACCGGTCGGAACCGCCGCTCCAACGCCGGGTCTTTTTCAATATATTTCCGGTACTCCGCCAGGGTGGTCGCTCCAAGCATTTGCAGCTCTCCACGCCCCAGGGCAGGCTTGAAAATATTCGCCGCATCGATGGCTCCCTCCGCCGCACCGGCACCCACGATGGTGTGCATCTCGTCTACAAATAAAATTACATCGCCGCTTCGGCGGATCTCCCCCAGTACATCCCGAAGCCGTTCCTCAAACTCTCCCCGATACTTGGTTCCTGCCACCAAATTAGCCATATTCAGGCTGATCAGCCGCTTTTCCTTCAGTTGCGGCGGCACATTGCCCACGGCCATCCGCTGGGCAAGTCCCTCGGCAATGGCGGTTTTGCCCACGCCGGGCTCGCCGATCAGGGCAGGATTGTTCTTATTTTTCCGACTCAGAATCCCGATGACCATATCAATCTCCCGCTCCCGGCCGATCACCGGATCCATGGACTGAGCCTTTTGGATCAGATCAATACTAAATTGCTCCAGCAGTTTCGTGGCAGTCCCCTCCTTTTTCCGTTTCGTTTCTCCGCCGGCAGATAAGTATTCCAAAGTATCCGTAAAGAGCCCGTCGGTGTCCACCAGGCACAGCTCCGGAAGCGGCTGGCGCAGCAGACTCAGCAAAATATGGGCGCAGGTCACCTGGTGGCAGCCCATCAGCTTCGCCTCCCGGGCGGCATGGCACAAGGTTTCCTCCGCACCCCTGCTCATCCCCTGGGGCAGCGGCAGATCCGCCGTGCCCACGCCGTATAAATGCTCCACAGCCTTCCGCAGCAGCTCCGGCTCCAAGCCGTTTTTTCGCACCAACAGCCCCAGCTGCCCTGGCAGCTCCGACAGCGCCAACAGCAAATGAATTTTCCCCACATAACTATGCCCCAAGCCCCGGGCTTGCCGTGCCGCCGCCAGCAAAAGCGTCGTCGCCTGCGTATCGTAGCGCATCCATATCACTCCTCACCCGGATGATTCTCCCCGGAGGCGAGAAAAAATATACCGCAGAGCGAAAAAAGGATTGCATTTTCCGAAATCCATGCTAGAATAAAGATACGCCGATCCGTCGGCGTGCCATAAATACATACATGGAGGGAAAATCATGGCTTACAATATCACTGACGCTTGCGTCAAGTGCGGCGCTTGCGCTGACAACTGCCCCGTGGAGGCTATCTCCGAAGGCGAAGACAAGTACGTCATCGATGCCGACGTTTGCGTCAGCTGCGGCGCTTGCGCTGACAACTGCCCCACTGAAGCTATCGAGGAAGGCTGATTCTAAAGAATCGCAAGTGGCCTGCGCACTTAAGTTAGTTGCGCAGGCCCTATTTTTTCATCTGGAGGCAACATGGAAACTTTGCGTGGCGGTCTGACCCTGGAGCTCCCGGAGGGGGTGTTCCCCTTGAGTACGGATTCCGTACTGTTGGCAGATTTTGTCCGGCTGAAAGCCGGCGCTGCCGTGCTGGATCTTTGCTCCGGCGGCGGCACTTTGGGTATGCTTCTTTGCGCCCGGGATGCCGGCTGCGACGTCACCGGCGTCGAGCTGGATGCCGCTGCCCATGAGGCAGCCCTGGAAAATATCCGCCGCAACAACCTTTCCCGCTTGCACAGTATATGCGCCGATGTGCGCCAGGTGAACCGGTTGTTTCAGCCGGGGAGCTTTCATGTGTGCGTCGCCAATCCCCCCTATTTTACCGGCGGTCCTGCCAGCAAGGCATCCCCCACCGCACGGCGTGAGGATCTTTGCACAGTTGATGAACTGTTTCAAGCGGCGGCATGGGCGCTGCGCTATGGGGGCGACTTTTTCCTTGTACATAAACCGGAGCGGCTTGGGCAGCTTTGCGGCTGTGCGGTGAAGGCTGGTTTGGAGCCGAAACGGCTGCGGCTGGTGCGCCACCGGGCAGGTGGCGAAGTTAGCCTCATCCTGCTCGGGTGCCGCAAAGGCGGCAAGCCCGGTCTTGTTTGGGAGGAACTGACCCTATTCGACGAAAACGGTCAGCCCACCCCGGAATATAACGAAATTTATCACATTTAGGAGGCATTCCCATGGCTGGTATGCTGTATCTGGTCCCTACGCCCATCGGCAATCTGGGCGACATCTCCACCCGCTGTCGGGAAACCCTGGAGACGGCGGACTTCATTGCGGCGGAGGACACCCGTGTGTCGCTGAAGCTGCTGAATCATTTGGGCATCAAAAAAAGCCTTGTCAGCTACTACGAGCACAACAAGGCGTTCAAAGGAAATGCTATCGTGGAGCGGATCCTGGCCGGGGAAACCTGCGCGCTGGTATCTGATGCAGGCAGTCCCGCCATTTCCGATCCCGGCGAGGATCTGGTCAAGCAATGCGCCGAGGCCGGCATCACCGTCTGCGCCATTCCGGGACCTTGCGCCGTGATCACCGCATTGAGCATTTCCGGTCAGGCTACCGGCAGATTTTGCTTTGAGGGCTTCCTGTCCACAGCAAAAAAGAGCCGCCGGGAGCATTTGGAAAGCCTTGCCGCTGAGCAGCGCACCATGATCTTCTACGAAGCACCTCACAAGCTCCTCTCCACCCTGGAGGACATGGCTGAGGTATTCGGAAATGATCGTCCCATCAGCCTCTGCCGGGAGCTGACCAAGCTCCACGAGGAAGTGGTACGCACCACATTGGGCGAAGCCATTGAAAAATACACCGCACAGCCTCCCAAGGGGGAATTTGTGCTGGTTGTCGCCGGTGCACCGGCAGTGGAAAAAGAAAGCGCCACCGCCGAAGATGCGGCAGCCCACGTTCGGGCGCTGATGGAAACCGGACTGAGCCGAAAGGATGCCATCAAGCAGACCGCCAAGGAATTGGATCTGCCGAAAAATGTGGTCTACGATGCGGCGCTGCAACTGGATGAATAAAGAGAATCGCGACAGCTGATAGCTGTCGCGATTTTTGTCTTTAAACTCTGCCCATATTGCGGACGCACTCACGGCAAACATTCTTGCCCCGGTAATTAACCAGACCGTCTGAGGATGAACAGAATACGCAGGAAGGTTCAAACTTCTGGAGCACGATCCGATCATTATCCATGTAGATCTCCAATTCATCCCGCTCTGCGATATCTAAGGTTCGCCGCAGTTCAATTGGCAGCACGATTCTGCCCAGTTCGTCCACTTTACGAATGATACCCGTTGACTTCATATAGCAGCCCCTCCTTTCCTCAATAAATTCTTAAATCGGCACCGTCCACCGGTGGTGCACATAACGCCTAATTTAATTTATCACTATTATAAACAACCTTTGTTGTGTTGTCAAATACTTTTTTCATAAAAAGTAACTTTTTGTAATATTTTCCGGTGATTTCATCAAATTTCTCAGCATATTATCCAAAAGAAAGAGGGTGTGAACTTGATTATAAGTTGGATATGGACAATATTGGTATTTTTTTCCCTGGTTGCTTCGGTCATTCTTGACAGAAGTACACTCCTTGCGGCGGCCACCATCGAGGGCGCTCAGAGCGGCATCACCCTGGCAATTGCCATGGCAGGCTCCATTTGTCTTTGGTCGGGGGTTGGCAATCTCATGGACAAGGCCGGGATCACCGGCATTCTGGCGAAGCTTCTGCGTCCGATTTTGCATCACACCTTCCCCGGCTCAAAGACAGATCCTGCCCTTTCCCGGGATCTCAGCGCCAACATCTGCGCCAACATTCTGGGTCTGGGCAACGCCGCTACCCCCATGGGTATCCGTGCCGCCAAACGGATGGTGGATCCAAAGCGTCCCGGTGTGGCGACTAATCAGCTTTGCCGGCTTATCGTGCTGAACACCGCTTCCATCCAGCTTATTCCGGCAAATGTGGCGGCGATACGACTTGCGGCGGGCTGCGCCAAGCCATACGACATTCTTCCGGCGGTCTGGGTGACAAGTATCTGCTCTGCCGCAGTGGGTCTGCTCAGCGCATTTTTACTGGGGAGGCTGTGGCGTGAGTGATTACATCGTACCGATCCTGCTTTTGCTCTCCTGCGCCGTGGCATTGCGCAAAAAGGCAGATCCATACAATCTGATGCTGGACGGTGCCGCCGAGGGTTTGCGTTTGGTTGCGACCATTACCCCTACTCTGGTACTGCTCCTCACAGCGGTATCCATGCTCCGGGCCTCCGGTGCGGTGGAGCTGATGAGCCGGTTCTTCTCCCCGGTATTCTCCTTTTTTCATATTCCTCCGGAAACTGCCATGCTGATATTGATCCGTCCCATCAGCGGCAGCGCCGCCCTTGCGGTGGGTGCGGAGCTGATCATGGAGCATGGAGCGGATTCTCTGGTCGGGCGCACCGCCGCCATTATGCTGGGCTCAACGGAAACCACCTTTTACGCCATCAGCGTCTATTTCGGCGCCGCCGGGATCAAAAAGACCCGCTACACCGTCATCGCTGCCCTGCTTGCGGACATGACCGGCTTTATCGTGGCATCCATCACCGCCAGAATTTTCTTCACAGGATAAGGAACTAGCGCCTCAAAGTGCTTTGTTTCAGTCCTTTTTGGGGGATTGCCATACCAGTGACATCGGTCACCGGTTCGCAATGACAGTTCTTTGCAAATTTTAAGGGCGTGCAGACAAGCTGCACGCCCAAAATTTTATTCTTCTTCCACGTCGTCAAAGGTGAATTCCAGCGTTTCGCCGCAGTTATCGCAGATCATGCTGCCGGCCTCCAGGGTCTCCTCGTCGAAGCACATGATATTGCCGCAGGCACACTCTACTTCGTAGATGATGCTGTCCTCGTCGCCGAAGTCGAAGCCCTCGTCCTCGAAGTCGTCGTCATCATAATCAAAGTCGAAGTCGTCCTCATCCTCGTCCAGGATGTAGTCCTCGATGGCGTCCAGATCCTCTTCGATCTCGTCCAGCTCGTCGGAAATGGCAATGGTGGTCTCCTCAACATCGTGCAGACGCTTGGTCAGGTCGCCCAACAGCTCCACGATGCCGGCGATCATCTTGCCCTCGGCCTTCTCGGTGTCCAGGTTCAGACCGTCCATCAGACCCTTCAGATATGCGGCCTTCTCATAAATAGTCATAGTCGTTCTCCTTTCATAAGGGGATTGCCACGCCAGTGTGCGCACTGGCTCGCAATGACAGAATAATTTACAGATTAAGCCTTGGAGCGACCCAGGTACTCACCGGTACGGGTGTCGATCTGGATCTTGTCGCCCTCGTTGATGAACAGGGGCACCTTCACCTCAGCGCCGGTCTCAACGGTAGCGGGCTTGGTGACGTTGGTAGCGGTGTTACCGGCGAAGCCAGGCTCGGTCTCGGTAACGACCAGGTCAACAAAGTTGGGGACTTCCACGCCGAAGACCTTGCCCTTGTAGCTCATGACGGTGCAGATGTCGTTCTCCTTGACGAACTTGAAGGAATCGTCCAGGTTGCTGCTGTCGATGGGCTCCAGCTCATAGGTCTCCTGGTCCATGAAGTAGTACAGCTCGCCATCGTTGTAGGAGTACTCCATCTTCTTTCTCTCAATGAAAGCGGTGGGGAACTTGGCAGAGGGGTTCAGAGAGGTTTCGGTCACGCCGCCGGTGATGACGTTCTTCATCTTGACGCGGACGAAAGCCGCACCCTTACCGGGCTTAACGTGCTGGAACTCGATGACCTGCATAACCTTGCCGTCCAGCTCGAAGGTAATGCCGTTTCTAATATCGCCTGCAGAAATCATTTTTCATATCCTCCTAAATTGCTCTCCCTTTCGGGGGCGAAGTATTTACATTTCTTAGCTGATATATTCTAACCGAAATTCCGGAATTTTTCAAGGGGGAAACGGAATTTTTTCAGACAATTATCAAATTTTTCGGGCTTTGGGTCAAAATTTCGCAGCCATCGGCGGTGAAAACCACCACATCCTCGATTCTGACACCGAATTTTCCCGGCAAATAGATCCCCGGCTCAGCGGAGGAAACCATGTTTTCCTCCATCACCGCACGGCTCGCCGGACTGCAACTGGGCAGCTCGTGGACTTCCAGACCAAGGCTATGCCCATAGCCGTGACCGAAATAAGCGCCGCAACCGGCATCGGTGATCACCTTCCGGGCGGCACCGTCAATGTCAGCGCCGGTTACTCCGGCACGGCTGGCAGCAATGCCCGCAAGCTGCGCCTGGAGCACCGTGTTGTAGACCGCTTCCATCTCCTCTGTGGCGTAGCCCAGGGCAACGGTACGGGTCATATCGGAGCAATAGCCCTGATAGATCACGCCGAAATCCATGGTGATGAAGTCGCCCTTTTGGAGCTTCCGGTCACCGGGCACGCCGTGGGGCAAGCTGGTATTGGGTCCGGACACCACGATGGGCTCAAAGGACAGTCCCTCGCCGCCGTTTTTCAGCAGGCAGTACACCAGCTCCGCCGCCAGTTCCTTTTCGGTGATCCCCTCCCGAATCCGGGGAAGAATTTCCGCAAACGCCGCATCGGTAATTTCCTGCGCCTTGCGCATCCGCTCCAGCTCATAGGGTTCCTTGATCTGACGGAATTTTGCAATTTTTTCGTGCATGGGAACCAGCTTGGCGTTCAAGGACTTCTCGAATCCCATGAATTCTGCCACAGTCATGTAGGCTTCTTCATAGCCCAACGCTGTTACACCAAAATCCGCAATGGCATCATTCAGCAGCTTCGTATAGGGGTTCGCCCGGTTCATTTCGATGACTTCAAAGCCACGGATGCCGCTTTGGGCAGACTCGATATACCGGCTGTCGGTGAAATAGCGGCAGCCCTTTTGGGTGACAATGGCGATGCCCTCGGCGATATCAAATTCCGCACCGTAGTGACGGCTGAACCTGCTGGTCAGCAGCAGGCCGTCCACCTCGCCGTCCAGCAGGGAGATATATTTTTCAAGATTCTTCATGGGTAATTTTCCTTCCTTTGGCAATATAAATGAAGGGCAGCTCCGCAACGTGCCGCAGCTTCAGCCAGATATTGTGATTGTCGATGGCTTTGACCAAAATGGAGCGCACACCGCAGCCATTGGCGCCCAGGGTGTCGGTAAAGATCTGGTCGCCCACCAATGCGCAATCCTCTGCCGGGTACTGAAACTGCTCCATGCATTGGCGAATGCCTTTGGAAAAAGGTTTTTTCGCATGGGTGATGCAGTTTAAGCCGTATTTTTTGCAAAAACGGGGCACCCGATCGTTTTTTGAATTGGAAACGATGCAGATCTGGATCCCCGAGGCCTTCATTCCAGCCAGCCAGCCAGCCATCAGCGTAGTGGGCTTGCTGGTGGTATAGGGCACGATGGTGTTATCAAAATCCAGCATCAGCAGCTTGATGCCCTGGCTATGGAGAAATTGCGGTGTCAAGTCTGTCAGCGCATCGGTCATCATGGTCGGCAGAAAAGAAATGGACATAAGCAAAAGCTCCCATTCATACAATATAGAAATATCTTATCACAAAAGGAGGGGTTTGTCCATGGCAATCCGGCAGTTTCTCGCCATGACACCCGGGGAAATCCTGGGTGCGGCGGTGCTCCCTGAGAATTTGGGATGGATGGGCTGCCGTTTTTCTTCCAGCGGCAGGGGGCTGACGGAGATCCCCAAGGCGCTTCCAAAAGGCTCTCTTTTGATCATCACCGATGAAACGCCCCCGGTTGGACATGACCCCATACAGATTTGTGAGGAAGCCGCTGGGGTTGCCGAAAAGCTTGGATGCTGTGGAATTTTGTTGGATTTTCAGCGGCCAAATCATCCGGAAAACAGGACAATTGCGGCAGAATTATCACAAAATGCGTCTTGTCCGGTGGCGATTTCTGAAGCTTATGCCGATGGTATCGACTGCCCGGTCTTTTTATCGCCGGTGCCGCCTCATGTGCCGCCGGAGGCGTATTTTCAGCCGTGGCGGGGACGGGAGATTTGGCTGGAGCTGGCGCTGGACGGGGTTGATATTGCCGTCACAAAGGATGGGAGCTCCTTCACCCCCGTCCCCTACCCCTCTGCTGCAGAACATATGCATCGGGATGATCTGTTGTGTTGCCATTATTCCACGGAGGTATCCCCCGAGGTCATCCGGTTTCACCTGCTGCGCACAAAGGAGGATGTCCAAGACCTGCTGAACATTTGTGAACCCTTCCATGTCACCACCGCAGTTGGGCTGTACCAGGAGTTTGGAGGATAATTGTTTTTTTCGTAGTGCGGGGGCTTGCCCCCCGCCGCCTATGAACTGCGCCTACGGCGACGGCGGGGTCATGACCCCGCCCTACAAAAGTTTTTCCCAAGCAGCCAAAAGAAAACCCGCTCTGGTAATCCAGAGCGGGTTGCTCATTTACTTACTGCTAAAGAATGCCTCCATCTCAGCATCCGTCATTGTGGACAAATGCGGAGTAATATCCTCCACCGGCTGAATAGACGCAATTATTTCTTCCAACTGCGTATCCGAATAATCGGCAGGAACCTCAAGGTAGAACAGATATTCACCATCGCTCCAGTAGAAGATCCGCTTTCCGGGCAGATTACCGATGGTCTCCTGTTCCATCAAACATCCCTGAATTTCGCCCAGTGTACACATTCCACAGGCAGGCTTTTCGCCGGGATCTGTCCATATGGAAACCGCATAATCCTCGGGCTGACAGGCGTTTCCGGCTACCTGCGTAAAGAAAATCTGCCGTCCGGTTTCATTGTCCAGCCAACCAAAGGATGCCAGCATTTGATCCTTGTACACATGACCAAGATACTGCTCAAACTCCGCAGGAACCTGGGAAACAACATAATAGTCTTGGATCCGTGCCGGGGCGTCCGCAAGGATATCCACTTCCAACACAACATTATGCTTTTGCACCTGGGGGCTTTCTCCATTATCCGGGTTTGTGGGCATAAAATACGCCGACTCATCGCTCTGTACTTCTGCGCTCTTCAGTGCGTTTCGGATCAGAGGCGCAGCAGCGGCAGTCAATGCAAGACCTGCTACAACCGCCGCAATTAATGCCACACGCCAGCCCAGCTTCCGGACTGTACCGGCACTTCTGCCCTTTTCCATCAGAATATCCTCCTCCAGATTTCCAATGGTTTCCAACAAGGTCTCACTTTTCATAAATGTATCCCTCCTTGATCAGGTAATCCTTTAACTTTTTCCGTGTTCGTGACAGGATCATAAGTACATTGCTTTCCTTTAGACCGTACTGCGCCGCAATCTCACCGGTGTCTTCCAGATAGAAATAACGCCTCAGAAAAATGTGACGGTTTCGCTGGGGTAATGTTTGCAGAAAGGCCGCAACCGTCTTTGTCAATTCCTGCCGTTCCAAAACATCCTGCGGTTCTTTCCCGCCGCCCACGCACTCCGACAACTCATCCAACGCAAGCACAACCGTCCTGCCGCCACGTTTTTCCGCACTTTCAGCACGCCAACGGCTAAACGCAAGATTTCTGACGATTTTCGCCAAATAAAGCTTCAGCGCCAGGGGATGATTCGGCGGAACGGTGTTCCATACTCGCAGATAAGAATCGCTAATCGTTTCTTCCACGTCCATATCATTTGACAAAATTCGGCGTGTGATTTGTCCACAGTATGTGCCATACTTCTTAGCCGTCATCTCAATTGCCCGTTCATCCCGGGCGAGATACAGTTCTACGATCTGTTCATCTGTCATGGTTTTTCCTCCTTGAAGAGCCCTTCTGTCTTATAAGACGCAATCCGCAGAGCATTCTAACACAAGAAAACGATTGTTTATATGATTAGTGGCGCACCAAATAGAAGTATGTCATTGCGAGGAGCAAAGCGACCTGGCAATCTCCTGGTAAAATCTCTCCAACTGCACAGCGCCATTTCCGTTGTACCGGGAGATTGCCACGGGCCTGCGGCCCTCGCAATGACAGCAAATCCAGGCAAAATAAAACCCGCTCTGGAGAATCCAGAGCGGGTTAATGAGCATATAGCAAGAGGGAATATTAATAGAACTTTCTCTTGTTCTTACGGGCAGCTTCAGACTTCTGCTTACGCTTCAGGCTGGGGCTGACGTAATGCTCGCGCTTCTTAACTTCGGCAATAACGCCCTCCTTGGCGCAGCTCCGCTTAAAACGGCGCAGGGCGCTCTCCAGAGATTCGTTTTCCTTAACGCGAATTTCAGACATTGTTTTCCCTCCCTCCGATGGCATCCGGCTATTTCCAGGATGCGTTCAGGACCATATCGGCTTGACTATTATACGCACATTTTTGCCAATTGTCAAGTATGAAAAACATTTTTTGATGTTTTTTCAGTAAAAATTACTTAACGATCAGGTTTACCAGCTTGTTTTTGACCACAATGGTCTTCACGATGGAGCCGCCGTTCTTCTCCAGGAACCGGGCGATCTTCTCATCAGCCAGCACGTTGGCGATGACCGCATCGTTATCCAGGTCCGCCTCCATCACCACGGTGCCGCGCATTTTGCCGTTGACCTGCACCGCCAGGGTGATCTCGGAATCCTTGCATTTTTCCTCGCAGTAGGTGGGCCAGCTCTCATAGGCGATGGTGGTATCGTGACCCAGGATCTGCCAAATTTCCTCGCCCACATGGGGGGTAATGCAGGAGATCATCTTGATGAAGCCCTCGGCATATTCTCTGGGGCAGGTGCCATTCTTATAGACCTCGTTGACGAACACCATCATCTGTGCGATGGCGGTGTTGAAGCCCAGGGCTTCAAAGTCAGAGGTGACCTTCTTGACAGTCTGATGATAGATCTTGGTCAGCTTGCCGTCGTCAGCATCGGTGATGTTATCGGTTTCGGTGAAGAAGTTCCACACACGGTTGATGAACTTCTTAGCGCCGGCTACACCGGTGGTGCTCCAGGGCTTGGAGACCTCCAGCGGGCCCATGAACATCTCGTAAAGACGCAGGGTATCCGCACCGTACTCCCGAACCACATCACTGGGGTTGACCACGAATTCCGGGAAGCGCTTGCCCATCTTGATGCCGTTTTCGCCCAGGATCATGCCCTGGTGCACCAGCTTCTTGAAGGGCTCCTTCACCGGGGACAAACCCTGGTCATACAGGAAGCGGTTCCAAATTCTCGAATAGATCAGGTGACCAACGGCGTGCTCCGGGCCGCCAACGTAAAGATCCACAGGCATCCAGTGCTTCAGCAGCTCCGGATCGCAGAATGCCTTCTCGTTCTTGGGATCGATGTAACGCATGAAGTACCAGGAAGAACCGGCACTACCGGGCATGGTAGAGGTTTCCCGGATACCCTTGATGCCATTGTTATCGTAGTGCTTCCACTCGGTGGCATTTTCCAGAGGTGCCTGACCGCCACGTCCCTTGTAGTCCTCCAGCACCGGCAGCACCAGAGGCAGCTCCTCATCGGGCAGGAAAACGGTTTCGCCATCTTCCGTATACACGCAGGGAACCGGCTCGCCCCAGTAGCGCTGACGGGCGAAGATCCACTCACGGAAGTGGTAATTGTTCTTTCTGCGGGCCACACCGGCCTGCTCCAGCTTGCAGGTGATGGCCTCCTTGGCCTCCTCCACCGTCAGACCGGTGAACTCCTGGGAGTTGATCAGCTTGCAGCCCTTGCCCAGGTAATCCTGCTTCTCAAAAGCGCACTCGGACACATCCCGACCCTCGATGACCTGGATCATGGGGATATTATGGGCAACAGCGTACTCAAAGTCACGCTGATCGTGGCTGGGAACTGCCATAACGGCGCCGGTGCCGTAATTGCCCAGGACGAAGTCGCCGATGAACACGGGAACTTCCTTGCCGTTGACGGGATTGATGGCGTAGATACCCTCCAGCTTGCAGCCGGTCTTGGTCTTGCTGGCATCGGTACGGTCGATCTCGCTCTTCTTGGCAGCCTCGGCGATGTAAGCCTCCACCTCGGCACGGTTCTCCACGCGATCCAGCAGAGATTCGGTGATCTTGCCGTCGGGTGCCAGCACCATGAAGGTGATGCCGTAAATGGTTTCAATGCAGGTGGTGTAGATGGAGAACTCGCCGCCGCCCACCAGCTTGAAATCCACCTCAACGCCGGTGGACTTGCCGATCCAGTTGCGCTGGATCTCCTTGGTGGAGGTGGGCCAATCGATCTCCTCCAGACCCTCCAGCAGCTTTTCGGCGAAGGCAGGCTGGTCGATGACCCACTGCATCATCATCTTCTTCACAACGGGATGACCGCCACGCTCGGACTTGCCGTCGATGACCTCATCGTTGGCAAGGACGGTGCCCAGGGCTTCACACCAGTTCACGGGCATTTCAATGCGCTTGGCGTAACCGGCCTCCCACAGCTTCTTGAAGATCCACTGGGTCCACTTGTAGAAATCCGGGTCGGAGGTAGCGATGACCTTGCTCCAGTCATAGTCGAAGCCCAGCTCCTTCAGCTGATTAGAGAAGGTAGCGATGTTCTTTTGGGTGAAGCCATTGGGGTGGTTGCCGGTGTCCACCGCATACTGCTCCGCAGGCAGACCGAAGGAGTCGTAGCCCATGGGGTGCAGAACGTTGTAGCCCTGCATCCGCTTCATGCGGGACATAATATCAGTGGCGGTGTAGCCCTCGGGATGGCCTGCGTGCAGACCCACGCCGGAGGGGTACGGGAACATATCCAGCACATAGTACTTGGGCTTGGAGAAATCCCACACATCGGTGGCGAAGGTGTTGTTTTCCTCCCAATACTTGTGCCATTTTGCCTCAATGGCGGAAAAATCGTAATTTGGCATTGTAAGCACCTCTCAAATTATCGTGTCATCGCGAACCAGTCCGCAGACTGGTGTGGCGATCCCCCAAGTATTCGGAGATTGCCACGCCAGTGACGTCGTTCACTGGCTCGCAATGACATCAAGTTTTATTCAGGGATAATAATATCTTTCAGATCAACACTTTCTCCGTCGGCCCACAGGCGCTCCAGGTCATAGAAGGCTCTGGCCTCGTCGGTGAAAACGTGGACTACCACGCTGCCGTAGTCCAGCAGCTCCCAGGAATTGCCCCGGTGACCCTCACGGCCCAGCATGGTTTCGCCCAGCTCCTCCATGACGTACTCCGCATAGTCGCACAGGGTCTTGACGTGGGTGTTGGAGGTACCGGTGCAGATCAGAAAATAGTCCGCAAGGCTGGATACCCGGTCGATCTTCAGTAGCTTAATATCCATGCCCTTCTTGGCATCCAATGCCTTGGTAACCTGATAGGCAACTTCTTTTGCAGTTAACATAATATCTATCCTTTCAGAATTATTTCAAATATGACAGCGCGGCCGAGGTCTGTGGAGAAACCTCGCTCCCCTGCCGAGCCAAATGCTCCAGGGTCATTTCCAGCCCCAGCTTCAGCGCTCCGTCCAAGTCGGAAAACGCCAATTCCCGGAGCCGCTCTACGCCGGGGAAATCCCGGTTGGGCTCCATATAGTCTGCCACATAAATGATCTTTTCCAACACATTCATATCACCCTTGCCGGTGGTATGACTGGCAATAGCGGCAACCACCGCTTCGTTTTCCCCGAAGATCCGCTCCGCCACCAGCGAGCCTGTGAGAGCATGGAGAGTCTTGGGATATTTTCGGTCGAAAGCACTTAGCATGGTACCATATTCGCCGCACAATGTCAATTGCAGAGGCCCATCCAGTGCCTTGGTCACGTCGTGGAGAAGTCCTGCCCGGGCGGCATCGGTTTCATCTGCACCCCAGCGCTTCGCCAGCTCCACCGCCGTATCCCGGCAGCCAAGCACATGGCGGACCCGATTCTTTTTCAGCAGGCTCAGTACCACCGGCTCCAGCCGCTCCATGGGGAGATTTTTGTAATCTCCACCGGCGCCGTACAAGCCGTTGGCGACAATGTAATCGCCCACACCTGCCGGCAGAAACGGCTCGGCGCAGCCGAACACCAGCATTCTGCGAAGCTGGGTAGAAGAAATGTCCACCACATCGTTGCAAACCGTATAAACGGTATGACCGGCTGCTTCCATTTCTGCCTTTTTCCCATCGATGGCGGCTTTTTCGCCCTTTTCGCCCCGGTAGAACACGCCGAGGGATGCTTGGGCAAGAATCCTTTCCGGGCAACGCCACTCATGGAAAGTCAGAAACATATCCGTTCCCATGAACAATATCAGCTCATCTTCCGGATATTCCTTGCGTAGCTGCTCCACCGTTTCATATGTGAAGCTCTTCCCTTCCCGGCGCAGCTCCATGTCGGAAAGCTCCATATTGGGCTCGTTTTCCAGGGCAATACGCAGCATTTCCAAGCGCTGCTGGGGATTAGGAGAGCCCTCCGGGATCTCCTTATGAGGCGCAATGCGATCCGGGATCACCAGCAGCTTCTCAAGCGCCAAAGCGCGCACTGCCTCCCTGGCTGCCCGGATGTGTCCGATATGAGGCGGATTAAAGGTACCGCCATAAATGCCGATCCTGCCCATACACATTGCCCCCTATACATTCTCTGTCATTCCGAGCCAGTGCGCACACTGGCGTGGGAATCTCCAAGATTTGCAGAAAAACCAGGGGATTGCCACACCAGTCTGCGGACTGGTTCGCAATGACATATTTTCTTTTAGTCTTCTCCACGGAGCTGCTTTTCCCGGCTCCGCTCGATGGCCTTGTCGATGGCCTGCTGGCGGAAATACTGATTCCGCTGCTCACGCACCTTCTTCTCCGCCGCACGCCGTGCCCGGGCACCCTTTGCCACGGGATTGGACTTGCTCACGGGAGTGGACTTGCGCTTGGCACGACCGGTCTGGTTGCGCTCCTGCTGGCACTTCTCACTGAAGCGATAGATCACAAACTTGGTACCGATCACAGACACGCCGTCTGCGCCGGTGGCTTCACAAATAGCATCGGACACCTCTCTGGGGGTCATGAAGGCGCTCTCCAGCACCTTACCCTTGATCAGCTCACGGGCGGTGAGCTGGGTATCCGCCTCGGAGATGACGGTATCCGTCACGCCCTCCTTGCCCACCATGAGGGTGGTTTCCAGGGCGTTGGCACGGGCACGCAGCTCCGCTCTTTCTTTACTGGTCAGCATAACCTGCCTCCTTTAATTTCTCATAAAACACACGCAGCGCCTTGCCCCGGTGGGACACCTCATGCTTCTGCTCAGCGCTGATCTCGGCAGTGGTCTTGCCGAAGGGGGGATAATAGAAAATCGGGTCGTAGCCGAAACCGTTTTCCCCACGGGGCTCCCTGGTCAGCTCGCCGTGGATCTCGCCACGGGCTTGAATGGTCTGCCCGTCGGGAGTGATCATGGTGATGACGCAGACAAATTGCGCCTGACGCTGACCGTCGGGGATACTCTCCGCATTCTTCAGCAGAAGCTGAAGCCGCCCCCAATCGTCCAGGGTATCGTCAAAGCCATACCGGGCGGAATAGATCCCCGGCTCGCCGTTGAGTGCGTCCACCGCAATACCGGAATCGTCCGCCAAAGCAGGCAGACCGGTGGCTTTCATCACGGCATAGGCCTTCTGGTAGGAATTTTCCTCGAAGGTGGTACCGGTTTCTTCCACGTCCAGGTCGATGCCCAGCTCCGACTGCAGCACCAATTCAAAACCGAATTTCTTGGTGATTTCACTGATCTCCACCAGTTTATGGGGATTTTTGCTTGCTAATACTATTTTCATTGGTACTCCTAAATATTAAGGGGATTGCCACGCCAGCGTGCGCGCTGGCTCGCAATGACACCGGTTTAGATAAGGGCCTCCACGAAGTCACGGGCAACAAAGGGCATCAAGTCGTCTGCCTGCTCGCCCACGCCCACGAACTTCACGGGAATCTGCAGCGCATCGGACACAGCAATGACAATACCGCCCTTGGCGGTGCCGTCCAGCTTAGTCAAGGCGATGGCGGTGACGCCGGCGATCTCCTTAAACTGCTTTGCCTGGATCAGACCGTTCTGGCCGGTGGTACCATCCAGCACCAGCAGCACTTCCTTGGAAGCCTCCGGCAGCTCACGATTTACGATGCGGCTGATCTTATTCAGCTCATTCATCAGGTTTGCCTTATTGTGAAGCCGTCCGGCGGTGTCGATGATGATCACATCCACATCTCTTGCCCGGGCAGCCTGAATGCCGTCATATACTACAGAAGCCGGATCCGCACCCTCGTGCTGGCGGACAATGTCCGCGCCGGAGCGACCTGCCCAGACCTCAAGCTGATCTGCGGCGGCGGCACGGAAGGTATCGCCGGCAACCAGTAGCACCTTCTTGCCTTGGTTAACAAGCTGGGTTGCGATCTTGCCGATGGTGGTGGTCTTGCCCACGCCGTTGACACCGATGACCAAGATCACGCTGGGGGTAGTGGACAGATTCAGCTGTGCATCCCCCACATTCAGCATCTCAACCAAAATATCCTTCAGGGCGGCCTTGGCCTCCTCCGGGGTCTTCAGGTGCTGCTCCCGGATGGTCTTGCGCAGGCGCTCGGTTGCCTTGGTGGCGGTTTCCACGCCCAGGTCAGCCAGGATCAAGCTCTCTTCCAGCTCATCGTAAAAATCATCGTCCAACTGGCTGAAGCCGGAGAAAACATTACCCAGGGTATTGCTCAAGGCATCTCTGGTTTTAGCCAGACCGGCCTTAATTTTATCAAAAAATCCCATAATCGTTCCTTTCAATCTCGCTGTCATTCCGAGGCCCGAAGGGCCGTGGGAATCCCCAAAATAAACAGGACAGCCTAAAGTTCTCGGAGATTGCCACGCTAGTGTGCGCACGGGCTCGCAATGACACAGTATATTATTCCACGATTCCCAAATACTGCTCCATCTGATTCAGATCCAGCCGCAGCAGCTTGGACACGCCCTGCTCCTGCATGGTCACGCCGTAAAGCACATCGGATGCTTCCATGGTGCCACGGCGGTGAGTAATGACGATAAACTGGGTCTTTTTGCTCAAATTATGCAGGTAGTTGGCAAAGCGCTCGACATTTCGGTCGTCCAACGCCGCATCGATCTCGTCCAGCAGGCAGAAGGGCGTGGGGCGCACCTTCAAAATGGCGAAATACAGCGCCGTTGCCACAAATGCCTTCTCGCCACCGGACAGCAAGGTAATGGTCTTGACCTGCTTTCCGGGGGGCTGCACACGGATCTCGATACCGCAGGTCAGCGGATTGTCCTTGTCCTCAAGAATCAGCTGACCCTTACCGCCGCCGAACATTTCCTCAAAGACCTGACCGAAATAATGGTCGATCTTGGCAAATTCCGTAACAAAAATGGCGGTCATTTCCTGGGTGATGTCCCGGATGATGCTCTCCAGCTCCCGCTTGGAGGTGAGCACATCGTCCCGCTGAGAACTGAGGTAGGTGTAGCGCTCGTTAACACGGGCATACTCCTCGATGGCGCCCAGGTTGGGCGTGCCCAAGCCGGAGATCTTCCGCTTCAGCTCCGCAATTCGGCGGTTGCCGGCGGTGACAGATTCGATCTGTCCCCGGTGCTCGATGGCTGTGCCGGGAGTCAAACCGTAGGAATCCCACAGTTTGTCGATGATCTGACGCTCCTCCATGGCGGTGGTGACCTTCTTCTGCTCCAGCAGTGCGCAGGCACGTTCCATGTTCAGAATGTCCTTATTCTTCTCCTGGGCTTCCCGCTCGGAACGGGTCTTTGTGGCCTCCGCATCCGCACGGTCCGCCATGACCTTTTCCATGGCACGGCGCATTTGGGCGGTTTCTGCGTCATTTTCCTTCTGCTGTGCCTTCAGACGGCTGATCTCACCCTCCAGGCGGACATTATCCTCCCGGATGGCATCCATCAGCGCCTGCTTCTTGGCACGGTCGCCTTCCATGGCGCCCTGGAGCTGGGTCAGATCCTGGATGTGGGTCTCGGCGGTGTGCCGCTCCGCGTCCAAAGCCGCTTCTTCCGTCTTCAGCTCCGTCATCCGATCGGTGATCTGAGCGGTGGCGTTGGCGGCATCGGTCTGGGTGCCTTCCAGGGATGCGATCTGTGCCTTGGTATCTGCCAGCTGGGCAGTATACACCTGGATCTTCGCCTGCTGAGCAGCATAGCGCTCCCGGTCGGAACGGTCACGCTCATTCAGCGCATCCTTTTCCCGGGTAGCAGAAGCGATGGCATCCACAATAGCCTGCAGCAAGATCTCATGCTGCTTCTCCTGACCCTGTAGGCGAAGCACCTGGTCTTCAGCGCTGCGCAGCTGATCCCGGGCGGTATTCAGCTCGAATTCCACCTGGTCCACCTGCCGCTGGGCTTCCGTCAGCTCAGCCTCGGTGATCAGCTTCTTATCCTGCAGCTCCTTTTCCCGGGCGGTGAGCTTCTCCAGCTCGTTGGCACGGGACAGAATGCCGGCTTCCTTATTTACAGAACCGCCGGTCATGGAACCGCCGGGGTTCATGACCTGACCGTCCAAAGTGACGATCTTGAAGCGGTTGCGGTACTTATTTGCCATGTTGATGGCGGCATCGATATCGTGGACGATGACGATGCGCCCCAACAAATTTTCCACGATCCCCCGGTAGCGCGCGTCGCTGGTGACCAGCTCCGATGCAATGCCCACGAATCCACGGCAATTCTCCAGACCATTCTCCTGCAGGGTACGCCCCTGGATGGTGGACATGGGCAGGAAGGTGGCACGGCCACCGCCGGTACGCTTTAAATAGGAAATGGCAGCCTTGCCGTCCGCCTCGTTTTCCACCACGATCTGCTGCATGGCAGCGCCCAGGGCAATCTCAATCGCCACGGTATAGTCATCCTCGGTGCGGATCAGTCGGGACACGGGGCCGTGGATATTCCGCAGACTCCCCCGCTGTGCCTCCTGCAGCACCAGGCGGACGGATTTATTGTAGCTTTCAAAATCCCGCTCCATCGCCCGGAAGACCCGTGCCTTGGCGGTAACGCCGTCCAGCTTTTGGGTCAGCTCCCGGAGCTCGTTTGCCAGATCATCCCGGCGCTTAGCACGGGTGGTCTGCCGGAGGGTGTAGCCGGAGATCATATTGTTGGCGGCAGTCACGTCCTCCTGGGCACGGCGCAGCTGGCTGCGGCAATCATCCAAATTGGACTGCGCCTCCCGGCGGCGATCGTCGCCGGAGGAAAGATCCTCGTTCAGCAGCGCAAGGCGCTCTGCGGTCTGGGTCATGCTGTCCTCCAGGCCACGGATATCCGCTTCCCGACCGGCAATATCGGCAGACAAGCTGGTTTCCTTGCCCCGCAGCTCCAAAAACTGACGGATCAAGCCCTGGGCATTGGCAGTCATCGCTGCCAATTCCTGCTGGAGGGTATCCAGCACACGGCGCTTCTTCGCCAGATCCTCATCGATTTCAGCAATACGCTCCTGGGCTTGGGAAATCTGAGTCACAATGCCGCCGCTGCGGCTTTCGTCGCCCCGAAGCTCTTCTTCAATACGGGCAATATTGCCCTCATTATTGGTCACATTACCCCGAAGGACTGCCATCTGACCGTCCAGCTGCTGATGGGTAGCCTCCAGCATATTCACCTTCAAGCGAACCGTTTCCAGCTCCCCATCCCGGCGGCGGAGCAGCTCAGACAGCTCCGTTGCCTGGTTGTACAGCCGATCCAGGTCGTCGTGAGCCTGCTGCAGCACGAAAGACGCAGAGGCGTAGTCCTCCTCCGCCTTCTTGGCAGCGGCGGACAGCCGATCCAGCGTATCCAGCCACACAGCGACCTCGACACCCTGGAGCTCGTCCTTCAGCTCCAGGTATTTTTTCGCCTTTTCCGACTGCACCTTCAAAGGCTCCAATTGGAGTTCCAATTCAGAAACCTTGTCGCCGATGCGCATCAAATTATCCTCGGTGCGCTCCAGCTTCCGCTCGGTTTCCTCCTTGCGGTGGCGGTACTTGGAGATGCCTGCCGCCTCCTCAAAGATCTCACGGCGGTCAGCGCTCTTCAGGGACAAGATCTCATCAATTCTGCCCTGACCGATGTTGGAGTAGCCCTCTTTGCCCAAGCCGGTGTCCATGAACATTTCATTGATGTCACGCAAGCGGGCGGACTGTCGGTTGATATAGTATTCCGAGTCACCGGAGCGGTAATACCGTCGGGTGACCATAACCTCGTCGGAGTCGTAAGCCAGGGCACGGTCCGAGTTGTCCAGGGTCAAGGTGGCTTCCGCAAAGCCCACAGCAGGACGCTTTTGGGTACCGCCGAAGATCACGTCCTCCATTTTGGCGCCACGGAGCGTCTTACTGCTCTGCTCGCCCATGACCCAGAGGATCGCATCGGAAATATTCGATTTACCGGAGCCGTTGGGGCCCACGATGGCGGTGATGTCATCGCCGAATCGGATCAGGGTCTTGTCCGGAAAGGACTTGAAGCCCTGCACTTCCAAAGATTTCAGATACACAGCAAAACCTCTTATAAATATGTAAAATAAATCAATTTATTATACTGTAAAACTCCGCAAAATGCAAGGTTTTCTTTCACAAAACCCATGGCGCATTTATTGTTTTTCTTGACAGTCTTTGCTTTTTTCGCTAACATATATTTAGAGGTGACACCCATGGACCACTACCTATACATCATGCTTTCCCGCACAAATACCCGTATCGCACGGTTGATCCGCTGTTTTACCCACGCCCGGTATAACCATGTATCTCTTTCTTTGGATGAAAGCTTTCAAAATTTCGTTTCTTTCGCCCGATACAACCAGGACGTGGCGCTGGCCGGCGGCTATGTCACGGAGCCCGCGGATCGCATTCTCCACTCCGGTGAGCAAATCCCGGTGAAGATCTTCCGTGTTGAGATAAATCAGACCCAACACGCACAGCTGCAAAGCCTCTTCAAGCAGGCAGGCAACCGGGATAGCGGATTGATTTACAACACCCTTGGTGCCATTTTGGCACCCATGCACCTGCGGCTTAAAGTCAACGGCGCATACACTTGTCTGGAATTTGCGTGTACGATTTTGGGTCTGCGGTGCGTCACCCTGCAGCAGCTGGAGGAGGCGCTCACGCCCTATCTGATCTACGATGGTGCGCTGCAGGATCTTCTGCCGGAGCTGTGTAATTCCAAAGATAAATTCTTCAACCGCCGGGGATTTCTCAAGGGCTTTGGCGATACCACCATCCACATGACACGTCTGCTGGGTCGGGCGCTTCATCTCACCCATTGCAAAGACCCCGTGGCGGACTACGCCAGTCAGCGGCACTCCGAAATATGACAAACCGGGCCGTTCAGACGAACAGCCCGGATATTATTTACTTGCCCAGGAATTCCTTGGTGACCTTGACGATATTGCTCTCGCACAGACCGAAGGCCTCCAGCACTTCGCCGGCAGGACCGGAGAAGCCGAACTGGTCATTGACGCCGATACGGCGCACAGGGGTGGGATAATTCTCAGCCAGGAAGCTGCAAACTGCCTCGCCCAGACCGCCGATGACGCTGTGCTCCTCGCAGGTGATGATCTTACCGCACTCCTTGGCGGCCTTCAGCACCAGCTCCTCGTCCAGAGGCTTGACGGTGGACATATTGATGATCCGGGCGTTGATGCCCTCAGCAGCCAGCGCCTCGCCTGCCTTGATGGCTTCATAGACCATCAGGCCGTTGGCAATGATGGCGATATCGTTGCCGTCACGCATCACTTCGCCCTTGCCGATGGTGAATTCAAAGCCTTCCTCATGGAAAACCGGCACAGCCAGTCTGCCCATGCGCAGATACACAGGGCCTTCGTATGCATAAGCAGCCTTGGTGGCAGCCTCAGCCTCCACGCCGTCGGCGGGGCAGATGACCACCATGCCGGGGATGGAGCGCATCAGAGCAAAATCCTCACAGCACTGGTGAGAAGCGCCGTCCTCGCCCACGGACATACCGCCATGGGAAGCGCCGATCTTCACATCCAGCCGGGGATAGCCCACAGAGTTGCGGATCTGCTCGAAAGCACGACCGCTGGCAAACATAGCGAAAGAAGACGCAAAGGGCGTAAAGCCGCTGGCAGCCAAACCGGCAGCCACACTGACCATATCCGCCTCGGCGATGCCGGCGTTAAAATGGCGATTGGGGAATTCCTTTGCGAACATACCGGTCTTGGTAGAGCCGGCCAGGTCGGCATCCAGCACCACGATATCGTCATGCTCCTTGCCCAGCGCCACAAGACCCTTGCCATAGCCATCACGGGTGGCCATTTTCTTAACATCAGCCATAGTCTTAGCCCTCCAATTCTGCGAGCTTTGCCTTCAGCTCGCCCATAGCCTGCTCGAACTGGGCATCGTTGGGTGCCACGCCGTGCCAGCCGGCATTGTTTTCCATGAAGGAAACGTCCTTGCCCTTCACCGTCTTCATGACAATGGCGGTGGGCTTGCCGGTGACAGTCTTTGCAGCCTCCATAGCAGCCTCGATGGCATCGAAATCGTGACCGTCGATGGCGTAGACCTGAAAGCCGAATGCCTCCAGCTTGTCAACAATGGGATACGGACTCATGACCTTGGCGATATCGCCGTCGATCTGCAGACCGTTGTTATCAATAATGACACACAGGTTATCCAGCTTGTAGTGGCTGGCGAACATGCAAGCCTCCCAAACCTGACCTTCCTGGATCTCACCGTCGCCCAGCAGGGTGTAGACCCGGTTGGACTTGCCCTTGAGCTTGGCAGCCAGCGCCATGCCGCAAGCGGTGGAAATGCCCTGACCCAGGCTGCCGGTGGACATATCCACGCCGGGGACAGTATTCATATTGGGATGGCCCTGCAGGTAGCTGCCCACCTTACGCAGCGTCAGCAGATCCTCCACGCGGAAGAAGCCCCGCAGCGCCAGAGCGGCGTACAGACCGGGTGCGGTGTGACCCTTGCTCAGGACAAAACGGTCCCGATCCTCCCACTTGGGGTTCTTGGGATCCACATTCAGTTCCTTGAAGTACAGATAAGTGAACATATCCGCAGCGGACAGACTTCCGCCGGGATGACCGCACTTGGCAGCATGGGTGGACTCGATGATGCCCATACGCACCTTGCAGGCGGTGATGGCAAGCTGTTTCTTTTCCTGGGATGTCATAGTATTTCTCCTTCAGTCGATGGTTCTGTGTTGGCACGGCTGCGCCGGCCATTCTTCATTAGAGCCTACTACCCGCTTATATTATCATTATTCCCCAAATTTTGCAAGAGTTTTTCGTGAATTTTGCCCTTTTTTCGCAGACAAATCCCTTGCTTTTTCCACATCGAAACTTGTCAAAACGCACAAAACGCAGCCGACCAAAAATCGGCTGCGTTTTGACTTATTCTTCTTCCGCAGGCTCCGGCTCCTTGACCAGTCCGGCAACATCGGACACAGGCAGCGAAAATGCAATGCCCTGGGCTTTCTTCGCCATGCCCATCTGCTTATAAATGGCGTTGAGGATATCGTCACGAATGGCTTTATCCACCACCATCATCAAAATTTCCTTCTCCTGGTGGAGGGTGATCCCGAAAAATGCCGCAGCCTCCTGCCCTGCAACGCCTCTGGCATTGAGGATGGTGCCGCCCCGGGCGCCGTTCTCCTTGGCGATCTCCATCACGTCATCGGCAAAGCCGGAATTGACGATAGCAAAGATCACCTCGTGGTTATTGGTTTTCATGACTGCTCCCCCCTTTTCAGACGGTTATTACTCAAAAATTGATACAAATTCACGCCGATGACGCTGCTCAGCGGCACTGCGAAGGCAACGCCCTTGCCGTTGCGGATGGTGGAGAATTTATCCTCCAGCCGGTTCATCACCGCATCCACCATGTCCTCCCGGACAACGCTGAGGACCACGGCCTTTTCGCTGTTCAAGCCCAGCATATCCACCAGCTCGGAGCGAGCGGTACCCGTGCCGCCCATGACCATCTGGCAATTCACCTGAAACTGGCTGATCACGTCCATATAAAACTCCGCCTTGGGGCGATCCACCACCGTAAAGAGCAGCTTCAGCTTCTTGATCGCGGTATCATTGACCGTATTTGCCATCATCGCTCCTCCTTACATAAAGTTGATGATCTGCTGATCATCCGCATCCAGCATCCGCTCCATGGCCTTGCGCTCCTTCACACGTCCGGCAATGATGGCACGGAAGCCCAAAAGCTGAATGGTGATCAGCGGGGTCATGGCGACCAGCGCCACAACGCCGAAGGCATCCTGCAGCACCGCATCGGCACTCTGCAGGCTGACACAAGCGCCAACCGCCAGGGGCAGGATAAATCCGGAGGTCATGGGACCGCTGGCAACGCCACCGGAGTCAAAGGCGATAGCGGTATACACCGGCGGCACAAACAGGCTCAGCGCCAGGGAAATGAAATAGCCGGGGATGATGTAGTAAACCAAAGAGAAATCGAAAACGATCCGGATCATAGACAGGGCGATGGACGCACCAACGCCGATGCACAGACCCAATGTCATCGCCTTGCGGGTGACGTAGCCGCCGGTGACTTCCTCCACCTGCTT
This sequence comes from Faecousia sp., assembly GCA_045590815.1. Classification (GTDB taxonomy): domain Bacteria; phylum Bacillota; class Clostridia; order Oscillospirales; family Oscillospiraceae; genus Faecousia. The sequence goes on from JAZNRS010000026.1 coordinate 63,697, forward strand.
ATTCAGCACATGGATGGCAGGCTCCGCCAGCACCACCAGCACGCCGGTGACCAAACCGAACACCACCAGGATCCACTTTCCGCACTTCGCCATTTGGAAACCCAGCTTATAGCCCACGGGCATGAAGCCCACATTGACACCGGTGAGGAAAATCACAAGACCAGCATAGGTAAACACAACGCCCAAGGCGATCTTCGTCAGCTTCCGCTTGGGCAGCTTCAGGAAGAACAGCTGGCAGACCATGAAGAACGCCACGATCAGACCAAGAGCCAGAGCGACCTCCTTGGCGGTATGTCCCAAAGAATGCAGATAAGTTCTCAAAATATCGCTGCTGGCAGTATAATCCGGCACATCATAGCGCAGATCCTTACCGGAGAAAATGCCCAGTGCCAAAACAGCCAGGATCGGACCAACGCTGCACAGAGAAACCATACCGAAGCTGTTTTCCTGGGAGCGCTTATCGCCCAGGACACTGGAAATACCCACGCCCAGCGCCATGATAAAGGGCACAGTGATGGGGCCGGTGGTAACACCGCCGGAGTCGAATGCCATAGGCAGCAGCGCCGTCTTTTCATTCACCGCCAGCATCAGCGCCAGGGCAAACAGAAGCATATAAAACAGCATCAAAATTGCCGAGAGTTTTCGCCGAAACACGATCCGCAGGATCGCAACAACCAAAAACGCTCCCACGCCCAGACCTACGGCGTACACCAGTACCGTCCCATTCATCACAGCGCTGACCTGCTTTGCCAAAACCTGCAGATCCGGTTCCGCAATGGTGATCAGCATACCCAGAACAAAGCACACCGTCAGCAGCAGCCCCAGCTTCTTCTGCCGGGAAAGTCCGGCACCCACATGGGTGCCCATGGGAGTCATTGCCAGATCAGCGCCCAAATTGAACAGTCCGATGCCCAAAATCAGCAGAACCGCCCCCACAGTAAAGGTAATCAACTCTACTGCTGAAAGGTCAAACCACGGGGTCAGGGCAAGAATATACACAATGGCGGTAATAGGCAATGCCGAAATCAGCGCCTCGAGGATTTTACTGCGCAGTTCCTTCAATCTACTCCCCCCTACTTACATAATATTAGGATTATAGCATAGGCGTACGAATAAATCCAGTAAAAACCAAAAAATACCCCGGCAAAAGCCGGGGTATTTTGAAAGAACCAAGAATTACTCGTAGATCTCGGTGACAACACCGGAACCGACGGTACGGCCGCCCTCGCGGATAGCGAAACGCAGGCCCTTCTCGATAGCGATGGGGGTGATCAGCTCAACGTTCATAACAACGTTGTCGCCGGGCATGCACATCTCAACGCCCTCGGGCAGGGAGATGATGCCGGTAACGTCGGTGGTACGGAAGTAGAACTGAGGACGATAGTTGTTGAAGAAAGGAGTATGACGGCCGCCTTCTTCCTTGGACAGGACGTAGACCTGGCCAGCGAACTTGGTCAGAGGCTTGATGGAGCCGGGCTTGCACAGAACCTGGCCTCTCTCGATCTCCTTCTTGTCAACGCCACGCAGCAGAGCGCCGATGTTGTCGCCAGCCTCAGCGTAGTCCAGCAGCTTGTGGAACATTTCGATATCGGTGACGGTGGTCTCCTTCTTCTCGTCGTTCAGACCAACGATCTCGACTTTGTCGTTCTTGTTGATAACGCCACGCTCAACACGGCCGGTAGCAACAGTACCACGACCGGAGATGGTGAAGACGTCCTCAACGGGCATCAGGAAGGGCTGGTCAGCCTTACGGTCGGGAGTGGGGATATACTGGTCAACAGCATCCATCAGCTCCTTGATGCAAGCGAACTCGGGAGCATTGACATCAGAGGACTCGGAAATCAGAGCGTTCAGAGCGGAACCCTTGATAACGGGGATGTCGTCGCCGGGGAACTCGTAGAAGGACAGAGTCTCACGGATCTCCATCTCAACCAGCTCCAGCAGCTCCTCGTCGTCAACCAGGTCAGCCTTGTTCATGAAGACAACGATAGCGGGCACGCCAACCTGACGGGCCAGCAGCAGGTGCTCCTTGGTCTGAGCCATGGGGCCGTCGGTGGAAGCGATAACCAGGATAGCGCCGTCCATCTGAGCAGCACCGGTGATCATGTTCTTGATATAGTCGGCGTGGCCGGGGCAG
>JAZNRS010000027.1:0-2441 GCA_045590815.1 Faecousia sp.
CACCGACGGCACGGTCTACTCCACCGGCGTGCTCCACTACAGCCTGGGCGTTTACTGCACCAGTCAGGTCGCCTCCGGCACAGCGGACATTCAGCCCATGGCTGCCGCTATTGCCGTATACGGCTACTACGCAAAGCTCCATTTCGCAGCATAAAATTGCGCCAGTGTGCGCTGCCTCCCGCAGTGGCACCACTTTTTGACACGCAAAACCGGCAAACCTTCGGGTTTGCCGGTTTTTTCATTTCTTGTATTGACTTTCCCGGTCATTAACAGTAAAATATAATAGAAAATTTGTAGAATTGCTCCGTTTTTTAGACAACATCTACAAACGGCGCTTCCACAAAAATATCCAGAAGGGAGCGCATCGGTGATCCGATGCAGTACGCATGATGAAGCAGATGAAGAAATTTTTGGCTATGGCTCTGGTTCTTGCACTTGTATTGTCCTATGTTCCCCTTAACCCTCTTGGCGCTAAGGCGGCGGCATCCGACTACATCGCCCAGTCCTACGCCTCCAACCTCCTTGTGGTTACCACCAAGGCGACCAATCTGATGGATGGTCCCTCCTCCGCAGCCACCGCCAAGTACACGCTTCCGGAAAGCACTGTGCTGACCGTCAAGGCCCTGCACAAAAACACCTCCGGCGAGTACTGGTATGAAGTTCTGTACTACAATATGACCTTGTATGTCAAGGCCGCAAACACCTACATGGCCGCCCACCTCACCGGCGACGTGACCGTAACCGAGCTGCGGTCCCCCGCTTCTTTGGCTTACGGCGCTTCCTTTGGCATCAAGGGCAATATCAGCTCCTCCGCCAACGACCTGGGCACCATCACCGCCTCCATGCGTCCCAACACCAACATTTCCAGAGGCAACACCATCGAAGCCTCTGACAACGCCGGCGGCAAGTCCTATAATCTGTCCGGCAGCACCGTGGACGCCAATCTGCTGTTCGGCAGTCTGGCCGCAGGCATCTACACCTACGTCCTCACCGCCGAAGCCATCAGCTACTACATTGACGGTAACGGTCAGTTCGCCACCTCCGCCCAGACCGTAGTCCTGGATACCCAGCAGTGTGTGGTCACCGACTGGAAAAACCCCAACGATGACCTGGCTTTCGGTATCGACGTTTCCGTATGGCAGGGCTCTATCGACTGGTCCAAGGCCAAGAACGATATCGACTTCGCCATTCTGCGTATCGGCTTCGCCACCACCCTGGACAACCGCTTCGTGGAATATGCCACCGCCTGTGAGAAGTACGGCATCCCCTACGGCGTTTATCTGTACTCCTACGCCCTCACCGGTGACGGCACCGCCAAGGAAGCTCAGTTCGTGGTGGATACTCTGAAGCAGTACGGCTTCACCCCCGAGCTGCCCATTTGGTATGACCTGGAGGACAGCACCCAGGCATCCCTGGCCAACAGCACCAAGGAATCTCTGGTCACCGGCTTCTGTGACACCATCGCCGCTGCCGGCTATCAGCCCGGTTTCTACGGCTTCACCAGCTGGTTCACCAGCTCCTTCCAGAAGGGCTATCTGTCCTCCATCCCCGTGTGGATCGCCCAGATCGACGGGTTCAGCTCCAACGGCACCGCTACCCACGACGGCGGTACCTGGCTGTGGCAGTACTCCTGGGAGGGCAGCATCAGCGGTATCTCCGGCGATGTTGACTGCAACATCTGCTACTTTGAATACCCCGGTCTGAGCTCCGACACCAGCTATCTGAGCAAGTGCACCTACTACCCCTCCAACATGGATGTGACCGTCAGCTCCGCCGTGAATATGCGCCAGTACCCCAGCACCGATTATACCATCGTTGAGAATCTGGCTGCCGGCACCAAGCTCCACGTTACCGGTCTTTACAAGAATGCTTCCGGTTCTCTGTGGTACCAGGTAGAAAAGGAAAATGGCACCGGCGGCTACGTTTCCGCTGATTATGTGACCATCAACAACTACCGTTACGATGACCTCGCCGTCATCGCTCCCACCATGGCCTCCAACATCAGCCTTGGCTCCGGCTACTATCTGGAGGGCACCCTGGTATCTGAGTACAACAAGCTGGGTACCGTCAAGGCAAATGTCTACTCCGGCGAAGAGCTGATGGCATCTCCCGTGCTGACCAGCTCCGCCGCTGCCGACGGCAGAGAGTACAACCTCAAGAACAGCGCCGTGTGCAACGGACTGAGCTTCGGTGGTCTTTCCGCTGACTACTATACTTACGAGATCTCCGCAGACGTTGTTACCTACTATTCCAACAATGGCAGCTTGGCCAGCAAGACCCAGAACGTGGTCGTCTGGACCGCTCCCTTCACGGTAGGTTCCGCCCCCATCGAGCCTCCTGCATCCGTTGCCTGCGATCACAACATCATCACCGATGCGGCTGTGGCTCCCGGCTGTGTTACCACCGGCTTGACCGAAGGCTCCCACTGCTCCAAGTGCGGC
>JAZNRS010000028.1:0-3668 GCA_045590815.1 Faecousia sp.
CTAACGGCGAAATATCGTAGGGGAGGGTCTTGACCCTCCCTTGTCGCCCCGGAGGGGCGACAGCTATGCAATGCGCCTTCGGCGAAGGGAGGGTCAAGACCCTCCCCTACAGTATTTGTTAGTAAGCTAAACAATCATTTAAATAATTATGATGTTTTTTCGCTGTTTACAGAAAGTTGGTTTACAAGTTGGAAAAAAGATGATACAATAACCAATACCTTAGGAAAGGAGGCGATGGGATGCGCCGGATTCTTCGGACCGTGTGGGATGTTTTCCGCAAGGGCGATATGATTTTGCTGCTGCTGTGTGTTGTGGCTTCGGCTTTCGGCTGTATCGCCATCGCCAGCGCCACCGCCCACCACGAAACCATCCGTTACGTCATCGTGCAGATCGGTGCGATCATTATCGGTGTCGTGCTCTATGTACTGGTTGCCTGTATCGATCTGGATTTTATTTCCGAGCATCGGCGGGTGCTGGTGGTCTTCAATATCTTCATGCTGTTGTTGCTGATCCCCTTCGGCACAGACTTTAATTCCGGTAACAAGAGCTGGATCCAGCTGCCGATCCTGCCCGTCAGTATCCAGCCAGCGGAGCTGTGTAAGATCACCTTCGTGCTGATCATGGCGTCGGTCATGGCACAGTATCAGCAGAAAATATCTTCCCTTAAATCGGTGCTGACCATGGCGGGTCATCTGGTTTTGCTGGCAGGCACCAATATTTTGATCTCTGATGACGTGGGCGTTTCGCTGATCTTCGTGTTTATTTTCGTCGGCATGGCTTATGCCGGCGGTGTCAATCACCTATGGTTTTTGAGCGGTGGAGCATTGCTTACGGCAGGTACCCCGTTTATTTGGACCATGCTGGATCAGCACCAGAAAAACCGTATTTTGATCCTGTTTGACCCCAATATCGACCCCCAGGGTCTGAAGGAACGTTACCATACCAAGCGCAGCCTGCTGACCCTCACCGGCGGCGGTCTGATGGGACAGGGTCTGTTCAACGGAAACCGTACCCAGATCGGTGCGCTGCCTGCCCAGCATACGGACTATATCTTCTCCGCCATCGGCGAGGAGATGGGCTATGTGGGCTGCTTTGTGGTGCTGGGGCTGCTGGTGGCGATCATTGCCCGGTGCATTCAGGTTGGCACCCGGAGCCAGGATTATATGCGCCGCTTGGTGTGCTTCGGCACGGCTATGGCGCTGATCTTCCAGGTGTGCAGTAATGTGGGTATGTGTATCGGCGTGACGCCGGTTATCGGTCTGACGCTGCCCTTTATCAGCTACGGCGGCAGTTCTATCGTGTCGCTGTATGCGATGCTGGGCTTGGTGTCCGGTGTCCATGCCCGACCTGCGCCCAGAAAGTACGAGCTGTATGTAAGACCGTATTGACACTTATATGCCTCCCTTTGAGGGGAGGTGCCCCGAAGGGGCGGAGGGGTGAAGGTAGCACCCCTCAGTCAAAAAATCGGCTCTTCAGAGCCGATTTTTGCCAGCTCCCCTTGAGGGGAGCCTTGATAAAAGCAAAAAGAAATGACCCTTGACTGAAAGTTTGTAACGAATCAGTCAAGGGTCATTTCTCTTCACTCTTATTATCTAACATCATTGGTTACCTCGCGTTTCTACAGAATACCATTTGCAATGATTTTTCTTACGCCAAACATCTACCGCAATTGGATCTCCCATAAGCAGGAGTGGCTTGGTTATGTGGGTGAGGAAGGGATCTTGCAAATGTGCCGGATTCCGAATGTCACGTCTTTGCAGGTTACACTGAAAAACAGGGTATCTGAACTTTGTTACTCCGATGGACTAGAGTGCAAGGAACAGGAAAATCTTTTACATTTGACGAAATTTGAATGTAAGGAACTTCTGTTTTGACTATGCAAAGATATGAAATTTGGAATCTTGGGGAGGTTTTACTTGTACATTGGTATCACCTCTTGTGACTATAAGATAACATATCCTTAGGGAAAATGCAATATGGAATATTGTACAAAGTAAATAAAAAGATTTTAGATAAAATGCAGAAGTTGTGAAAAATGCACACATCCCGGTTGACAAACACAACCGGGATGTGATATGATAATTTCGTTGGGCGGCCAATTTCGGCCGCCCGTTTTTTGCTTTTTTGAGATGTTAAATGATTGGATACATGACCTTCCCCCTGGGGGAAAGGTGGCAAAAATCTTTGATTTTTGACGGATGAGGGGTCAGATTACACAACTTTGGCATATACCCCTCATCCGCCCCAGTGTGCGCACTGGGGCACCTTCTCCCCAGGGAGAAGGTTTATTTACAGCTCCAGCTTCAGATCATTTTCCTTGATCCAGCCCAGCTTGCGCATGGGCAGGGCGAACAGCCAGGTCAGCACCGCAGGCAGGATGAAGCAGATCAGCGCCAGCCCGATCCAGTCGAAGGCGGTGATTGCTGCCTTGGTACCGGCAGCTACGTCATTGACCCAGCCGGTCCACACGCCGATCTGTCCGCACAGCCCGCAGGTGCCCATGCCGGAGTTCACTGCGGCGCCGTTCATCTCCAGCTTGAAAACGCAGGTCGCCAGCGGTCCGGTGATGGCGGAGGTGAGGATCGGGGGGATCCACACCCGGGGGTTCTTGATGATATTGGGCATCTGCAGCATACTGGTGCCCAGTCCCTGGGCGACCAGACCGCCCCACTTATTCTCTTTGAAGCTCATCACGGCGAAGCCCACCATCTGTGCGCAGCAGCCGGCAACCGCCGCACCGCCGGCAAGTCCAACCAGCCCGAAAGAGGCGCAGATGGCAGCCGAGGAGATGGGCAGTGTCAGCGCAATGCCCACCAGCACGGACACGATCATGCCCATGATGAAGGGGTGCTGCTCGGTTGCCCACATGATGGCGTAGCCCACCGCATTGGCGGCGGTGCCGATGGGCTTGGCGATGAGCGCCGCCAGTCCAACGCCCACCAAAATGGTAACGATGGGCGTGACAAGGATATCGACTTTGGTTTCCTTGGATACCACTTTACCCAATTCCGTAGCGATCACTGCCACAAAATATACTGCCAGCGGTCCGCCGGAGCCGCCCAGGGCGTTGGTGGCGAAGCCCACCGGGATCAGCGAAAACAGCACCAGCGGCGGTGCGTTCAGCGCTTTGCCGATGGCGACGGCGATGCCTGCGCCTACCATGGCCTGGGCAAGGCCGCCGATGGTGTAGCCGGGGATCAGCTCGGCAGTGAGAAAACCGATGTGAAACTGATTGCCAAGGGTGTTGAGGATGGTGCCGATGAGCAGGGTGCAGAATAGACCCTGTGCCATTGCGCCCAGGGCATCGATGCCGTAGCGCTTCAGGGAGAGCTGGATGTCTTTGCGTTTGAGAAATGCTTTGATCTTACCCATAAAATCCGCTTCCTTCGTTATTTTGATATCGATATTATACTACCGAATAAGAAAAAAGCAATGTTTTTCTGCTAAAAACATCTGTCCGCGGAAAAGATTGTGAAACCTGCGAAAAAACCGTGCCGGTCAACGCCGGATTATCCGTAATTGTGACATAAATGATTGTTTAGCTTACTAACAAATACTGTAGGGGAGGGTCTTGACCCTCCCTTCGCCGAAGGCGCATTGCATAGCTGTCGCCCCTCCGGGGCGACAAGGGAGGGTCAAGACCCTCCCCTACGATATTTCGCCGTTAG
>JAZNRS010000029.1:0-13840 GCA_045590815.1 Faecousia sp.
TTGGGGTTCCAGCGGCGGGTCTGGTGACCGAAGTGCACGCCGGCCTCCAGCAGTTGCTTCATAGATACGACAGCCATTTTGATTTTCTCCTTTTGTTTGTTCCTCCACCCCGATCATTTCGCACTGCCCGCCCCGAAGGGCACTTGGGGGTACGATCACCGGGTGTGTGGTGTAGTAATGTCATGGGATTTGCCCATGCCGAACCATTATAGCGGAAAGATTTTCATTTTGCAAGTGTTTTTTGCGAAAAAATAAAAGAATTATCCAAAAAATCCGGATTTACTCCGGGGGACACGGCAGTCATTGGGCTTGATGTCGGCAAGAATGATGTCCGGACCGATGCGCCGGACGCAGCTGAAGGGAATGACGTAGTCATCCCGGTGACCGCACAGCCCCAAAAACCGGCAGGGCCCCGGCACCACCAGAGCGACCACACACCCCTCGGGCATCTCCACGATCACGTCGCAGACGAACCCCAGCCGCTGACCGTCGTTGACGCAGATGACCTCCTTGCACCGCAGTTCCGTATATTTTACTCGCATGATAGACCCCTCCCTTTTGGGAAAGTGTATGCGGTAAGTGGAGGGGAAATGATTGTTTAGCGGAGTAATGACGCACTAAAAAAGAAGTATGTCATTGCGAGCCAGTGCGCACACTGGCGTGGCAATCTCCTGAATTTCGTGGTATTTTCAGTGGTAGTTGTAACATTTCTGCATCGCCGTAGGGGATTGCCACGGCCCTTCGGGCCTCGCAATGACAGCGTATCTTGGTGCGCTAAGCAAACATTTACATTAAGAAACACTAATACTCTTGCGCATGGCGGAAATCGCGCCTTTTTCCAGGCGGGACACCTGGGCCTGGGAAATGCCCAGCACCCCTGCCACCTCCATTTGGGTCTTGCCGTCATAAAAACGGAGAGAAAGGATCTGCTTTTCCCGATCGCCCAGACTCCGGAAGGCATCCCGCAGGGCGATGTGCTCCATCCAGTTGCCCTCGGTATTTTTGGTGTCCCGGACCTGGTCCATGACGGTGAGGGGATCGCCGCCGTCGGCGTACACCGGGTCGTACAGACTCACCGGGGCGCTGATGGCGTCCAGCGCCTGACTGACCTCCTCGATGCTCAGCTCCAGCGCCTTGGAGATCTCTTCCAATGTGGGCTCACGCCCCAGCTGGGTCACCAGGGATTCCTTGCATTGTAATACCCGGTAGGCCACGTCCCGGATGGAACGGGATACCCGTATGGCGCTGTTGTCCCGCAAATACCGCCGCACCTCCCCGGCGATCATGGGTACGCCGTAGGTGGAGAATTTTACATTTTTATCGGGGTCGAAGTTGGCGATGGCCTTCATCAGTCCGATGCAGCCCACCTGGAACAGGTCGTCGGGGCTTTCGCCACGCTTGTCGAAGCGCTGGATCACCGACAGCACCAGCCGCAGATTCCCTTCGATGAGCTTCTCCCGGGCTTTTTTGTCCCCGGCCTTGGCCAGCCGGAGCAGAGTGTCCATTTCCGCGTGGGTCAGGGTCTTCAGCCGTGCGGTGTTCACACCGCAGATATCTACTTTCCCCTGCATGGTCAACCTCCTTTTTTCTGTAAGTGAAGTATTTCCATTGCGGAGGAAAACATACGGGAAACCTACCGGAAGAAATCTGGAGGATTATTTGAAAAGGATATTGACAATTAATACTATGTAATATATAGTATTATGTGAAAGACGGTATTATACGATGGGAGGTATCGCATGAGATGAGTAGACGGGCCGCATATTCACAACCAATGGGGAAGAACAGGAGGTTTTTATGAAGAAAAGCATTTTCGCATTCGTTTTGATATTCCCACTCCTTTTGTCCGGCTGTGGGGAAGGGGAGCTTTCGCCGGAACTAACGGAGCCTGTGATCACCGAAAACACGGCGATCCTTCCTGAGAATGTTATCCAGATCGGAGAAAGCTTTGATATCGATGCCAACCAGTTGATGCCGGCGGATGGCCATTTTACCTGTACCGTGACAAATGTGTGGGTCGTTACCGAGGAATCCCAGTGCCCATCCAAGGAAGCAATGGATGAACACGCCTATGTAGAAGCCTACGTAGACGGTGAGCCCAAGACATTTAAATATGAGGAATGGTTTACAGAGGGCGGTGCCTGGGATCACGGCGCTCGGATGGTGATGGTAGATCTGACGGTGACCAATGTGGATGCGGTAGCTTGGCTGGATGACGGCACCTTTACCGGCAGCTGCGGCGACTATTTCCATGACTATGCGTTTGCCTGTAATCGGTTTGTAAATTTAGTGAATTTGAGCAGATTGTATGGCAGAAAAGGCGATGAATATTGCAATGCGGAAAGACAGACTTATTTCAGCCGCAAGGGAGAATACATCGAAGCCACGGGCCTGACAGAGGAAGAGGTCATTGACAGTCTGAACGACGATAACTATGCCATTATGGCAAAACCGGGGGAAACGGTCAGCTTTACACTTGGGTTTATGATCAGCGGTGAAGAAGACGGTAAGCCGGCAGATCTGTCCATGCGGTGGCTGTGCGTTATGCAGGAAGGGTTCTATACAATCAAGAATGGCCTTTATATCGACACGAAGCTGGAGAATGAAGCATGAAACATACATTGCGAACAGAACTACATAAGGCATTGACCAACAAAATGCTGTACATCGCTATTGCCTTTGGACTGATTTTCTGCGCCATGGATGTGATGGAGAATATCGGCAAGATACGGGAGTTTGACCAACGGATTGCAAATCAGATCCTGGGGCTTCGGCTCAGTACGGATCATCAGGGATATTCGCTGTTTTATCTGTGGATGGGGATTAAGCCCAATACCCGGGGAGCAAACCTCTTTAACGTGATCTGGCCGGTGATAGCGGGAATGGCCTATGGCTGGTCCTATGCGTCGGAGCGGCGCAGCGGCGTGTACAATCAGATTGCCGCCCGCTCCGGGGCGAAAACATATTATGTAAGCAAGTATATTGCGGTTTTCGTCAGCGGCGGTTTGGCGGTGGCGGTGCCGTTTTTGCTGAACCTGCTGGGCAATGCTATGGTTTTGCCCTATGCCCATATCTCCCCATATTTTAATCAGATGAGCAACGTGCAATTTCTGTCGCAGCTGTATTACACCAACCACTGGGTCTATGCACTGGTGCGGTGCGTGATCGTGTTTCTTTGCGGCGGCGTGGCGGCCAGCCTATGCTTTCTGGTGGGTACCAAGCTGCGCTATGGTGTGATGGTGATGCTGACACCTTATGCCGTTTATGTGGCGTGGGATGCGGTCATTATTGCGCTAAACAGTTCGGTGCTGCAAGGGAATAACTATTGCTTGTCCCCTCTGCGGATGCTTCCTGGCGCGGGGATGCTGCTCCCCGGATGGCTGATGCTGTGCATACTGGGAGGGCTGACTCTGATCTCCTTTGGTGTGGGATATTGGCAGGTGGTGAAGCATGAACTGGCTTAATTTAGTGCGGCATGACCTGCGAAGCGGTCTGCTGAGATGGCGTTATTTGGTTGCGCTGCTGCTGTTTGCGGTGCCTTGCTTCGCCGCGTTTACAAATATGCTCAACGCAAACTGTACCGGCAGTTGGATGGACTATCTGCTGAGCTGTTTTCAGGGAATGTATAAGCCATTGGGTATGGATACCTTCTCCTTTCCTATTGTGTGGTTTTTAGTGGTAGTGGGGATCTTGTTCCTGAATCTGGACTATCCCCTGAACGATCTGACCCAGGAGGGGCAGCAGGTGATCGTCCGGTGTGTCAATAAGCAAAGCTGGTTCTTTGCCAAGTGCGCCTGGTGCGTGCTGAGCTGCACAGTCTATGTCCTGCTGGCCATGGTTACGGCGCTGATCTTCGCCCTGATCACTGGCGGCAGTCCCACTCTGCGTTACACCCCCGGGGTGCCGGAAATGGCGCTGAATATGTCGGTGTATGGCGAACCCTCTGTGGGGCAGGTTTTGGCCGCCGCCGTGGGTTTTCCTTTGCTGACGCTGGTGACGCTGAATCTTCTGCAAATGGTGCTGAGCCTGATGATGAAGCCTATTTTCAGTTTCTTTATTTGCACCAGCTTGGTGGGTTTGACTGTGTTTGTGGATTCCCCCCTGATGCTGGGAAACGGTGCCATGTGCTGCCGAAACGGCATCCTGCTGTTTGAAGGTCAGCACCCGGTATCGTTGGGGCTGGCGTGTCTGGCGGTGATCGGGATTTGTCTGGTAGTGGGACTCCTGCGGTTTGACCGCATGGATCATCTGAAATATGAAGGGTAGGAGATTGTATGAAAATTGAAGTAAAAAGCGCAACCAAGTATATCCGGGGTACCCTCATTTTGAAAGATGTAAACCTGGAATTGGAGGGCGGCAAGGTCTATGGCCTTCAGGGTCCCAACGGCGGCGGCAAGACCATGCTCATGCGCCTTATCGGCGGCCTCATCCGGGCAACGAAGGGGCAGGTACTCATTGACGGAAAGCAATTGGGCAAGGAGTTGGATTTCCCTCCGTCCATTGGTCTGCTCATTGAAAATCCCGCCTTTTTGCCGGGATACACTGGCCTGAAAAATCTGCAGCTGCTGGCGCAACTTCAGAATCGTGTAGGGGAGCAGGAGATTCGTACCGCCATTGCGGATGTAGGTCTTGTGCCGGATGATAAGCGAAAATTCCGCAAGTATTCTCTGGGCATGAAGCAGCGGTTGGGTATCGCCGCCGCCATTATGGAGGCACCGGAGCTGATTCTGCTGGACGAGCCTACCAATGCGCTGGATGAAAAGGGCGTGGCCCAGATCATGGAGCTGATCCGCCGGGAGCGGGATCGGGGTGCTCTGATTATCCTTGCCTGCCACGATGCGGCGATTTTGGAGGACATTTCCGATGAGATCTACACCGTGGCGGAAGGACACGTGGAAAGGAAGGCGGTTCGATGAAGAAGTCTGTCCGTCTGATTGTGGTGCTGAGTGTCGTGGTGGCGCTGGCCGCCGCTTGGGTCTGGCGCTTTGTGACCCTGAACAAGTATTACGACGACCTGAACAACAGCGATTACAAGCTCTACAAGGCCGGTGAGCTGGTTCCTTTTGAGGATGACGGCTACGACCTGCGTACCGATCTCAACGGCTACCACCTCCGGGTAGACGGCTATGAGGTGAAGGATTACGATGCCTATTTGTCGGAAATGGGCATTTCTCTGCCTAATAAGCAGGATGCTCCCGAAAAACTGGCGTTGGTGTACATTACGCTGGTCAATGAATCCTGCGAACCGAATCCCGTGAATATGACAAGCTTTACCCTCCGGGGGGTAGATACGGTGGTCAATATGGATTGGGACGTGCTGGTGAAGGCGAATCCCATTCTGGAAGGCACAACAGGTATCGCACTGCGAAAGGGGACAGAATGCAAGCTGGTACTTCCCTATAAGCTGAGCCGGGAGGGTTTTAAGCGCACCACATGGTGGCGCATCGACAAATATAAGATGTACTTGCAGGTCACCGGCAGCCTGACCCAAAAAGAAGTGTGCATCAATGGATAAGTGAACGGCAGGGGAAGGTGCGCCGTACCCTGCCGTGCTTTTGTGCCATTTTCACAAAAAATGCGCCGGAAAATGGCAACGGATGGTGGCTTCCTTCGGCAGAAAAAGTCTTTGTTTGAACAATTCAGCCTCGTTTCGGGAGGAAGGTTACCGAATTATTCCGGTGACGTAACACGTTTTATTTTGTTTATGGATGGGTTTATGCATCGGTTTTTGCATAGTTAATCAAGGGTCAGCGGTGGGGAAAAACCGGAAATAGTTGTGGAAAACTCGAACTTTTCCACATTCTCCACAGACTTTTCCACAGGGGCTTTCCACAAGTGATATTCCATAGCGGTTGACATAATATATTGCGGCGGAATTCGACGGCTTTCGTACTTTTTCACCCGAAAACAAATCCACCAATTCTACAAAACCGTGGGCGAAATTGGGTCTTGACAAACAGGAAAAAGTGTGCGTGGGAGAAAAGTTGAAAAAATTTTGAAAAAAGGTATTGATTTTCTGGAAAAAGGCGCTATAATGTGTAACTGTATGAACCTATGGGAACAGGAGGTGTGAACATGCCCAACATTAAGTCCTCTAAGAAGGATGTCATTTCTTCCAAGATCGCTTACGAGAAGAACAAGGCCGACAAGTCCGCTCTGAAGACCGTCATCAAGAAGTACGACGCTGCTCTGGAGTCCGGCGACAAGGCCGCTGCTGAGGTTGCCTACAAGGCTGCCGTTACCGCAGTGGACAAGGCTTGCAAGAAGGGTCTTCTGCACAAGAACAATGCCGCTCGCAAGAAGAGCAGCATGACCCTGAAGCTGAACAAGCTGGCTTGATCTCTCTGAAAATATCTCCCTCCCGTTCTCCGGAGGGAGTTTTCTCATATTGCATAGAATAATGAATTGTAGGGGAGGGTCTTGACCCTCCCGTGTCGCCACGACGGGGCGACAGCTACGCAACGCGCCTGCGGCGAAGGGAGGGTCAAGACCCTCCCCTACGATGTTTTTATTCCAGGGAGGTATTCTGATGGGCAAATTATCCGATCCCATTACCGTATTAAAAGGTGTTGGCCCTGCCAAGGCCAAGCAATTTGCCAATTTGAATATCGTGACCCTCCGGGATCTGATCTGCCATTTCCCCCGGGGGTATGAGGATCGTACCCGACTGGTGACGGTGGCGGAGCTGGAGGTGGACAGACCTGCCTGCTTCAAGGCCATGGTCATGAACACCCCTCGCACCAACCACATCCGCAAGGGTTTGGATCTGACCAAGGTGCAGGTGGCTGACCACTCCGCACGGCTGAATCTGACCTTCTTCAACAACCGGTTCGCCGCGGAAAATCTCCAATATGGCCGGGAATATATTTTCTACGGCACCCTCACCGGTGATTACATGGGCTACGGCATGACCAATCCCGTCTTTGAAACCCTGGACAGCGCCCCGGTGACCACCCGTCGGGTGCTGCCGGTGTACCCTCTGACCGCAGGACTATCCAATGCGGTGATGCTTCGCACCGTGCGGCAGGCGCTGGCGATCTGCGATCCACCGCCGGAGATCATCCCCGAGCCGGTGCGTCGGGAGTACGGCATCCTGCCGGCAGAACGGGCGTACTATGCCATCCACGAGCCTGCCTCCATGGAGGAGGCGGAGCTGGCGAAACGGCGGCTGGTTTTTGAGGAATTTTTCGTATTTTCCGCAGGCTTGGCGCTGCTTCGGGCATCCCGTTCCGGGAAAAAGACGACACCTTATGAAAATGTGTCCATGGATGCTTTTTATGCCGGTCTGCCATTCCGGCTCACCGGGGCGCAGCTGCGTGCCATCGACGAAATTCGCGGCGATGTGGGTCGGGGCGTGCCTATGAACCGGCTGGTACAGGGCGACGTGGGCAGCGGCAAGACCATGGTGGCCGCCGCGGGGGCCTATTTGGCGGCGAACAATCGCCGTCAGGCGGCGCTGATGGCGCCCACAGAAATTCTGGCAGAGCAGCATTATCAGTCGCTGTCGAAGCTGTTTGAGCCCCTTGGACTCCGGGTGGCGCTGCTCACCGGCTCCATGAAGGAGAAGGATAAACGGCAGGTACGGGAAGCCATCGCCGCTGGGGAAATCGATCTGGCGGTGGGTACCCATGCGCTATTGACCGATGCTACAGTGTTCAACGATTTGGGCATGGTCATTGCCGATGAGCAGCACCGCTTCGGCGTTGCCCAGCGGAGCAAGCTTTCCAGCAAGGGCAGCGACCCTCATGTGCTGGGGATGTCCGCAACCCCTATCCCCCGGACACTGGCGCTGATCATGTATGGCGATCTGGATGTGTCCATTCTGGACGAGCTGCCTCCCGGACGGCAGGCGGTGGATACCTTTCTGGTGGGGGAAAGCTACCGGGCGAGAATCAATGCCTTCATCCGCAAGCAGGTTGCTGAGGGGCATCAGTGCTTCGTGGTGTGTCCGGCGGTGGAGGAAAATGAAGAATTGGGTATCAAATCCGCCGAGGTTTGGGCGGAAACTTTGGAAAAAACCGTATTTCCCGATCTGCGGGTGATGCTCCTTCATGGACAGATGAAGGGTGCCCAGAAGGAGGCGGTGATGAACGCCTTCGCCAACCGGGAGGGTGACGTTTTGGTGGCGACTACCGTCATCGAGGTGGGCGTGGACGTGCCCAACGCAACCCTGATGGTCATTGAGGATGCAGACCGATTCGGTCTTTCCCAGCTCCATCAGCTGCGGGGACGTGTGGGACGTGGCAGTGCCAAGAGCTTCTGTATTTTGACCTCTCACAACAAAAATGCCGAGACCCTCCAGCGGCTGAAGGCGCTGTGCAAGACCACCGATGGCTTCCGGATCGCTGAGGAGGATCTGAAGCTCCGGGGCCCCGGCGATTTCTTCGGCGCACGGCAGTCGGGACTGCCCACCTTCCGGGTGGCGGATCTGAGCTTCGATCTGCAGACCTTGAAGGATGCCCAGGCGGCATCCGCCCGTTGGATCGACGAAAGCGGCACCGCCGATACCCCTGAAGCCATCGCCCTGCGGGAGCGGATCGGGGATTTGTTTTACAGAGCGGAAGGGACGATGAACTAACAGGGTCGTAGGGGAGGGTCTTGACCCTCCCTCCGCCGCAGGCGCGTTGCGTAGTTGTCGCCCCAACGGGGCGACACGGGAGGGCCAAGACCCTCCCCTACGAGTATTTTTAATATTTGCTTAACATCCTCCGGGGAAAAGTGCCGAAAAGGGGCTTGAAACCGGAGGATTTTTTCGTGATTTCGGAAAAAGTTTTAAAAATGGGTTGTAACTTTTGTAATTATGATGTAAAATAGTACAACCAATATACTGCGTACTATGCGATTACATTCGTTTATGGAGGAATACTTATGGAAAAACCCATTGTTTTGGTCATCATGGACGGCGTTGGCAAGGGCGACGGCGGCAGCGGTGACGCTGTGGTCGTGGCAAAGACCCCCGTTCTGGATAATCTGCTGGCTACCTGCCCCCATACTTACCTGAAGGCGCACGGCTCCGCTGTCGGTCTGCCCTCCGATGAGGATATGGGCAACTCCGAGGTGGGTCACAACGCTCTGGGCTGCGGTCAGGTTTACTCCCAGGGCGCTAAGCTGGTGGGCGAGTCCATCGAAAATGGCTCTCTGTTCAACAATGCCACCTGGAAGGATCTGGTCGCCAATGCCGAGGGCAAGGCTATGCACTTCATGGGCCTGCTGTCCGATGGCAACGTCCACTCCAACATCTCCCACCTGATCGCTCTGCTGAAGCAGGCTAAGGCTGAGGGTGTGAAGAAGGCTTACTGCCACATCCTGCTGGATGGCCGTGATGTGCCCGCCACCTCCGCTCTGGAGTATGTGGGTCAGCTGGAGAGCGTTCTTGCTGAGCTGAACGCCGACGGCTGTGACTACGCCATTGCTTCCGGCGGCGGCCGTATGCAGGTGACCATGGACCGTTACGAGGCCAACTGGGGCATGGTCGAGCTGGGCTGGAGAACCCATGTGCAGGGTCTGGGCCGTCAGTTCGCTTCCGCCACCGAGGCCACCGAAACCTACCGGGCCGAAACCGGCTGCATCGATCAGGATCTGCCTGCTTTCGTTGTTGCCCGCAACGGCGAGCCTGTTGCCAAGATCAACAATGGCGACAGCGTGATTCTATTCAATTTCCGTGGCGACCGGGCGCAGGAAATCTCTCTTGCCTTCGACCGCAAGGATTTTGATAAGTTCGACCGTCCCGGCTACACCGGCGTGAAGTTTGCCGGTATGCTCCAGTACGAGGGCGATCTGAACATCCCCGAAAATTATCTGGTGCAGCCCCCCGTCATCACCAACACCCTCACCGAGGTGCTGTGCGAGGCCGGTATTTACGAGTACGCCGTGTCCGAAACTCAGAAATATGGCCATGTGACCTATTTCTGGAACGGTAACCGTTCCGGCAAGGTCAGCGAGGAGCTGGAAACCTACGAGGAGATTCCCTCCGACGTGATCCCCTTCGAGCAGGCACCTGCCATGAAGTCCAAGGAGATCACCGAGAAGATGGTGGAGGCCATGGCTTCCAAGAAGTATCAGTTCATCCGCTGCAACTATCCCAACGGCGACATGGTCGGTCACACCGGCGTGATGGATGCTGTGGTGTACGCCATGGAGTGCGTGGACAACGGCCTGAAGGCCATCATCGAGGCTGCTGACAAGTACGGCTACACCGTGCTCATCACCGCCGACCACGGCAACGCCGACCAGATGACCGAAACCAAGAAGGGCAAGACTTCCGTCCGTACTGCCCACTCTCTGAACCCCGTTCCCTTCATCATCTACGACAAGGACAACGACTGGACCGTCAAGGACGGCGCTTACGGCCTTGCCAACGTGGCTCCCACCGTGGTGAAGATGATGGGACTGACTGCTCCTTCCTGCTGGGAAGACAGCATGGTGTAAGAAGTTATCTGCCATTGTGACCGTAAAGCTTTATCATCCTGAGCGAGCATAGCGAGTCGAAGGATCTACGCATGATCGTGAGGTAATGCGCACGAAACTGCGAAGATTCTTCGACTTCGGGCCTTGCCCTCCGCTCAGAATGACATACTCGCAATGACACCGTATTTTTAGGAGGTAATAAACTATGATCTGTCACAACAATGCAAATGGCTCCGTGTGTGTCAGCACCAGCGTCTATACCGATATTGCCGGCACCGCCGCATCCAACTGCTTCGGCGTGAAGGGCATGGCTGCCCGGAGCGTCAGAGATGGTCTGTACCATCTGCTTCGCAAGGAATCCATGAGCAAGGGTGTTCATGTGGTCTTCCATCAGGACAACAGCATTTCCATCGATCTGCACATCATCGTTGACAACGGCGTGAATCTCACCGCCGTGGGCAACGCCATCATTTCCGAGGTGCGCTATGTGGTGCAGAAGTGCACCAATACCGAGGTTCGTGGTGTCAACGTTTACATCGACTCCATGATGGGTGAATAATCGGAGGTAAAGAAATTGAAGCAAACTGTCAATGGAGCTGACCTTCGGCGGCTGATCATCAGCGCCGCAGCCGGCATCGAGATCAATAAGCAGGCTCTGAATGACCTGAACGTGTTCCCCGTGCCCGATGGCGACACCGGCACCAATATGTCCATGACCATCAACGCCGCAGCCAACGACCTGCGCAAGCTGGAGGATCCTTCCCTGGAGAAGGCCGCCGGTGCTGCCGCATCCGCCATGCTGCGGGGCGCAAGAGGCAATTCCGGTGTTATCCTGTCCCTGCTGTTCCGCGGCATCTCCAAGAAGCTCAAGGGCGTGGAGATCTGCGACGGCATCATGTGGGCTGCTGCCCTGCAGGAGGGCGTGGATGCTGCTTACAAGGCTGTTATGAAGCCTGCTGAGGGCACCATCCTCACTGTTGCCCGTCTGGCTGCCGCCAAGGCCAAGAAGGCTGCCCGTGCCAACAACTACTTTGAGTCCGTCCATGCCGCCGCCATTGCTGAGGCAAAGGTCGCGCTGGCGGAAACCACCAACCAGAACCCGGTGCTGAAAAAGGCCGGTGTTGTGGATGCCGGTGGTAAGGGCTGGCTGGTGGCGCTGGAGTCCATGATGTTCGCCCTGCAGGGTGAGGACGTGGTAGTGCCCGAAGGCTTTGCCTCCGAGATTAAGGATTCTGCCAACTTTGCCGATTTCGACGACGAGGAGATCACCTTCACCTACTGCACCGAGTTCATTATCCAGCGTGAGAACGACATGGACCCGGAGAAGCTGAGAGATTTCCTGTCCAGTCTGGGCGACAGCCTGGTTCTGGTGGACGACGATGAGATCATCAAGGTTCACGTCCACACCAATGACCCCGGTAAGGCGCTTCACGAGGCGATGGACTACGGCTCCTTTGTCACCGTTAAGATTGAAAATATGCGCCTGCAGCACACTGAGAAGGTCATGAGCGAGGCGGATAAGGCTCCGCAGATCGCTGAGCCGGAGAAGACCTTTGGTGTGGTGGCTGTCAGCGCCGGCGAGGGTATTGAGAATGTGTTTAAGGATCTGGGCGTTGACCGGGTGGTTTCCGGCGGCCAGACCATGAACCCCTCTACTCAGGACATTTTGGAGGCGGTGAACAAGGTTCCCGCTGAAATCGTTCTGGTTCTGCCCAACAATAAGAACATCATCATGGCAGCCCAGCAGGTGGATGCTCTGACCCCCAAGAACGTTGTGGTCATCGAGAGCAAGACCGTGCCTCAGGGCATCACTGCCATGCTCAGCTTCAACCCCGAGGGTACCGAAGAGGAGAATGTGGAGGCTATGACCGAGGCGCTGGACACTGTGGACACCATGCAGATCACCTATGCTGCCCGGAACTCCGATTTCGAGGGTCGGGATATCAAGGAAGGCGATTACCTGGCGCTGTACGGCAAGGCCCTGTTCGGCACCAGCCGTGATATTCGTGTACTGCTGAAGGCCCTGGCCAAGAAGGTGCAGAAGTCCGGCAAGGAGTATATCACCATCTACTACGGCGAGAACGTGAAGGAAAAGCACGCTCAGAAGGCTGCTGAGATCTTCTCTCAGGTCTGCCCCGATGCGGATATCAATCTGCTCTATGGCGGTCAGCCGGTGTACTATTATCTGATTTCCGCGGAATAATATATAAGGCCCACTGCCCAAGCGGTGGGCCTTTCCTGATATGTCATTCTGAGCGAGCGTCAGCGAGTCGAAGAATCTGCGCATTCCTTTTGCATTGCAGGGGGTAGATCCTTCGACTACGATGTGCTATGCACATCTTCGCTCAGGATGACAGGCCGGGAGAAGGAGGTACGTCTGTGAAAAATATACCCCAATGGAATATCATCCGCATCGGCAAGCGGGTAGCACAGTACTTGAGTCCTATGCGGATCCCGGTGCATAGCGCCTCCACCAGCTTCTTTCTGATATTGTCGGCATTTCCCGGAGTGGTGATCCTGTTTGCGTTGCTGGGTTTTACCAGCTTTGATGTGGGGGATGTGCTGAATCTGCTTAGCGGTGTTCTGCCGGAGGCGTTTTTGCCTGCTTTGGAGCGGATGCTCACCGGTGCTTATGACAATACCTCCGGCACCATGCTGTCGTTGGCTATCGTAGTGGCCTTGTGGTCAGCTTCCCGGGGAATGTGGGGATTGATGCAGGGCATGAATGCGGTGTACGGCGTGGAGGAGCGGCGAAATTACTTCGTCACCCGGGCGCTGTGCATCGGCTATACCCTGGTGTTTTTGGTGGTTTTGGTGCTGACGCTGGTGCTGCAGGTTTTTGGTAATTCCATCCTGGATTACCTGCATATGACCACGAATCCGGTGTTTTTATTTGTGGTCAATCTCATCGATCTGCGGCTGATATTGCTGCTGTTGCTGCAGATCAGCTTGTTTACCGCCATGTATGCGGTGCTGCCCAATGAGCGGCATGATGTGCTCAAATGCCTGCCCGGTGCGCTGCTGGCAAGCGTGGGATGGATGATCTTTTCGCAGCTTTTTTCTGTATATGTGGAGCATTTTCATATGTATTCCAACATTTTTGGCTCGGTTTACGCAGTGGCGCTGGCGCTGCTGTGGCTGTACTGCTGTATTTATATCGTCTTCCTGGGCGGCGCGCTGAATCGATATTTGACGGAAAGATAAATGATTGTTTAGCATGATACCGTAGGGGCCGATGCCCACATCGGCCCGCCGATCACAACCAATGTAAATAGGGCCGATGGGGGCCACCGCCCCTACGAGATTGTGCGTATCGTTATTGCGCTAAATAATCATTTACACCATTAACGAAAAAAGTTTACGTCCAGTTCACAATCCCTTGATAAGATGGTAAAAATCACCACAGGAGGGGAATTATGTTCGGTTTTGTATC
>JAZNRS010000030.1:0-4780 GCA_045590815.1 Faecousia sp.
CTAACAAATACTGTAGGGGAGGGTCTTGACCCTCCCTTCGCCGAAGGCGCATTGCATAGCTGTCGCCCCTCCGGGGCGACAAGGGAGGGTCAAGACCCTCCCCTACGATATTTCGCCGTTAGGCCGCTAAACAATCATTTACCACTCTATTGACAAGAAAAGGCGTGCTTCGGCACGCCTTTTGATTATTTCAACACATAGCTGCTGCCGCTGACCTCCAAAGAGGTGCTGTAATAAGCCGTCATGGCATCGGCCAGATGCATGGCATCGGCTACGCCTGCGGTTTCGTAGCAGGAGTGCATGGCAAGCTGTGCGATGCCGATATCCGCCGAGGGTACAGACACATGATTCAGGGAAATGTATGCCAATGTGGCACCGCCCTTGGCATCCGCCCGGTTGTAGTAGGTCTGGGTGGGGATCCCTGACTTGTCGCAGATCCGGCGGAAAACCGAGGCGGAAAGACCGTCGGTGGTATACCGCTGCGCCGCATTGAATTTGACGCAGACACCGCCGTTCATCACCGGTGCGTTGGTGGCATCGGACAGCTCCGGATGATT
Source organism: Faecousia sp. (assembly GCA_045590815.1). GTDB lineage: Bacteria > Bacillota > Clostridia > Oscillospirales > Oscillospiraceae > Faecousia. The sequence continues at coordinate 558 of JAZNRS010000030.1, forward strand.
GGGATGGGAGGCGTGGACATTGTCCGCCGACACCATAAAGGAATTGGCAAGCATCCGGCTGTGATCCAGCTCCAGGCAGCGGCTGATCCGCTCCAGATTGCCACTGAGCAAGGTGCCGTCAGCGCCCTGGGGAGAGTTGGAGCCAACCTCCTCGCTGTCGAACACGCACAGCACCGGGATGCTCTCACTATTTTCCGCATGCAGGAAGCCCTGGGTGCAACCCCAGACGCAGTACAGATCATCCAGCGCCGCAGCGGAGAGAAACTCCTCCTTCAGTCCCCACACCCGGGGCTCCTGGCGCAGGTACAGATACAGATCGTGACCCAAAATCTTGCCGCCGGCGGCTTCCTCCAGCATGGTTTCCAGCATCCCAGCCGCATCCTTGCCGCCCAGCAGCGGCAGGGTGTCCACCGCCAGATTAAAGTTATAGCCCTCGTTGACATTCCGATTCATGTGGATGGCGACACTGGGGATCAGGGCAACGTCCCGGTCAAGGTCAATTAGCTTTGCCTGAACGCCGTTTTCCGTTTCCACCATCACCCGACCGGCGATGGAAAGGGGTCTGTCAAGCCAAGGGTAGATCATCATGCCACCGTACTTTTCGGTGGCAATTTTTGTGTAGTTGCCCACGATCTCCCCGTTTTCCTTAATTTTAAAGGTGGGGTGGTCGCAATGGCTGGAGCTGAGCATGAAGCCATTGGGGGCTTCCTTGGGAATCCGGAAAGCTACCACCGAGCTGCCACTGCGGCAGATGTAATACTTTCCGCCGGGGATCAGCTTCCACGCATCAGCCTCATTCAGCCGGGTATAGCCGTCAGCATCCAGCTTCGCCGTGAGAGCGGCGATCACATGGTACAGGCTGCGAGCCTCATTCAAAAAAGCGCATAATGCGCCGGCACGTTCATTCATAGGGTCCTCCTTATTGGGTCGGGCACCTCTAAAAACTAAATTTCGAGCGGGTGCCCAGATATTTTCCCTCAAATTTTGTGTTAAAAATTGCAGGAATACTGGATGTATTTCAAGATTTTTATAAGCAAAAGTTGAGGAAAAAGAGCGGGCACTTCGCCGAAAGAGAGTTTTCAGAGGTGCCCGGTTAAAGCGCAGAAAAGGTCGATTTGGTCAGCGATGGTCTGCAGCGCGCCACGCCAAAATTCCTTATCCGTCAGATCAATGCCTGCGGTGAGGGCGGTATCCTCCGCCGAAGCAACAGTGGTGGTGTGCAGCAGCTTCTTGTACTTGGGCAGAAAATCCGCTCCCTCCTGCTCATACCGGGCGTAGAGTCCCCGGGCGAACAAGCCGCCGAAGGCGTAGGGGAAATTGTAGAAAATGGGGCCATAGTAATGGCTCTTGCACACCCACATATGGCTGTGGAGCACATCGTGATCCAGCCCGTCGCCGTAGCACTGCTTCTGAGCCTCCAGCATATAGCCGCAGAGGGTGTCCGCATCCATAAACTCCTCAGCACGGTTTTCAAAGACCTTGCTTTCAAACCGGTACCGGGAATAAATATCGCAGATGATCTGAGTGGTATCCTGGAGCTGGGATTCGATGAGGTTGATCCGCTCCGCATCGTCGGCGGCGTTTTGGATCGCCGAAGCCATCACCACGCACTCGTTGAAGATGGAAGCGGTTTCCGCCAGGGGCATGGAATATTCGTGATTCAGGGGACGGTGGGTGCGGATGCATTCGTTGTGGAAGGCGTGACCCAGCTCGTGAGCCAGGGTCACGATGGAAGAAAAGGTTCCGTCGAAATTGGTCAGAATGCGGCTCTGTCCCAGGGCTGCCACCTCTGCGCAGAATGCGCCGCCGGTCTTACCCTTCCGGGGATAAAAGTCGATCCACTCTTCATCAAAGGCACGTCCGATGAGGTCGCTGATCTCCGGGTCGAAGTCCGCAAACAGCTTCACCAGATAATCCCGGGCGCTGTCGGCGGTGAATTTGGTGGAGCTTGCCCCCATGGGTGCGAACAGATCGTACCAGGGCAGACCCTTTTCGTGACCCAAAACCTCCGCCTTGCGGCGCAGATATTGCCAGAATTTCGGCAGATAATCGTCCATCGCCTCCAGCATGGCATCCAGGGTCTTCTTTTGCAGATGGGACTCCTTCAGTGTCTTCTCCAGGGGGGATTTGTAGCCCCGGAGGGCACAGTCGGAGAGGGTCTCCAGCTTGATGGAATTCAAGGCGAATGCCACCGCATCCCGGATCCGCTCATAGCCTGCCAGCTCCGCTTCGTAAGCATCCTTGCGCACCGTGGGGTCCGCATCGGAAGCCAGGTTCCGGATGGCGGACAAGGTGGTGGTTTCGCCACGGTAGGTCACGGGCATGGTACTGGTCAGATACTGCTGCAGCTCGCTCCAGGCGTTGCCGCCGGAAAGCTGCATCCGTGCCATGATCTGCTCCCCCATCCCGGGCAGCAGATACCGGCTGGACTGGGCGATATTTTCAAAGAAGAAGGCGTATTCCTTCAAAACAGGATCGTTGCTAACCAATTCCTGCAGGTCAGGCAGCTTGGCAGCCCATGCCTTGAAAGCGGCCTCCGGCGCAGCCACGCCGCTGATGATGCCCATGATCTTGCCCAGGCTGGAACCGGCCTGGGGGTTGGTGGTTTCGGCAGTCTGACGCAGCGTTGCGTACACCGCCAGCTTGTTGACCAGATCGCACAGCGCCTCTTCCATTTCGATGCCCCGGCGCAAAGCAGCGGCAGGCGCTTGGGAATCCAGATTCGCCGTAAATTCCCCAAAGGCAGCCACAGCCTCCTCCAGCCGTGTAACATCGGCAGAAAACTGCGGATCGTCAAAATCCTCATAAAGAGGCTTCAAATTCCAGAATTCGTTCATGGTGACTCCTAATGTTTGCATGATTGTATTATTGTACTCCAAAATACCGCTCTCGTCAACCATTGGTATCGGTTCGACATTCTTTTCCCGAAGCGGCGTCGAAAATCGTCGGAATGTTCTGCATTTTATTTGATTTATCGTTTTTTGACGGATTTTGGCGAACGAAAAGTTGCGATACTTCCTTGCAAAATGCGATATGATATGCTAAATTATCTTTGTCGCACCGAGGCAGCTCGGTGAGGGGAGTAATCTAAAAACGTCAGGAGAGGAAGTTATGGACAATTGTAAAACCGTGCTGATCGCGGACAATTCCGAAGAATTCTGCAATCAGCTTACCGCAGCATTGCAAGGACAAGGGTTTACGGTGGTGGGCACCGCCACCGACGGCGAGCAGGCACTGCGGCTCATTGGGGAGAAAAAGCCGGACGTGCTGGTGCTGGACATGATGCTGCCGAAACGGGATGGCATCAGCATTCTCAGAAGCATGGAGCACCGTCCTATCACCTTGGCTACATCGGGATTTTTGACGGAGTATGTGGCAGCAGCGGCTGCCGGACTGGGCGTGCGGTATATGATGCTGAAGCCCTGCGACTGCGAAGCCCTTGTGGAGCGGCTGGCAGAGATCCGTGGCGGCATTCCGCAGCTGCCCGTCCGGGACAATAACGGCATCGAAACCATGGTCACGAATATTATCCATGAGATCGGCGTTCCGGCGCACATCAAAGGGTATCAGTATCTCCGGGAGGCGATCATCATCGCCGTCAATGACATGGACGTGATCAACGCCATCACCAAGGTATTGTACCCCCAGGTGGCGAAAACATTCCAGACTACGCCTTCCCGTGTGGAGCGTGCCATCCGCCACGCCATCGAGGTGGCCTGGGATCGGGGCGATCTGGAGACGCTGCAGCACTATTTCGGCTACACCGTCAACTCCGCCAAGGGAAAACCCACCAATTCGGAGTTCATCGCCCTTATCGCAGACCGCCTGCAGCTGCAGATGAAGCGCAAGCACGCGTGAGGAAATGGGCGAAGCCAATCGACAAAAAACAAACACCGGAGCGATGCTCCGGTGTTTGTTTTTTTAGGGGATGCGGGTAAGGCCGGTTTACCTGTACTTTTTCACGCTGTCACCTTCGTTGATGCCGGCGGGATAGATGACCTTGCGGGGCAGGTCGGTCTGAGCATGCATCTTCTGATACACCACCTCGCCGGCGGCGCGGCCCATCTCCACGCTGTCAAAGCCCACGGAGGTCAGGCGCACGCGGGCGTTTTTGGCCAGCGGCGTGGAGTCGAAATTGATGATGCTGAAATCCTCCGGCACGCGGATGCCGCGCTTGTGCAGGCCGTTGAGAAGGCCGATGGCCATATAGTCGTTGGCTACAA
>JAZNRS010000031.1:0-10109 GCA_045590815.1 Faecousia sp.
ACCCGTGGGTCACAGCCAAAATAGGGCCGATGTGGGCATCGGCCCCTACGGAATCTTAGGATGCTGTATGTAACGCTGTCATTGCGAGGGCTACGGTCCTCGCAATGACAGCGTTTTTTTGCATAGTGCGACCATTTGGCGCATAGGCTTTCTCGACGGGAGGGATGGCCATGACCGAAGAAAAGAATAACACGCCCCACAAGCTGACCTTGCAGGATCGCAAGTCCCTGTCCATGACCGGGGTGGCGGAGGTACTCAGCTTTGAGGAGGATGCGGTGGTGCTGAAGACCGGGCTGGGCACCTTGACTGTCCACGGGCAGGGGTTAAAACTCAAGACCTTATCTCCTCAAGGTGGACAGGTAGAGCTCACCGGCACCGTATCTGCGCTGATCTACCAGGAACCCCGGCGTCGGCGGTTTTTCGGATGACGGAGCCATCGGTCAGCGCACTGCGCTTCGGCATGGGACTGCTTCTGGGAGCGGCGCTGGGGCTGGGCTTCGATTTTCTCCGCCCGGTGCGTCCCCGGTTCTTCGGCGATTTGATTTTTTGTGCCGGAATGGGCACCGTATGGGTGTATTTCAGCTTCGGCATCTGCCGCTGCGACCTGCGATTGGGCTACAACGCCGCTCTGATTTTGGGAGCGGTTCTTTGGTGCGCCACCGCCGGGAAGCTCCTGCGTCCCCTTTTTCGGTGGTTTTGGCGTGGAATTTATGGGTTATTTGGACTATTTTTCCTCCCATTTCGAAAAATTTTGCAAAAAAGTGGGCATTTTTTGAAAAAAGTATTTGCATATGCGAAAAAATGGGTTACAATAGAATGGAATAGACGTTGGCATTGCCAGCGAATGTCCGGAGGAAATGACTATGAAGAATCGGGTGAATCCGCTGTCCAAGTACAAACTGGTATATCGCCCCGCCAAGCCTGCGCTGAAGATCGCGCTTCTGTCGGGATTGGTGCTTGCCACCGTGGCGCTGGTGATCGTCAGCTTCACCATCAGCAGCAAAAAGGCCGCTGCCGCCGCCGATCGGGAAAAAAGTCAGAGCTTGATCGCTGAAAACCAGGATATCCAGGATAAGATCGACAAAAACGGCAGCAAGGAAGGCGTCAAGGAATACGCGGAAGACGAATTGGGTATGGTCGATAAGGATGCGGTCATTTTTGTCCCGGGCAATTGATTTTTTGGAGGAAACGAGAAGTATATGGAGTTAACCGTAGGAGCCATCTTAGAGGGAAAAATTAAGTCTATCACCAACTTCGGTGCCTTTGTGGCGCTGCCGGAGAACAAGACCGGCATGGTACATATCTCGGAGGTGGCGAACGCTTACGTCAGCGATATCCGTCAGCACCTGACCGAGGGTCAGGATGTGAAGGTCATGGTCATCGGTCTGGAAAACGGCAAGGTGAACCTGTCCATCAAGCGGCTGGAGCCCAAGCCTCAGCGGGAGGCAGCGCCCCGGCAGGGCGGTTTCCGGAGCAGCGCTCCGGCGCAGCAGCGACCCAACCGGGCACCCACACCCCCGCCGGCACCCAAGACCGCCGACCAGCTGTTTGAAGAGAAGCTGAAGGCGTTCATGTCCGAGTCGGACAGCAAGATCTCTTCCATTCGCCAGTACAGCGACCATCGCACCAAGAGCAGAAGAAGATAAGCATTTCATGGCTGCCTGCTCGGCAGCCATGTTTTTCTGCGCCGCAGCGCCGAAGGCGCAAAGCCTCCCCTTTGAGGGGAGGTGCCCAGTGTACACACTGGGCGGAGGGGTGAAATAGACACCCCTCAGTCAGCTTTGCTGACAGCTCCCCTCAAGGGGAGCCGTCCGGGCGACGGCATGCCCTCGCCGCTCGCCGAAGGCGCTAAGCCTCCCTTGTGTAAAGGGAGGTGGCCCGAAGGGCCGGAGGGATTGTAACTTATAACAATCCCCCAGTCACCTGCGGTGACAGCCCCCTTTGCACAAGGGGGCCTTACGCATCGCCCTACATTCCTTTTTAGGAGTTAATGTTATGTCAACCATTTTGATCACCGGCGGATCCCGGGGCATTGGTGCCGCGGCGGTGGAATATTTCGCCGATCGTGGGGATACCGTCTATTTTATCTACGAAAAAGACCATATTTCTGCCAAAAAAGTTGCCGATTTCACCGGGGCTACCCCCATCTGCTGTGACGTGGCGGACACCGCCGCTGTCACCGCCGCTGTGGGAAAGATCGGTCAGCTGGACGGGCTCATCTGCTGCGCAGGCATCTGCCATACCGGGCTGATGAGCATGCTCTCCCCGGAGCAGTGGGATCGGCTGTTCGCCGTGAACGTCAAGGGCGTGTACAACTGCGTCAACGCCGTCATGCCGGCATTTTTGAAGGAGCACAAGGGCAGCATCGTCACCGTTTCTTCCATGTGGGGAGAGGTGGGCGCTTCCTGCGAGGCGGCGTATTCCGCCACAAAGGGCGCTGTCATCGCTCTGACCAAAGCCCTTGCCAAGGAGCTGGGTCCCAGCGGCATCCGGGTCAACTGCGTTGCCCCCGGTGTGATTCTGACGGATATGTGCGCCAATGTAGACCCGGCGATCCTGGCGGAAATGGCGGAGGAAGCCCCCGTGGGGCGCAACGGCACCCCCATGGACGTGGCGAAGGCCATGGCCTATTTACTGGATGCGGAATTTATCACCGGACACGTGCTCAGTGTCAACGGTGGGTATGTAATTTAGGAGGATACAGATATGAAAATTTCCATTGGCTGCGATCACGGTGCGCTGGATCTGAAGAACAATCTGGTGGCACATTTGCAGAAAAAGGGCTATGAAGTGGTGGATTTTGGAACTTATACTCCGGATTCCTGCGACTACCCGGAGTTTGCCGAAGCCGCCGCAAAGGCGGTTGCCTCCGGCGAATGTGACAAGGGCATCGTCCTTTGCACCACCGGCATCGGCGTGTCCATCACTGCCAACAAGGTCAAGGGCATCCGCTGTGCGCTGCTCAGCGATGTGATGTCCGCACGGCTAACCCGGGAGCACAACGACACCAACATGATGGCCATCGGTGCCGGTGTGGTGGGTCAGCTGCTGGCGCTGGAAATCGTGGATACTTGGCTGTCTACGGAATTCTCCGGTGAGGCTCGCCACCAGCGGCGCATCGACAAGCTGATGGCTGTGGAAGGTTGATCGCACTGTAACAACCGCCAAAGGCCCCCTTGTGCAAAGGGGGCTGGCAAAAATCTCTGATTTTTGACTGAGGGATTGTCGTACTTTGACAACCCCTCCGACCAAAATCGTAGATTTTGGCCACCTCCCCTTGCACAGGGGAGGCTTGCGCTGCGAGCTCCATACTTAGTAAAAGAACTGGCATTGCGGTTTGCAATGCCAGTTCTTTTATTCCATTAGCACACTTCGTTTTCGCCGATGGTGACGTTGTCGATATTGGCGTGGTCGAAGTAAGCGTCCAGCACGCTCCGGGCGACCTGACCCAGGGTACTACCATGACCGGCACGCTCGCCGTAGACCACCACAGCGATCTGGGGGTCATCGGCAGGGGCGAAGCACACAAACGCACCGTTATCGGATGCGCCGGTGATGCCGGTCTGTGCGGTACCGGTCTTGGCGGCTACCTTCACGGGGTAATCCTTAAAGGTGCTGTAAGCCGTACCGCCCGTTTCATTGGCGACCAGCTGCATACCGGTCATCACGCCATTATAGGCATCATCGCTCATCTCATACTCGCTCATCACCGTGGGGGTATGGGCGGCGACCACGGTGCCGTAGTCGGCGGTGACCACCTTATCCAGGAAGGTAGCCTTGTAACGGGTGCCCTTATTGCACAGAGTGGTCACATAGGTGCACAGCTGGATGGGGGTGAAGCGGTTTTCCGACTGACCGATGGAGGCGGTGACCGTGTCACCGGCGTACCAACGGGCATCGTCACCGGAGTACAGCTCCTTCTTGGTTTCGGGATTTGCCCGGTGACCCTGGGCCTCGTACAGCTCAACGCCGGTGAATTCGCCCAGGCCCAATGCCTTCGCCACCTTATCCATCTGCCGGATGCCGATCCGGTCACCCAGCTCGTAGAAGAAGTAGTTGCAGGAAACCTTCAGCGCCATGGTGCAGTCCAGCATGCCATGGGTCGCACCGGTATTGGAATATTTCAGACACTTGGGTGCCATGCCGTTGTACTTAGTGAATGCGCCCTTATCCTCCAGCTTGGTGGTGCTGGAGATCTCGCCGGAGTCGATGCCCGCCACGGTCATGGACATCTTGTAGGTGGAGCCGGGGGGATAGGTTGCCTGCAGGGCACGGTTGTACATGGGATTACCCTCTGTGTCCAGCAGGGAGCTGTAATCCTTAAACAGATTGGAAAGATCGTAGGTGGGATAGCTGGCGGACACCAGCACCTGCCCGGTCTTGATATCCATGGCGACCACCGCACCGCCGCCGGCATCACGACCGTCGGTGGAGGGGTTCTTGGCAGGATCCTTCAGGTTCTCAATGACCATCGCCAGAGCCTCCTCGGCGGTGGTCTGCATATTCAGATCCAGGGACACCTGCACATTCTGACCGGCCTTGGGCTCGGTTTCATAGTAAGAGCTGAGAAGGGTGCCGTCCTTGGTGACGATGTCCACACGGGTGCCGTCGGTGCCGTGGAGGTACTCCTCAAAGGCTTCCTCGATACCGGACTGACCCACCATGGCGTCCATGGAGTAGCCCAATTCCTTGTATTTTGCCCACTGGGTGGCATTCATGGCACCCACATAGCCCAGCACATGGGCGGCGTACTGGGTATTGTACTGACGGACGGTGGAGGTTTCCACGGTCATGCCGGGGATGTTCAGCTCCAGCACTGCCGCCAGGGTATCGCTGTCCACGTCCGCCAAAAATACATAGTTGGAAAGGGTGGGCACGCAGTTGCGCAGACTCAGCTCGTAACGCAGACCCAGCACCAGGCGGGCATCATCGTCCGACCAGTCCTCGGGGATGGCGTAGCTCTCCCGGAGCTTTTCCATGAGCAGCGGGGCGGAAATGTCCGAGTCCAGATTGTCCCGGTATGCCAAAAAGCTCTGGAAATACCCCTGCCAGGTGGAATTGTAATCGCTGAGGGTATAGGTATAGGGCTTGGTCTTGGTGATGGGCAGATTGTCCTCGTACTTGATGTTCAGCCGGTCGCACAGCTTGATCAGCTGGTAGATGGTCTGATTGGGGTTGGAGCAGCTGGTCAGAACGTAGTGGTTGATGACCAGGTCGTAGCTTGCCCGGTTGGACACCAGGATGTTACCGTTGGTATCCAGAATATTGCCCCGGGCGGCCTTCACCCGGACACGGGTCTCGAAGGTGGGGGTGTTGTTGGTCCTGCCGCCGGCCTCGATGATCTGCATGGCGTAGAGCTTAAAGCTGAAGAAGCTCACGATCAGGCAGAAGATCAGCAGGATCACGCCGGCACGAAAACGGGTTATTCTTTCCATGTTTCTCCTCCGATTTTTCCGATGGCAAGAAGGATGGGGTAAGCCAGCGGCACGCATACCAGGGTCATCAAAACGGTGATGCCGAAGCCGCCGATGCGGCTGAAGTAGGTATATTTCAAAAACAGACCGATGGCGAAGGTGGCCGCCTCATAGAGCACCACGCTGGCGGTGACGCACAGCATCAGCGCAGAAAAGCCCTTGCGCAGGTAGCCCTGGCGGAAGATGGCTGCCAGGACGCTGATGGCGGTGATGAGGGGGATGCAAAAGGGTCCCGGCGAGGAGCCGGAATAGTAGTAAATGAGGGACGCGACCAATGCAAAAATGCAGCTGCTTTCACCGCCCTGCAGGATGCAGATGGCGAAAATGAAGGCAGGGACCAGGTCGGTGGTGCCGCCGAAGATGGAGATGCGGCTCATCAGCACGTCCTGCAGGATCAGTCCGAACAGGCACACCGCACTGTAAAGACCCCACCGCAGGGCAGACTGGCGCTGCTTTTGGGTGAGCAAAATTTTGCCCAAAATGTCATTTTTCTCATGATCCGGGCGAAATTCCTTCTTTTTTCTAGCCATTTGTTACTCCTGTGAAAAGCCGGTGAGCACGAAGACCTGCTCCAGATTGTCGATATCCGCCGCAGGCTCCAGCACTGCGTACTTGGAAACGCCGGTGTCGCTGACGCCGGCATCGATGATGGTGCCCAGCACCAGATTCCGGGGGTACACCGTGGAGCCGGAGGTGACCACCTGGTCCTTGTTACGGATGATGGCGGTACCCGGCAGGTAGTTCATACGCAGACGACCCTGGTCGCCGGTGGAGTAGCCGCCGATGACCATGCCGCTGTAGCCGGTGGAGGCGATGACGGCGCTGATCTCCAACGAGGAGTCCAGCACGGTCTTGACGGTGCAGTAATTGGCACCGGCCTCGGTGACCAGACCCACCACCTCACCGTTGGCGGTGATGGCGCACATGCCCACTTCGATGCCGTAGGCGGTGCCCTTGTCGATGGTGATGGTGCTGTTCCAGTCGGTGGAGCTGCGGGAGATGACGTAGGTGTCCACCAGCTCGTAATCATCGTGGAGCTCCTTCAGCTTCAGTAGCTCACGCAGCCGCTCATTTTCACGGGAAATGGAGTCGGCAAGGCGGTTATCCTCCTGCATTTCCGACAGCTCTGCCTTCAGCGCGGCATTTTCCGCCTCCAGCGCCTCGTAGCGGAACACATAGTCATACATCCGCTCCGCCTGCTTGGTCAAGGCGTTGGCACCGCTGCGAATGGGGGTCAGAATGCCCTGGACCACCATGCTGGGGATGCTCATGCCGGTAAGACTGCTGGCAACGCCGATGCCGATGGCCAGCAGCAGCGCAAGGATCAGAACCACCCGAACCCGGGTGCTGAAAAAATGTCTCATAACATATCTCCCATCTGCTCCGGAGCAAGCGCCCGGAGGATCTCAAAGAGGCGGCACACCGGCAGCCCCATCACGTTGTAGTAATCGCCCCGCAGACCGGTGCAAAACAGCGCCGCACCCCCCTGGATGCCGTAAGCGCCGGCTTTATCCATGGGTTCGCCGGTGGCGATGTAGGCATCGATCTCCCGGTCGGACAGCTCCCGGAAGGTAACGTCCGTAATCTCGGTGCAGGAAACGCATTTTTGTCCGCGGATGACGGTCATGCCGGTCATCACCTGGTGGGTGTGCCCGGATAGGGAACGGAGCATCCGGTGGGCATCGGCTTCATCCACGGGCTTGCCCAGGATCTTCCCGTCGCAGACCACGATGGTGTCCGCGGCGATGACCACGTCGTCAGCCTCACGGTCAATGACCATGGCCTTCAAACGGCTCACCCGAGCCACCTCGCTGGCCGCGTCGCCGTCCATCCCTTCATCAATATCCGCCACTTTTACAGTAAAGGGTATGCGGAATAACCCCAAAAGCTCCCTTCTCCGGGGAGATTGGGACGCCAAAATCACATTCATACAAAACCTTCCTAGAAACCGCTGTCATTGCGAGCCAGTGCGCACACTGGCGTGGCAATCCCCGAAATCAACCGTGTCATTGCGAGCCAGTGTGCGCACTGGCTCGCAATGACAGAATCAGTCCAGCCCCCGTAGGTACAGTCCTCTGGTGCAGGCGCCGGGGTCGAAGGGAGTCGGATTCTGACAGCATGCCAAAATTTGATCCACTTCCTTGGGATTTTCCGTGGTGAAATACAGCCGCATCGCCCACAGTCCCAGACCGGTCATATCGTCCTGGCGGTCCAGCCAGTAGAGCTTCTTGCCGTTGAGCAGGACGCTGCGGCAGGAATTGCCGTCCCGGATCACCGGGAAGTCCGCACCGGTCTTGTCCATCAGTCGGGCAGGACCCATGTGGCAGCTGCAGTCGCCGTTGCGCCCACGAATGAGGCAATTTTCCGTGACCATCAGCGGCAGCCGACCGTAGGCGAAAACCTCGGTGGGCACCGGCTTGCTCACGTCCCGGATCTGGGGCAGGGTCATTTCAAAGCTCAAGGTGGCGGATGCCAATTCCAGATCCTTAGCGGTCTGCATGGCACCGGAATTGTAAATATTCAAGCCGAAATCGCCGTGGATCAGCATCCCGGCCTCCCGGGCAGGGATCATCAGTCCCAAATTGCCCACCAGCACGTCCCGGACACCAACGCCCCGGAGGATCCGCAGGTCGGCACGGAGCTTGTCCAGCTCCGAATCCGGACAAATGCGAGGCAGCACCGCCGCCACACTCATCCGCCGGGTCAGATCCCGGCAGCGCTTGGGGTCGGCAAGGAGAATGTGCATGGGCACATACAGCATGGACGGATTCATTTTCAGAAGTCTGCCGGTGATCTGCTCGGCAGAGGTCACCTGCACCGTAAACACCGGATGGCTCCGGAAGCCCGGTGCGTTGGGGAACCGACGGGGCTTGCCCAGCAGCGGTGCCTCCCGGCGAGCCCGGAGTGCAGTCAGCTGATCCAGCGCCTGCCGGCGCAGAGCATTGATCGCCGCGGCGGACATCATCAGTCCCGGCTCCACCAGCGCCGTGGCATTTTCCACCCGGTAGGGGGTGCCGCCGGTCTTGCTCACATGGGCAACGAACAGTTCTTCGGAAAGGGGCAGACGGCGGGCAGGCTCCGGCAGGCTGCCATTGACGGTAACGGTGCGACCCTCCGGGTCGGTGACCGTCAGTTCGCTGCCATCGCTGGTAATTTTAGCTTGGAACGTAATAGGCACCAAGCCAGCCTCCACGCCCTCATAGCTCTTGCGCATCTGCTTCAGGAAGGCAGGATCCTCGCTCTTATCGTCCCGGATGCCGAACATGGCCTTGCCGATGCGGCCGGTGTAATAGCCGTCGGTAAAGCCCTGACGATTGAATGCTGCCATGAGGGTGTTCGCCATCTCCCGGGTGACCACGCCCTCATCCAGCGCTTTGCGGTATACAGCAGTCACCGCCGCCACATATTCCGGCCGCTTCATGCGTCCCTCCAGCTTCAGCGATGCCACGCCCATGTCCTCCAGGGCACGAAGCTGGTGCACCAGGCAATTGTCCTTCAGGCTCAGAGGGTAGCGATTTTCCCAATGGCTGTAGCCATAGCTCTGCCGGCAGGGCTGGGCACAGCGACCCCGGTTGCCGGAGCGACCGCCGATGGCGCTGGACAGATAACATTGTCCGGAATAGCACATACACAATGCGCCGTGGGCGAAAACCTCGATCTCAATGGGGGAATTTTCGGTGATGTAACGGATATCCTCCCGGCTCAGCTCCCGGCTGAGCACCACCCGACTCATACCCCATGCGGCGCAAAGCAGCACACCGGGCAGAGAATGGACGGTCAGCTGGGTGGAGCCGTGGATGGGCACCCGGGGTGCGATCCGGCGGCACAGCTGCACCACACCCAGATCCTGCACGATGAACGCATCCACACCGCAGGTGGCGGCGTGGCGGATGAGGGCGCTGACCTCCTCCATCTCCCGGTCGGAAACCAGGGTGTTCAGGGTCAGATGGACAGCAACACCCCGGACGTGGCAGTATTTCACTGCCTCCGCAAGGGTTTGGGGGGTGAAATTCTTGGCACTTTGACGGGCGTTAAAGGTGCCGCACCCCAAATATACGGCGTTGGCGCCGTTTTGAACCGCGGCCTTCAGAGCCTCCATGGACCCGGCCGGGGAAAGAAGTTCCAGCATGGTAAATACACTCCTCAAAATTCATGTCATTCCGAGCCAGTGCGCACACTGGCGTGGGAATCCCCCGGATATTGGGATTGTTTATCCATGCCGGGGTTCCTGCTATTTAGGAGATTGCCACACCAGTGACATCGGTCACTGGTTCGCAATGACAGCTACTTTACACTCCAAATCGTATACTTACGCTCATTATAACATAGTTTTTTCCCCTGTGCTACCCCAAACGAAGAAAATTCACAAATAAATTACGCCATCCTCCCGGATGGCGTAAAGCTCGTGGATCATGTGATAAATGATTGTTTAGCGGCCTAACGGCGAAATATCGTAGGGGAGGGTCTTGACCCCCCCTTGTCCCCCCGGAGGGGCGACAGCGCCCGCAGGGCGCATACCTTCTCCCGGGGAGAAGGTGCCGAGCGAAGCGAGGCGGAAGAGGAATTCGGGAGATAACCTAATCTGTTGAAAATGTTCAGGCTTTATATATGGTTACCTATTAGAAAGCCTTAAAC
>JAZNRS010000032.1:0-13330 GCA_045590815.1 Faecousia sp.
TAAGCCGCAGAGCGCCGCTTGCGGCGCAAAGGCTCCCTTGTGCAAAGGGAGCTGTCGAAAATCGGCTCTTCGGAACCGATTTTTGACTGAGGGATTGTTTGTTGTTACCCTATGATTTTCCGTTTTTGAATTGATGCCGTGTTACAATCCCTCCGACCTCGCTTATGCTCGGCCACCTCCCTTTGCACAAGGGAGGCGTTCGCCTTCGGCGACGGCGAGGGCATGCCCTTGCCCTACGAAGATAAACAATCATTTACTACAGGAACCACAAGCCGAACAATGATCCAAAGGAGTGGCACTATGACTACGAAAACCAAAGAGCGCCTTTTATTTCTGCTGGGCGTCGCCATCTGCTTTACGGTAGCAGGTCTTTCCATCCTACTGGAGGAGCTGATCCCCGGCGGACTCTTGGGTGCGTCCATCATCGCCCTGTTCATGGGCACCATCATCAACAGCTTTTTTCATCCGGCATGGATCCAGCCCGCACTGAAATTCACCTCCAAAAAGATCCTGAAGGCAGCGATCGTCCTGCTGGGCGCCTCCCTTTCCATCGGCACCATCATGTCCGTGGGCAAGATGACCTTCTTTGTGATGGTGTTTACCTTTGCCATGTGCTTTGGCGCAGGCTATTTCATCCGCAAGCTCTTCGGTCTGAACTGGAAGCTGAGCAATCTGATCTCCGCCGGTACCGGCATTTGCGGCGGCTCCGCTGTGGCAGCCATCGCCCCGGTGATCGACGCGCACGACAAGGATATCGCCTTCGCCATGTCCTCCACATTCCTCTTTGACATGGTGATGATCGCCCTGTACCCCCTTATGGGCAAGGCCTTGGGCATGTCCGATATTGCCTACGGCATTTGGGCAGGCACCTCTGTCAACGATACCGCCAGCGTGGTGGCCTCCGGCTACGCCTTTTCCGAGGCCGCAGGCGACTTTGCCACCATGGTCAAGCTGACCAGAACCATCGCCATCATCCCCACGGTGCTGGTATTTGCATGGATCGGTGTGCGCGTGAAGAGAAAGGAAATGCAGACCACCGGCGGCGGCAAAAAAGTAAACATGATGAAGATCATCCCCTGGTTTATCGGCGGCTTCCTGCTGCTGGCGATCCTCAACAGCGTCGGCTGCATTCCTGCGGTGGCATCCGCCATTATGAAAGCCACAAGTAAATTTTTGATGGTCACAGCCCTGGCAGCCATCGGTCTGAGCACCAGCATCACCGATTTCAAAAACGCCGGTCTGAGGCCCATGTTCTACGGCATCACCATTGACACCCTGGTGACACTCACAGCCCTGGTGGTCATTTGGTGCATGGGACTGATGTAACAAAAAAGTCGCAAGCTGCGTTTTCAGCTTGCGACTTCTTATTTTATACCCCCAGGAGCTTTGCCCAGGTCTTGGCGCCACAGATCCCGTCGGATTCCAGTTGATTGTCCGCCTGGAACGCCTCCACCCCATTCTCGGTGGCAAGACCGAAGTGCTCGTCGATGCCGTTGCGCTTGGGTCCGTACTTGCCCAGGTCATAGCCCTTGCCCATGAGCAGCGCCTGCAAAGCGCCAACCGCAGCCCCCTTATCGTTGAACCGCAGCACCGGCAGCGCTACCGAGCAGGTCTTCGCATCCTCCCCATAGGACACCCAGGGCAAACGTCCGTGCTTTACCCATTTGCGCCCATTGTAGCCGGTCTTGGTGCCGATGTTGTGCACAGCAGTGATCTGCACGCCGTCCTTCCACTTAGGCGTACACTCCACCGCCAGACCGTTCCCGATGTAGATGCCGATGTGTCCCTCCATCCATACCGCCTCGCCCACCTGGATGTTGGCAAAATTGGTGGATACGCCGCTGCACCGCTGGATCATCTGATCCGCATCGATGTCGGGCACGCCGTTGGCGGTATAGGTCGCGCCGCCGTAGCTCTTGGACTTGTCGCCGCACCAGCCCCACAGCAGCGCCTTGATCAGGCACACGCAGTCGAAGCCGAAGGTGTCGGCACCGGCGGCATCGATCTTGGGCGCACGGTCGGACTTTCGGTTGTAGGCTTGCTCCTTCCTTGCCCGCTGCTTCTTTTCTTCATTCATGGGCCAGCCGAAGCAGCCCAGGACATACAGCGTCTTGTAATTCTTAGCCACATTTTCGCAGGCTGCGGCCAATTCCTTTCCGGTTTTGATGGTCATCATCATTCCTCCTTCAAACCACCGCCGAAACAGCGGCATATTTGCATAGAAATGTGCAACCATACAAAAATCGGTTTACTCCACAGCCTCAATATAGAAGCTCACCGGGCGGAAGCCATCGTTGCAGGAGATCATGGCGGAGTAGGGATCCTGCATCCAGCCATCGTAGAAATTTCCGCCGCCGGAAGCCAGCTCCTTGACGAAATAAACCATACTCTCCCAGGCGCTGTCACAGAAATTTTCCGGCTTTTCCCCATTTTCCGACACCCAGACCATCCCCTCCTCCACATCGCAGGCGTGGGTAATGGGATTTTCGTAACGTGCCATCAGATCCGGGTAGGAAGTTTTCCGAACGGCGGTGATCTTAACCTTTTTCATCCTATCGCCCCCTTTTTTATTATGATACTCCCTCCGGGCCCATGTGTCAATCTCCCTGCCAGACATGCTTGTACAGCATCAAAAATACCCCACCGTTTTCCCCAAAAGAATAAAATATATGTACTGGAATATATTTACAAAAATCATTGCTTTTTTGGGATAATCTGCTATAATACAGTAATATGTGTTACTATGGGTTTATATCATTACACACACGGAACAAATATTTGTATTCACCACAAGGATAATGGCTATGACCGATAAAGAAATGCGAAAGCTATCCCGGGCGGATCTTTTGGAGCTGCTCATCGAACAGAGTCAGGAGGTGCAGCAGCTGCGCACCTGGCTGAAGCAGGCAGAAGAGCAGCTGGCTTCCCGGCATCTGGACATTTGCGATGCCGGTTCCATCGCCGAAGCTGCCCTGCGGGTCAACGGCGTATTTGAGGCGGCGGAGGCCGCTGCGCAGCAGTATTTGGAAAACATTCGCTTGCTCAGTCAGCGGCAGGAGGAGATCTGCCTGCAAATGGAGCGGGATTGCCGGGAAAAGATCCGTCAGCAATTAGCCGAAACCCAGGCCCAATGCGATGAAATGATCGCCAACGCCAAGCTGGAAGCCCAGCGCTGTTTGGACGAAAGTAAGTAAGCACAGTCAGGAGGTGCGGTATGAAACATTTGAATCGAATTTTTGTGGCCGCACTGGTGTGCGTGATGCTGTGTCTTCTGGTCTGCCCCGCTTTTGCGGCGGTGGAGGTGGATGCCGGCTGCTCGCTGTATGTGGATTTCAAGTATGAGATGGATCCCATCGTCGGTGCCCGGTTCCGGCTGTACCGGGTAGCGGACATGGACAACAATAAAAATGTGACCTTTACCGGCATTTTTGCCAACACGATCCTGGATCTGGAGGATCCCGACGGCTCTGCCCTTCAGCTTGCCATCCGTGTGGAAGCGGAAAATGCGCCGGCGGACATGATCCTGACCACCGATGAAGAAGGTATGTGCGGCACCAAGGCGCTGCGCCCCGGCGCTTATCTGCTGATGAGCGAGCCTGCCGTGCAGGATCAGCGCACCCATTATACCGATCCGCAGCTGGTGATCCTTCCCTACGAGTCGGAAGCGGACGGCACGCTGAACTATCATGTGGTCCTTCGTCCCAAGTCTACGGAATGCCCCGCCTCTGCCGAGCCCATCGACGTCACGGTAGTGAAGGTTTGGGAGGACAAGGGCTACGAAAGCAACCGCCCCACCAGCATTACCGTTCACCTGATCCGAAACGACAAGCAGGTGGACACCGTGGTCCTTTCCGAGAAAAATCAGTGGACCCACACCTGGAGCGGCTTGATCCCCACGGCGGATTGGTCGGTGGAGGAGGATGTGCCCAACGGCTACATCTGTGAAACCAAGGAATGGATCAACGTCTTCACCCTCACCAACTACCGCAAGGACATCGACCAGACCGGTCATATCTGGTGGCCGGTGGCGGTACTGCTGGGTGTTGGCTTCACCCTGGTGATCGCAGGCATCCTCCTGCGGCGGAGCGGTAAGCATGAAGCGTAAAATTTTCGGTACGATTCTGATCAGCCTTGGCGTGATCCTGCTGACGGGTGCCTTGGGGCTGGGCGGATATTATCTTTGGGTGCAGGAGCGAGCCGGCGATCATGCGCAGCGGGCTATGGAGGCACTGCTTCTGCAGATCCCCACCACCCCCTCCGCAAGCGTTCCCGATACCACGCCGTCCGATAATACGCCCCTCTCCCCCCAGGACCCCGAGGTTCTGATCCCGGAGGAAAAGCCGGACCCCTTGCATCCCATGCCCACCATCCAGATCGACGGCGTGTCATACATCGGCTATGTGCAGATCCCCGGGCTGGGTCTTTCCCTGCCTGTCATTGAGGAAAGCACGCCGGAAAATCTGAACATCGCCCCCTGCCGTTTCTTCGGCTCGGTGTATCAGAACGATCTTGTCATCGGCGGGCACAGATATTCCCGGCATTTCGCCAATATCAACACCCTGGGCTACGGCGCGCCCATCACCTTTACCGACACCCAGGGAAATGTATACACCTATGAAGTTACCGAGTGCGAGGTCATCGAAGCCTACGAAGCAGAGTATCTGTGCTCCGGGGATTGGGATCTCACCCTCTACACCTGCACCCCCGGCGGCCGCTCCCGTGTAGCGGTCCGGTGCGTGCGCATCCCGTGAAATTTTCCAAGGAGGCTCGATCCTGTATGAAACGAAATATTCCGGATCGGGTACCCGAAGTTCCCTTACTGGAGGGCGAGCTTGCCCGGGAGCACTACAAATCCCGCTTTTATAAAGTCACGGGCAGTACCCTTGCCACCTTGGTGGTGGTTGCGGCGCTGGCGATCCTGGTGGCGACGCTTTGGACGCCCGTGCTGCGCATCTACGGCAATTCCATGAACCCCACCCTCCAGGAAGGACAATATGTGATTTCTCTGAAGGGTGCCGATTTTGAGCAAGGCGATCTTGTTTCCTTCTACATTGGCAACAAGCTGCTTGTGAAGCGTGTCATCGCCAGTCCCGGCGACTGGGTGGACATCAAAGAGGACGGCACCATTTATATCAATGAAAAGCCCCTGGATGAGCCCTATATCCAGAAAAAAGCAGTAGGACAATGCGATCTGGAATTCCCCTATCAAGTGCCCGAATCCAGTTATTTTCTGGTGGGCGACCAGCGGGAGATCTCCGTGGACAGCCGAAACACTGCGGTAGGCTGTATCCAGCAGGATCAGATCGAAGGTAAAATCGTATTTTGCGTTTGGCCTTTAAAGGATTTCGGAACCACAGGCTAAAGGAGTCATTATGAAGCGAGTTTTGTTGCATGAAGCGATAAAACGGAATACGGTACGCAAGCGAGGACGGCTTTGGAAACGGGTCGTGAGCACGATGGCGCTACTGGTGGTATTTTGTACCGTCTACGCCCTGGTGCTCCCGGCGATCACCATCAGCGACGATCCCATCTGCGGTCTTGAGGTGCACGAGCACAGCGAAAGCTGTTACCGTGCCCAGATCGCAACGCCCCAATGTCCCGCCGACCTGCACATCCATGACGGCTGCCGGGACGAGCTGGGCAATTACAGCTGCGGCTTTGGTCAAGTGCTGCTGCACACCCACCAGGATAACTGCTACGACGAGCTGCATGCTCTGATCTGTCCCCTGGAGGAGCGGTCGGAGCACCTGCACACCGGCGGCTGCTACGAAACCACCAGGGTTTTGACCTGCGAGGATGATGGGCACGAGCATACAGACGATTGCTATCTGACCCAGTCCACGCTGATCTGCACCCTGGAGCAGATCGCCGTGCATACCCACACTACCGACTGCCTGGATGCAGAGGGCAGCCTCACCTGCGGCATCACGCCGGCAGCGATCCATGTCCACGACGAGGGGTGCTTCTCCCTTATCCGTCTGGATACACCGGAGCTGATCTGCCCCCTGGAGGCGCACGCGCACAACGAGGCCTGCTACATCGATGCCTTCGGCGCCTCTGACGGGATCGATTTCCGCTGCGGTCTGGGTGCCCATGTACATACCGATTCCTGCGGCGAGGCCTGCTCCGTTCCGGAGCACACCCACGATGCCGCTTGTAAACTGGAATATTATGACCCCGCTGCGGATCTGGAATCCGCCGCCGACTGGGAAGCAACCTTTGCAAATGTGGAGCTGACCGGCAACTGGCGTGCAGATATTCTTGCCATCGCACAGACCCAGCTGGGCTATCAGGAAAGTCAGAAAAACGCCTATCTTTGGAGCGACGGCACCCTCCGGGGCTACACCCGGTACGGTCAATGGTACGGTGCGCCCTACATTGACTGGAGCGCCGCATTCGTTTCCTTCTGCGTCCATTATGCAGGTGCGGAAGCGGTTCCCCAGGACTCCAGCTGCGCCAGCTATATGAGCAAAATGGAGCTGGCCGGGATGTTCCACAAGCCGGGATACTACCTGCCCAGCCCCGGTGATCTGGTGTTTTTCAGCACCAACGGTGCCACCGCCGATCGCATGGGTATCGTTGCGGAGCTGATGGCAGATGAAAATGGCGAGCTGACCCGCATCAGAGTGCTTGCCGGCGATCTGGAGGATCAGGTGCAGTATGCCACCTATGATCTCATGGGCGCATCCGTTCTGGGCTACGGCGAGATCCCCGCCGGTGAGCCTTTGAACTATACCTGCGGCAATGCCGACCACGCCCACACCCCGGATTGCTATCAATGGACCATCTACTACACCGACGACAATATGATGGTGCAGGCCACCATTTCCGGTGTAGAAGACCTGCCGGAGGACGTTACCCTGGCAGTCACCCCCGTCACCCAGGCAAATGATCCCGCTGCCTACGATTCCATGTCCGCAGCGCTGACCGATCAGATCGCCGAAACGCCCTATTTCCTAAGCGAAACCGGTATTTTCCGGATGAGTCTTTCTTCCGGCGGCGAAGCCTATGAGCTGCCCTACGGCAGCCAGGTTACCGTAAAGGTCACCTTCACCCAGCCCATTTTCGCCGCCAAGGCAGTGGAAAACGCAGCCAAGCTGCAGACCTTCCTGCTGAAGAGCGCTTCCACCTTTGCCCTGCGGTCCACCACCGTGGCATACCAGGCGGAAGCCCTGGAGGAGGAAAGCTACGACAACGCCCAAAACGGCATTACCGGCGTAGAATTCCAAACCACCCAGCTGGGCTCCTTTGCGGTGGTGCTGTCCAACAGCACCATGTCCGGCTCCTTCTGGACGAGAGTTACCTCCACCTCGGAGCTGACCTCCGGCGGCACCTTTATGATCGTTTCCGCCGAAGGCAACTTCGCTCTGCGGGGCGACAGCAGCAACAACTACATCCCGGTAACCCTGGAGGCTGTCAAGGGCAATACCCAGTATTACACCATCACCTCCAGCTCCACCATCGACGCAAATCTCTATTGGAGCTTCACCGTCAGCGGCAGCCGCTATGTGGTGAAAAATCTGCAGACCGGCAACTATGTGGCTCCCGGCAGAGTACGCACCGGCGGTACTTCCTGGCGTCCGACCTACACGGAGTACGCCATCCAAAGCTCCTCCGCCAATCTGAACCTTTCCTACCACACCCCGGAGAATTGCTGGCGGCTGCAAAACAACTCCGGCAGCTATTATCTGAATAACGCCGGTACCGGCGCCTTCGGAATCACCAATTCCCAGGACGGTCAGTACAACAGCAGTGCCCCCTACTACTACACCCGGGATATGCTGATCTTCAAGCTGTCGGATGTGACGGCATTGGAGATCCCGGAGGACGTGGTGACCAACAACGAGGTCACCGGTGAAAACGGCAGCGGTCCTGCCAAGCCCAATTACGGCGAGTTCATCGTTCCGTCCACCGGTCAGACCGGTTCCACCGATGTCAGCGACGGCGGCAATACTGTTTCCGGCAGCTACTTCTCCGACCCCTCCACCTCCGATATCGAGACCCAGTTCCGGCAGGATTCCTTTGAAGCCAGCCAGGTCATCGACGGCAAGGTGGTCACGGACAAATCTGTCGTCTACGGCATGGACGATTACGGTGCCTTCAGCGACTACGCCAAAAACACCTTCAGCATCACCCTGTCCGCTCTGGGTCAGGAATACCCCGTTCCGGAGCAGGATCAGGTAAAGGTGCCGGTGGACGTGATGTTCGTGCTGGACGTTTCCGGCAGCATGAGCTCCAACGCCAGCGATCAGGGTCAAAACGACCAGCGTGCCATCGACATGGCCAACGCCGTCAACGACGCCATTGGTCACATCATGGACGACCATCCTGCCAACCGGATTGGCGTTGTGCTGTATTCCGGCGGTGCCTGGGAGATGCTTCCTTTGAGCCGCTACACCGCAACCGACGGTCAGTACGTCACGCATAAGCAGACTACCTTCACCCACTCCCCCACCAACCGAAGCTTTACCATCACCTATGTACTGGGCGGCAGCACCCTGAAGGATCAGTACACCGGTGAATCCTACGCCAACGCAGGTGCGGATGCGGTGCAGGGCATCGGTACCTACACCCAGGCAGGTATCGCCATGGGTCACAAGGTATTCAGCGATATCGGTGACGACACCACCTACACCACCACCGTAGGCACCGGCGACACCCAGCGGACTTACAAGGTAAACCGCCAGCCGGTCTACATCCTGCTGTCCGACGGCGAGCCTACCTACAGCACCAATATTTATAACGACGTTCTCAACGGTCCCCACTATGGCGACGGCGATCCCCAAGCCCAGAACAACAAGGGCATCCATGGCTTCAATACCATCCTCTCCGCCAATTACTACAAGCGGATGGTTGGCATCCAGTATGAGCGCCCTGCGCTGTTTTATACCATCGGCGTGGGCATCAACGAAACCCTGGACGATCCCATGGAGAGCAATTCCCTCACCAGCGACACCTATAAGCGTGCCGTGCTGAATCCCACGGTGGATGTGATCACCAATCTGTCCAGCAATCACAGCAGCGCCTCCTACACGGTGGATCAGCTGAAGAGCTTGATGCTGGGCACCTTCCAGGACCAGTACGTCACCACCCGTTCCCAATGGCCGGAGAGCTGGATGGGCATCCCCCATATCAACGTGCCGGCGCTGCGAGTCAACCCCTACGCCGATGACTACAGCTACGCCGACGGCGCCTACTTCGGTGACCTGGACGAATCCGCATTGAAGACCATCTTCAGCGACATCTACGATCACAGCTCCAGCGTTTCCGTTTACGGCTTCATCCTCTACAAGGACAGCTCCGTGGATATGATCGACCGGATCGGTGAAGGCATGGAGATCAAGGGAACTCCGGTCCTGCGTTACGGCGGCAAGAATTACACCAACCCCGACATCACAGTCGACGGCAACGTAACCACCTATACCTACGGGGAAACCTTCAAGGATCCCCACATCCCCGACCGGATCATCGATCTGTCCGAGATCCGGGTCACCGTAACCACAGACAGCGACGGCAACCAGACCGTAGAGCTTTACGTTCCGGACACCGCGCTGCCCACCTACACCCCGGAGCTGGTCGGTATGCAGTACTACTACGAATCCCTGCCGGTGCGCCTGATCTACCAGGTCGGTCTGACCGAGGGATCCGAGCAAGCGGTGCTGGATCTGCTCAACACCGGCGGCGAGCTGGTATTCTACACCAACCAATGGGGTTCGGATGATCTGATCTGCAGCTCCACCCTGCTGCCCAGTACCGCCAACCCCTTCTACTACAGCGAAGACGGTACGCCGCCCTATCAGCCCCACCATTCCGAAAAGGCAGAGGACACCACCTCAACCGCCGACTTCCATGTGGATTGCTCCAAGACGGTGGAAACCATCGACGGCGAGGTCGTGGTTCGGGTCCACCATCTGCAGGGCAACAACGGTAAGCTGGTCTTTTCCGCCACTACCATTGACATTCCCGTGGAAAAGCACTGGGAAGAGGTAGACGGCTCTCTGATGAACCCCGTGGAGGTCACCCTTTACAAGGTTACCGACGTAAATCTCGCCACCGGCGGCATCCGTCGGTACGCAGAGCCCGTGGCCATCGGTCAGCTTTCCAGCAGCACCCAATGGAATTACGTCTTCCAGGGCGTGGCTGCTCCCAGCGGAGATTGGTATTACGCCATCGCCGAGTCGGTTCCTTTGGGCTACCGGGTGTCTTACACAGGTGAATCCATAACCATCATTCTCGATGAGATCACCTCCACAAAGGCCGTCAAGGTGGACACCACAGACACCGAAAACATCTCGGTCACCATGACCAACAGCCCCGGCACCATCCTTCCGGAAACCGGTGGATTGGGCACACTTCCATATACCCTGGGAGGCTCGATGCTGATCATCCTGGCATCCGGTATCCTGTTGTATAAAGCAGTCCTTAAACGCAGAAAGGAGGAACCTACTTCTTTCTGATCATCCCGGCAACAAACCACTTATGAAAGGATCAAACATTATGAAAAACATCAAGCGTATCGCATGCCTGCTGATGGTCGCCGCCATGCTTCTGGCAATGGCCATCACCGTATCCGCCGACGGCGATCCCATCACCAGCGGCAGCATCCTGGTGCGGGACACCGATTCCGTCCTGGCTTCTCAGAAAACCTTCGCTGCCTACAAGATCCTGGATCTGACCATCGCCACCGATGCCGACGGTGCCATCGACAGCTATGATTACACCGTCCCCGCTGACCTGGCTGACTTCTATGCCGCCCGTTACACCCTGGACAAGACCGCTGCTGATTTCAGCGCCCAGGTCGCCAACAAGATCGGCGAGGAAACCGACATCTACGCCTTCATCTCTGACGTTCTGGCCGCTGTCACCTCCGAGGCTTACACCGGCGAAGCCGTTGCCAATGGCTACAAGTTCTCCGACCTGCCTCTGGGCTACTACGTCATTCAGGACACCACCACTACCGGCGACTACATCAAGCCCGTTTCCGCACTGATCCTGGACACCGCCACTCCCAACGTGGAGATCGAAGTGAAGGCTGAAGTGCCCCCCATCGACAAGGTCATCGACAACGACAACGATCTGACCACCAACGACCCCGTGGACGCCAACGAGGCTGCCATCGGCGATACCGTCACCTACATCCTGACCTCCAAGGTACCCGACATGGTGGGCTACCGCAAATACTTCTTCATCATGCGTGACCAGCTGTCCGAGGGTCTGACCTACAATAACAATATGGTCGTCACCATCGGTGCCAAGGAGCTGGTGGCAGATGTGGACTACACCCTGACCAAGGTTGAAAACCAGGACGGCACCACCGATCTGAAGATCGTTTTCAACGACTTCCTGCAGTACAACACCCAGGAATTCATCGGCGCTGAAGTGAAGGTCACCTACACCGCCACTCTGAACGAGGATTGCGCTCTGGGTATCATCCCCAACACCAACGAAGTTTACCTGCAGTACTCCAATAACCCCAGTGTGGAGTACGCAGGCGAGAACGAGCCCACTCCCGAAGAAGCTGTGACCGATCCTCTGGGTCAGACTCCCGTGGTCCGTGTGGAAACCTTCTCCACCGGTCTGGAGCTGCTGAAGATCGATCCCGTGGGCAACCGTCTGACCGGTGCGCAGTTCACCCTGTCCGGCGAGGCGCTGAACATTGTCCGTGTGGAAACCGACAGCTATGCGCTGGATGACAACGGTACCTACTGGAAGCTGAAGGACGGCTCCTTCACCTCTACCGACCCCAGCAGCACCATCAACGGTGTTCCCCTGAACAAGGATGCTTACGAGAGCGTCACCGACAAGTACGCCAAGACCACTACCGTCAGCTACGTTGAAACCCCCGAGAACGTCAACGTCACCGGTACTGTTGGCGAGGACGGTGTCCTGCGTTTTGAGGGTCTGTCCGCCGGCGAGTACACCATCACCGAGATCAAGGCTCCCGAGGGCTATAACATGCTCACCCAGGAGCTGAACGTCACCATCACCTGGGATGCCGAGAACGGCTTCCAGTTTGAGGGTGCTACCGATGCCGACGGCTTCGCCCGCATCGCCATTGTCAACCAGATCGGCAGCGAGCTGCCCTCCACCGGTGGTATCGGTACTACCATCTTCTACATCATTGGTGGCGTGCTGGTTCTGGCAGCAGTTGTTCTGCTGGTGACCAGAAAGCGTATGCGCACCGCTAACTGATCTTTCTTCCCCGGAAGGGCTTAGCCCTTCCGGGGGCAAATTTACAGAGGAAAGGAGAACCCTGTGAAAAAGCATTTTGCAACAATACTGCTGGTTTTGGTCTTGTTGGCAGGGCTGTCCTTGCTTCTGTACCCCACATTCAGTAACTGGTGGAACTCTTTCCATTCCTCCAAGGCTATCTCCGACTACTCCGAGCAGGTGGCGCAGCTGGACGATGCCCAGTACGCCGAGCTTTGGGATGCCGCCGTCGCCTACAACCAGGAGCTGCGGAGCAAGGGTAACCTGTTTTTGATCCCGGAGGAGCAGCGGCAAGCCTACAACCAGCTGCTGGACGTGAGCGGCAACGGCGTTATGGGCTATATCGAGATCCCATCCATCAATGTTTCCCTGCCCATCTATCACGGCACCTCAGAGAGCATCCTGCAGGTGGCTGTGGGACATTTGGAGTGGTCCAGCCTGCCCACCGGCGGCGAAGGCACCCACTGTGTCATATCCGGGCACCGGGGTCTGCCCTCGGCACGTCTGTTTACCGACCTGGATGACCTGCGGGTGGGCGATCAGTTTTTGATCCGCGTGCTGGACGAGCTGATGACTTATGAGGTGGATCAGATCTCCATTGTGGAGCCGGACGGCATCGACGAGCTTCTCATCGAGGATGGGAAGGATCTGGTGACGCTTGTCACCTGCACGCCTTACGGCATCAACTCCCACCGGCTGTTGGTCCGCGGTCACCGCATCGAAAACACCCCGGAAACCAGTCTTGCCCGTGTCACGGCAAACGCCATCCCCGTCGATCCCCTGCTCACCGCCGCCATCGCCGCCATTCCCATGGCGTCGGCAGCCATCACGCTGCTGGTCATCGGCAGCCGCAGGCGGAGCCGCTCCATCAAGACCTCCGACCTCAAAGCACGATTCCGAAAAGAATATTAATTTTTCGCCCGGGGTGAATATCACCCCGGGCGTTGATTCTTTGATTGGGTAAATGATTGTTTAGCGCACGAAGATACGCTGTCATTGCGAGGCCCGAAGGGCCGTGGCAATCCCCCACGGCGATGCGAAAATGTTACAACTACCACTGAAAACACCGCAAAATCCGGGAGATTGCCACGCCAGTGTGCGCACTGGCTCGCAATGACAT
>JAZNRS010000033.1:0-9319 GCA_045590815.1 Faecousia sp.
GATGCCCACATCGGCCCACCGACCACAACCCATGTAAATAGGGCCGATGTGGGCATCGGCCCCTACGAGATTGTGCGTATCGTTATTGCGCTAAACAATATTGCAAAAAAAACGACCTCCCTGAACCAGGGAGGTCGTTTCATTTGCTCATTACCAGCCAGTGTTCCAGTCGGGCTCGGTCTCGTTGGGGCGCTTGCTCCAGGTGGTAGCCTCCTCAGCAGAGGTAGCGATGACGTCAGCAGCATCGAACTTGACGACGTCCATCTCGGCGTTCAGGTACAGTTCCTTCATTTTGTTTTCCTCCTTTCGCAAAAAATAAGAAGTATGTACAAATGATAGCACAATAGATTATGAATGTCAAGCACTTTTTATAAAGTTTTTTCAAAATTATGGACTTTTTTCCATCACACAAAGACATTCATCATTTTTAGGATTGCGTCCTCTTCAGTCGCATCAACCGATACCGGACGGGGCGCAGCCACAGCCAAAGGTATCGGTACGCCAGCCAGCGCAGACTTTTCGGGGTCATCAGCTTGCCCTTGTGCCGTGCGGCGGTGACGATGGCGTGGATCTGCTCTCTGCCCGGGAGCAGCTCCAGCTCCTGCTGGGCATCGCCTACCATCACATAGGTGCCGTCCTTGTTGACCTTGTAGATCCGATGGAGAATGTAGCGCCCGTTTTTCCGGGTGTACAGCACGATGTCCCCTCGTTTCGGCTCCCGGGTCAGAAGATCCAGATAGGCGGTGTCGCCGCTGTGGAGAAAAGGGATCATGCTGCCGCCGGTAACGGGGATGGGGATGCTGGTCTGCCCCTCCCGGAGCAGGTCGCAGACGGTATCCAAAAAGGCTTGTGTGTCCAAAACCCGTGCCATGGGGCATCCCTCCTCAGTCGATGATATCGTATTGCCGCAGCAGCTCCACCCGGCGCTCGCCGGTGCGGATCACCGCCGATGCGGCGCTTTTAGAATCGGTCAAGCTCTCTTTTAGGTACGCAAAAATGCGGGAAATCCATGCAACTGGCAGCAAAATGGGCCATTTGTGCAAATACGAAAAGCGGTTTTCCAAACTTTTTGCAGGAGGAAAAATGGTAAAAAATACATTTCCCTTAATTTTTCGTCCCTTTTTATCCGCAGAAACGGCATTAAGCGTCATATTACTACTATGTACGCGGCTGCGATCCGAGGCGCCGTAGATGCCGCCGCAGAGCAGATCCTCCAGAATCGGGTCGATTTCCACCGAAATTTCCCGCCAAAAACGGGGATAATGGGCTTTTTCCGGGTCAAAATTCAAGTGTTTGCGACCGATTTCGAAGATCGCCGCGGCGAATTTATCCGCCCGGATGCCCTTGCATTTCTTCAAAACATACTTCCAATCGACACTTTCTCCGTAAGTATTCGCAAACAGAACCATGTCGCAAACCTGCCGGATGCCGAAGCCGCTGTGTAGAAAATGCTTGAAAGCATGGACGATCAGATACAGCATATGGTCCGTGTGACCCATGGTGGGAACGTTCACGCCGTCGATGGAAATGTCCACACTGCGGTCGAAAGCGGCGGAAAACAGCCGGTTACAGTCGGAAAAAATGTCCGAATCCTGAGAAAACAGGTTCTTGTGCAGCTCGATGTAGAGGCTTCCGTCGGTTTTCCGGTAGGGCACCTCGTAGGAGTCCAGGGTGGAACCGCAGGGCTCCATGCCGAAGCCGACCATGGCTTTGTGGCATTTTTTGAACTGGGCTTCGCCGCAGAAAACATCCTCATCTCCGGAAAGGCGGTAGTCCGGCTTGGGGTACAAATTCCGGCAAATAATGCCCTTAACCACCAGCGGACGGACATTTTCCCGGCGGAAATGCCCGGAAAGCTCCAAAAACTCCTGGGTTTTGACCGTCTGCGCCATGACGGATTGCACCGTATTTCGACGGCAAAGGGCAGCCACCGCCGGGTCTAAATTTGT
The DNA here is from genome assembly GCA_045590815.1 of Faecousia sp. Classification (GTDB taxonomy): domain Bacteria; phylum Bacillota; class Clostridia; order Oscillospirales; family Oscillospiraceae; genus Faecousia. The sequence continues at coordinate 1,950 of JAZNRS010000033.1, forward strand.
CGCCGCGGGGCAGGCATAGACTGCCTCGAAGATCATGGGCTGGACATGATGCTCCTGGGAAAGCGCCAAAATCTGACCCAGTTCTTCCCCGGTGACCTCGTCGCCCCAGGTTACCTGCTGATCCTCCAGCGCCGCTTTCAGCGCCTGGAGAAACAGTTCTGAGATCCGCTCCATGTCCGCACCCCTTTCGTCAAAAAATACCCAATTATTATAGCATATTTGCGAAAAAAAGCCAACAAAAAAATCGGGTACGTCGAAAAAACGTACCCGATTTTTTGTCAGTCCATGTAAACCTTCAGGCGGAAGACCTTGGCCTCGGTCTTGTCCCAGAACTTTTTCCACATCTGGGGGATCTGCTTGGCGTACTTGATGCCAACGTAGCACAAAACGGCAAGACCCACGATCATTGCCACGATGCCCACGATGTTCAGAGCCTTCTTGGTATTCTCGTTCATATATATTACCTCCTACGGGTTAGATTCCAATCTAATTCTACAAAAACTGCAGGCGTTTGTCAAGCCGTCTATCGCAGGATAACCAAAATTTACTGGTTTTATTCTATATACGCAGACCGTAGGGGCAGGTCTTGACCTGCCCTTTTTCTGCGCCTTGCGGCGAAGGGAGGGTCAAGACCCTCCCCTACAACGGAAAATCGGGGAGATTGCCACGCCAGCCTGCGGGCTGGCTCGCAATGACAAAAAAAGAGTTGCATAGTTGGGTGCAACTTGGGGTGGTTTCCCGGTGGTTGGGTGAAAGGGAGGAGAGGTATGAAGGAGGATTCCTTAAGAAAACGGATCCGGGAGGGGAACATCCGGCGGCAGGATGTGGTACGGCGCATGGCGGAGCTGGCCTTTGGCAAGGCGAACGACTGTGTTCGCCTGGTACTGGAGGACGATCCGCTGCTGGAAAAGCTGGACTTAAGCCTGCTGTCCGAGGTGAAGCGAAACGACAAGGGCACCGTGGAGATCAAACTCATCGACCGGCTGCGGGCGCTGGAACAGCTGTCCCAGGCGGCTGGGCAGGATCCTGCGGATCTGGAGTCGTTTTTGCAGGCCCTGCAGGGGGAAGAAAATGGCGGGGTATGAGCGGTTTTCCCCAAAGCAACGCACCGTCATGACCTGGTGGATGCCCAGCAGTCCCTACCGGCGGTATGAAGCCATCCTTTGCGATGGGGCAGTGCGTTCCGGGAAGACCATGGTCATGGGGCTGTCGTTCTTCCTTTGGGGGATGATCTTGTTCGACGGACAGCGGTTCGGTGTCTGCGGCAAGACCATCGCATCCCTCAGACGAAACGTGCTGTCGGAAATCTTGCCGCGGCTGGAACGGTTGGGCGCGGTTTGGAAGGAAAGGAGGTCGGAAAATCTGGTGACGGTGACCTTTCGGGGGCACACGAACCAATTTTACATCTTCGGCGGTCGGGACGAAAGCTCCGCAAGTCTGATCCAGGGCATCACCTTTGCAGGAATTTTGCTGGATGAGGTGGCGCTGATGCCCCAGTCCTTCGTGGAGCAGGCCTGCGCCCGTTGTTCCGTCGCCGGGAGCCGGTTGTGGTTCAACTGCAATCCGGCAGGACCCAGTCACTGGTTCTACAAAACCTGGGTGCAGGAGGCGGAAAAACGGAACTGTCTGCGGCTGCATTTTACCATGGAGGACAATCCGTCGCTGACGGAGGAAATCCGCAGGCGGTATCAGAATTTGTACACCGGGGTGTTTTACCGGCGGTTCATCCTGGGGCAGTGGGCTCAGGCGGAGGGTCGGGTGTACGATTTCTTTGAGCCGGATATGGTGCAGCCGGTGCCGGCAGGGCCTTTCGATCAATGGTATGTATCCTGCGATTACGGCACGGTGAATCCCACGTCCATGGGGCTTTGGGGGCGGTGCGGCGGTGTTTGGTACCGGGTGAAGGAGTTTTACTTCAACTCCCGGGAGCAGATGCGGCAAATGACCGACGAGGAATACGCCGCCGCCCTGGAGCGGCTGGTGGGGTCCCGGCAGGTGCAGGCGGTGATCGTGGATCCGTCGGCGGCCAGCTTTATTGAGGTGCTGCGGCGGCATGGCTGGCGTGTGCAAAAGGCGGACAATGATGTGCTGAGCGGCATTCGGCTGACTTCCGATGCCCTGAAGGACGGCAGGATCGTCATTTGCCAGGGGTGCGAGGACTGCATCCGGGAGATGGATGCCTATGTGTGGGATCTGAGCAGTGGGCAGAAGGACCGGGTGAAGAAGGAGCATGATCATGCTATGGATGATATGCGGTATTTTGTGACTGGGGTGCTGAAGCGGAAGTCGGAGGGATTTGTGGCCTGCTCGGTGGCGAGGAAGCGGTGAAAACCTTCTCCCCGGGGAGAAGGTTCCTCCGAAGGAGGCGGATGAGGGGTCCTGTAATTGCACATTAGACACTCATCAGTCAAAAATCAAAGATTTTTGCCAGCTATTTGTAGAGGTGCGCTCTGCAACACCCCCAGGGGGAAGCCTTTGCGACTTCGGCGAGGGAGGGTCAAGACCCTCCCCTACAGTTTGAATATTGAGGGGATTGCCACGCCAGTGTGCACACTGGCTCGCAATGACAGTAATTTGAGAGGAGTATTTTCATGAGGAAAAAGCAAAAGAAAGCGGGGGTGACGGCGGTTTGTCAGCTTCGCAGCGGGAATGTGCATCCCTTTACCGATCTGCGGGGGTTTGTGCCTCTGGGGGGAAGTGAGGAGCGGATCTATCGCCAGCTTCGGGAGGCGATCCCCATTCTGGATGCCGCCATTGGGAAGCTGGTCAGGCTTTCCGGCGGTTTTCAGGTCAAGTGCAAAAACCCTGCCGCCCAGAAAAAGCTGGAGGATTTTCTGCGGAATGTCCCTTGCGGTCGTGGGCAGGTGGGCATCGACAGCTTCCTGGGGGGCTATGTGGACAGCTTGCTGACGTTGGGGCGTTCGGTGGGCGAGATCGTGGTCGCCGGGGACAAGGTTCGGGGCGTGTGCTGGGGGGATGCCATGGCGCTGGAGATCCAGCAGGACGGCAATCCCATGGAAATCGTGCTGTGGGGTCCCGATGACACCGGGCGGATGCGTCCGCTGCCCTATCAGCATCTGCTGCTGTTTACCACCTTGAACCCGGAGCCGGAGCACCCTTACGGGGTGAGCCTTTTCCGGGGGATGCCCTTTTTGGCGGACATTCTGATGAAGATCTACGCCGCCATCGGGTCTAACTGGGAACGGGCAGGCAATGTGCGCTACAGCGTCATTTGCGGCGGCGACGATCTTGACCCGGCGGCGGCACAGGAGCGTGGGGCTCAGGTGGCTCAGGAGTGGGCCAAGGCCATGGAGGATGGCAAGAATGGCACGGTACGGGATTTCGTGGCTGTGGGGGATGTGCAGATCAAGGTCATTGGCGGTGAGGCGCCGATTTTGGATTCCCAGGTGCCGGTGCGGCAGATTTTGGAGCAGCTGGTGGCGAAAACCGGTCTGCCCCCCTTCCTGCTGGGCATGAACTGGAGCACCACGGAGCGGATGAGCACCCAGCAGGCGGATATTCTCACTTCCGAGCTGTGGGCGCTGCGGCGCACTGTGGAGCCGGCGGTGGTGAAGATCTGTCGGACGTTTTTGGCGCTGGAGGGACTGGATGACCGGGTGGAGATTTTGTGGAATGATATCAGTCTGCAGGATATTACCCAGGAGGCCCAGGCGGATCTTTACAAGGCCCAGGCGGAGAAGGCACGGAGAGGGTGACTATGCGGCGGGGGCAAGCCCCCGCCCTACAGTACCAATATCCATGAGATTGCCACGCCAGTGTGCGCACTGGCTCGCAATGACATAAAAACTAGGGAGGTTAACTATGCAAATTAAGAAGGAAACGGAAGTTGGCGCCGGTGGGGTGGCTACGGCGGCGCAGCTGGAGGCCATCAATGCCCAGGCGAAGGGGAATCTCACGGCGGAGCAGGTATATGTATTCTCCCTGCGGCTGTGCGACGACCAGGTGGATCGGGACGGAGAGCGGTTTGACACCGCCGCGCTGCCGGCTTTGGCGAAGCTGTTCATCGGCAAGACCGGCATCGTCGATCACAAGTGGAGCAGCGATTCCCAGGTGGCACGGATCTTTGCCACCGAGGTGGTAAAAGAGGATGGGGTCAGTTTTATCAAGGCCTGGGCGTACATCCGTCGGGGCGGTGCCGCTGATGAGGTGATCGCCGACATCGAGGCCGGGATCAAGAAGGAAGTGTCCGTGGGCTGCGCCATGGGCATGGCGGTTTGCTCCGTGTGCGGCGGAGAATATGGCACCTGCGGTCACGTGAAAGGCGAATGCTACGATGGGCAGGTGTGCTGCGCCATCTTGCGGGAGCCTATGGATGCCTATGAATTTTCTTTCGTGGCGGTGCCTGCTCAGCGGGATGCCGGGGTGCTGAAGGCTATGGCTGGGCGGCGCTGTCTGAAGGAGCTGGCGGAGGAATTCGGGGCGCAGGCGGAATATCGGGCGCTGATGAAGGATGCCGAGCTGGGGCAGCAGTATCGGAAGGTGCTCAGCGATGAGGTGGTGCGGCTGTGTCTGGCGCTGGAGCTGGGTGTGGAGGAGCCGGTGCTCCGGGGTGTGCTGAGCAAGTCCGACGCCCAGGAGCTGACGGCGCTGAAGGCGGCGCTGCAGGAACGGGTGGAGCAGATGTATCCGGTGAAATGTCAGCTGCCCGGGACGGCTTTTCAGGGGGAAAAGCTGGAGAGTGGGTTTTTGATTTGAGGAAAAATGATACGCTCAAAGTATTGTCATCCTGAGCGACCGGAGGGAGTCGAAGGATCTTGGCATCAATTTAGCCTGAAATGCCAGTAAAGTGCGTAGATCCTTCGACTTCGCTACGCTTCGCTCAGGATGACACGCCCGAAGGGCGTGATTGCGCCGCTGTGCGGCGCTGTCGCCCCATAGGGGCGACACGGCGAGGGCATGCCCTCGCCCTACATTAGGTATTTCCGGCGTGGGCCGGTTGCCATATACATTTATTTTAGGAGGAAATTGAAAAATGGGTTACGACAATCTGAAATTGGAAAAGGGTATGTATCGCCAGGAGGGTATGAGCTTTACCCAGGTGCTGGAATCTCTCGATCCCAGCGAAAACTACCGGGGCACTGCCCTGGAAAAGACCGACGCCTTCCAGCGTCAGCTGAAGCGCTTCGGCATCCGGGTCAAGGGCGCTGGCTCCTCCACCGTGGAGAAGTTCTTCCGCACCATGGACAGCGCTGTGCTGTTCCCGGAGTACATCGCCCGTACCGTCCGTCAGGGCATGGAGGAAAATGATATCCTGCCTGCCATCACCGCTACCACCACCGTCATCGATTCTCTGGATTACCGCTCCATCTACTCCAATCCCACCGATGCGGACAAGGAGCTGAAGGATGTTGCCGAGGGTGAGGAGATCCCCACCACCGAGGTCAAGACCAAGGAGCATCTGGTGAGCCTGAGCAAGCGGGGCAGAATGCTCATCGCTTCCTATGAGGCGATCCGCTTCCAGAAGCTGGATCTGTTCAGCGTGATGCTGCGTCAGATCGGCGCCTACATTCACAAGCAGCAGCTGGCGGATGCTGTGGATGTCCTCATCAACGGCGACGGCAACGACAATGCCGCTGTCCAGTACACCGTGGGCACCAGCCCCATCTCCGGCACCAAGGGCGCCCTGGGCTACGATCAGCTGGTGGAATTCTGGGGCAAGTTTGATCCCTACACCATGAACACCATCCTCTGCTCCACCGGCACCATGACCGGTCTGCTGAAGATCCCCGAGCTGCAGAATCCCATGACCGGGCTGAATTTCCAGGGCACCGGCAAGCTGTCCACCCCCCTGGGCGCACAGCTGCATCGCACCAGCGCTGTTGCTGACGGCGTGATCATCGGTCTGGATAATCGCTACGCCTTGGAGCTGGTTCGTGCCGGGGATGTGCTGGTGGAGCATGACAAGCTCATCGACCGTCAGCTGGAGCGTGCCGCCATCACCTCCATTTCCGGCTTCGGCAAGATCTGCGACGGCGCTGTGGCGGTGCTGAACGTATGAGTCTGACGGATCAGATTTTTGCCCAGGCGATCCTGCTTTCCGGCGGCTTGCTGCCGGAAAGAGAGGCGCTGCTGAAGATTTTGTGCAGGGGGGCGGAAGCCTCCCTTGCCAATCGGCTGCGGGAGGGCTTGACGCCCGATGACTGCAAGGCGGATTTTATCGCCGCTGCCAGTCTGTACGCCCTGGCGGCGCTGTCCGGCACCGAGGGAATGGACGGGCTGGATCAGATCACCGCCGGGGATGTGACGTTGCGCCGTTCCGGAAATGATGCGGCGGCGAACTGTCTGCGTTATCAGGCGGAGCTGATGATCGGACCCTATTTGAAGGATCGGTTCTCTTTTAAGGGGGTTTGACATGCGGCGGACGATCAGCAAGCTCCTGCGGCAGTATGGACTACCGGTGCAGGTACGGCATCACGGCACCCTGTACGACGTGAAGATCCTCTTTCAGCCCAGCAAGGCAAAGACCTTGCAGCGGATGGAGCCTCAGGTGAGTCCTTTGGGCATCGTGCCCCGGGGGCAGTATTTGTATATTGGCCCTGCGGAGCAGGAGATGGACGAGGGCGATGAGGTGCACGTGGACGGCAAGGTGTACAGCATGCTCCGGGCGGAGGCCTATCGGGATGCCGGTGGTCCGGTATACTGGTGGGGACTGTGCGTTGAGGGAGGTATTGAGGATACATGGGGCAAATAACCTTGGCGCAGGCCATCGCTAAGCTGAAGGATGCCGGGATCCGTGCCGCAAGGGGGTATCCCTATTCCCGGCAACCCAATATCACCGGGGTTCGGGTGGCTGTGAATGTGCAGAAGGTGGAGCCGGGGAAGTCGGTTTATGTGGCGGCGGTGTGTCAGCGGTACAAGCTGGGGGCAAGTGGCTGCGAGGATACGGCGGCGCTGGTTGCCCAGGCGTGGACGGCTGCCGGCGGCGTGTGCAGCTACGGCAAGGCACGGCTGGATAAAAAATCGGGGCTGTATATTCTGGAGGTTTTGGGAACCTGGGGGGATATACAGGAGGAATCATCCGCCGAATGAGCCGGAAATGAGCAAAACATCCTCCCGGAATGGGAGGATGTTTTTTTGCGGTAAATGATTGTTTATCTTCGTAGGGCGAGGGCATGCCCTCGCCGTCGCCGAAGGCGTACGCCTCCCTTGTGCAAAGGGAGGTGGCCGAGCGTAAGCGAGGTCGGAGGGATTGTAACACGGCATCAATTCAAAAACGGAAAATTATAGGGTAACAACAAACAATCCCTCAGCCAAAAATCGGTTCCGAAGAGCCGATTTTCGACAGCTCCCTTTGCACAAGGGAGCCTTTGCGCCGCAAGCGGCGCTCTGCGGCTTACAGCCGCAGACGG
>JAZNRS010000034.1:0-2271 GCA_045590815.1 Faecousia sp.
ACAGAACGACATGGCCACGATCCGACTTTTGCGAGGTGCCGGCGATACCATGACCCCCATGTGGATCTCCATTATCTCCACCATCGGTCTCCGTGCTCCCATCGCTTATGGCATTGCCTGGCTGACCCGTACGGCTGAGTATCCCAACGGTCAGCCTCAGGCCATCTTCCTGTCACTGATGATCTCCTGGGCATTGGGTGCGCTCATGTCCTTCCTTGCCTTCCGCAAAGGCAAGTGGAAGAAAGCCATGGTGGCTTCCGCAGAGCGGGCAAAGGGTAATCAATAAAGAAAAAACGCATCCGTCTGGATGCGTTTTCTTTATTGGATGTGTGTGTGGTTGTTGATGTGATCCATGCAGTAGCCGTGATAGCCGTTGCATCGGGGGCAGTAGCGGAACTCCAGCTCCGGGTTGGAAACGTCGGTACGTCCGCAGACGGTGCATTTGTGGTGGTAGTCGACCTTGGCAGGTTTAGGTGTAAATTGGATTGTCTTCGGGGGAGGTGACTGTACTTTGGATTTCTTTTTGAAGAGCTTGCCAAAGAATACCCGCCAGGACATGGGGAACACAAATTTAACATCCGAGCCGAAGAACAGGAAGTAATTCAAGATCGCCACCAGGGGGAACAGACAGTAGGGAAGACCGTATGCCATGGCAAGGAGCACTACCTGGGTCGCGGTGATGCCCAGATAGATCAGCGCCAGGATCCACGCCTTTACCGGGATGATAAAGAGAATGAGGAATTTGGCATCGGGGTAGAGGGTGGCATAGCCCAGCAGCAGGCTCAGGTTCAGATAGAAAATATCCGCATAACCGCCAAAGATCATGCAAAACGCATCCATCAGCACCACGCCGCAGAGGTAGTACAGATTGAACCGCAGGGTGCCCCAAACATTTTCCATGGCTCTGCCGATGGAATAGAAGCAGACCAGGGAAATGAGGGTCAGAATGGGATTGCCGGCATCGTAGGTAAAGACGTAGGTAAACAGCCGCCATACTTCACCCCGGAGGATGGCGCTGCGGTCAAAGTCCAGGAAATCATAAAGAAAATAGGTCTGGTTGAACAGACTCATGATATACACGATGGCGCAGCCTAAGACGATCCAAAGCATCAGATTGGGGATGCCGATCTTGTGATGCTTCATGCAGAAACGCTCGAAATTTCGGCGCAGTTTTTTCAATTTGCTCAACTCCTTTTTGATTGCCTCTATCATAGCATTTTTTGGATGGAAAGTCTATAGCGCATTTGTGAACATTTTTCCGGAAAAATCATCGAAAAGGGTTGACAAATAGGGATTTTGCGGTAAAATATATCCGAACTGCATACAGCCTTATCAAGAGTGGTGGAGGGAACGGCCCGATGAAACCCGGCAACCTGATTCGTCAAGGTGCCAAATCCGGCGGCGAACGAAAGATGAGGATTCGATACACGCACATCGAGTCCGTCGGTGTGCGGTCATTTTTTTGTCGAAAGGAAAAATATCATGGAAAAAAGACTCTTTACTTCTGAATGCGTGACCAACGGTCACCCCGATAAGGTGGCGGACTCCATCTCCGACGCCATTCTGGATGCCTGCCTTGCCCAGGATCCCGGCTCCCGTGTGGCCTGCGAAACCATGGTCACCACCAACTTCTGCCTGATCTGCGGCGAGATCACCACCAAGGCCAATGTGGATTACGCCGCTGTCGCCCGTGAGGCGATCCGTGAAATCGGCTAGGTGTACCCCGGCGACGGCTTCGATGCCGACACCGTGGAGATCCAGTGCCGCATCCACACCCAGTCTGCCGATATCGCCCTGGGCACCAACGATGAGGTTGGCGGCGCCGGCGACCAGGGTATGATGTTCGGCGGTGCCTGCACCCAGACTCCCGAACTGATGCCTCTGCCTGTGGCCCTGTCCCGCGCTCTGTGCAATCGTCTGACGGAATGTGTCCATTCCACTGATCTGCTGCGTCCTGACGGAAAGACCCAGGTTACCGTTGAGTATGATGAAAACGGCAAGGTGATCGGCGTAGATACCGTTGTTGTTTCCATCATGCACAGTGCTGATTTTGCAATGGAAGAGCTTCGCAAGTATGTCCGGGAGGGCGTCATTGCTCCTGTTCTGAAGAACTATGGCTTTGATATTGCGGATGTTACCCATATCCATATCAATCCCACCGGTAACTTTGTGATCGGTGGTCCCAATGGTGATACCGGTCTGACCGGCCGCAAGATCATCGTGGATACTTATGGCGGCTATTTCTCTCATGGTGGCGGCGCCTTCTCCGGC
>JAZNRS010000035.1:0-6792 GCA_045590815.1 Faecousia sp.
AGGATGGCGGCGATGCGGATGCACTCGCACAGGTTCTTCATGACGGTCAGCAGGCGAGCCTTGGTCTCCTCGCTCTTGGCCAGGATCCAGGGGGTGGTCTCGTCGATATACTTGTTGGCGCGATCCAGCAGGCGGAAGATCTCGTTCAGGGCAACGGAGAACTGGAACTTGTCCATCTGAGCAACGTACTTTGCAACCACATCCTGTGCCAGAGCCTTCAGCTCCCCGTCCAGAGGTGCGGACTCGCCGCCGATGCCCAGCTCGCTTCCGAAATACTTCTGATTCATGGCGACAGTCCGGGAAACCAGATTGCCCAGGGTGTTGGCAAGGTCGGTGTTGATGGTGGCGATCAGCAGCTCGTTGGTGAAGTTGCCGTCGGAGCCGAAGGGGAAGGTGCGCAGCAGGAAGAACCGCAGCGCATCCACGCCGAACCGCTCGGAGAGGATGTAGGGATCCACCACATTGCCACGGGACTTACTCATCTTCTCGCCGTTGAAGTTCAGCCAGCCGTGACCGTAAACCTTCTTGGGCAGGGGCAGACCCAGACTCATGAGAATGGCGGGCCAGATGATGGCGTGGAACCGGACGATCTCCTTGCCCACGAAGTGGACATCCGCAGGCCAGAAGGCATCAAAATCGTCGTACTTGTCGTTGTCGTAGCCCAGAGCGGTGATATAGTTGCTCAGCGCGTCGATCCAAACGTACACCACATGACCGGGATCAAAGTCCACCGGCACGCCCCAGGTGAAGCTGGTGCGGCTGACGCACAGATCCTCCAGACCGGGCTTGATGAAGTTGTTCACCATCTCGTTGACCCGGCTTCGGGGCTCCAGATAGTCGGTGTTCTCCAGCAGATCCTGAAGCCGGTCTGCGTACTTGGAAAGACGGAAGAAGTAGGCCTCCTCCTCGGCATCCTGCACCTCACGGCCGCAGTCGGGGCACTTGCCCTCCACCAACTGGCTCTCTGTCCAGAAGCTTTCGCAGGGCTTGCAGTACTTGCCCTTGTAGGTGCCCTTGTAGATGTCGCCATTGTCGTACATCTTCTTGAAGATCTTCTGGACGGCGGCGACGTGATAATCGTCGGTGGTGCGGATGAAACGGTCGTAGGAAATGTTCATCAGCTTCCACAGATCCAGTACGCCCCGGTCGCCGATGACGATGTTGTCCACGAACTGCTGGGGGGAGATGCCGGCCTCCTTGGCCTTGTCCTCGATCTTCTGACCGTGCTCGTCGGTGCCGGTGAGGAACTTGACGTTGTAGCCCTGCAGACGCTTGAACCGGGCCATGGTGTCGGTAGCCACGGTGCAGTAGGCGTGACCGATATGCAGGTTCGCCGAGGGATAGTAAATGGGTGTGGTAATGTAGTAATTACCCTTGCAATTGTTGCACATAAAGAGTCCTCCTGATTTCGTAGGGGCCGATGCCCACATCGGCCCGGGAAAAATAAAAATCGCCCCTGAAAAATTTCAAGGGCGACAAAATTGACGCGGTACCACCTTGTTTCGCAAATACCAATGCCCTACAGTGCATGTCATCCTGAGCGAGCGAAGCGAGTCGAAGGATCTACGCACTATATGGACATTCTGAGTGAAAATGGTGCGAAGATTCTTCGGCTTCGGGCTGCGCCCTTCGCTCAGAATGACAGGGTAATTTGCCTCAAGACGCGATAACGGGCGTACCCGTGGATGCCTACCTATCGACACCCCGGCTCGGAGACCATGTTCCGCCGTATTCACCGTACCCCTTTCCACCACCCGGGGCTCTCTGACCGGCTACCCCGACGTACTCTTCCCGTCAAAGCCTTTTTCATATACACAACCATTATATCCCAAAGTAGTCACATTTGTCAATACGATAAATGATTGTTTATGCGATTAGAGCACCGCACTCCTTGGCCCCCGCTTTTAAGAGGGGGCTGGCAAAAATCTTTGATTTTTGACTGGGGGAGTTCGGTAAAATCTTATTTTTACTCCCCCCGGCCTCGCTTGCGCTTCGGCCACCCCCCCTCATAAATGCGGGGGGCAAGAGCGGGTGCGTTGCTAAGCTAAACAATCATTTACCTCTCCAGCCGTTCCAGAATTTTGGCGGTGAGTATTTCTACCAAATCCTGCTCCACCTGCGGTTCCTCTTTGCCCCATGCCACCCGGCGGATATTGATCAGGTCGAGAGGGGAGATGTTATTGGAAGAACTGCTTCCGCCCACCGCGCCGCAGCCAAGGGTCAGCGCCGGGAACAGTCCCGTGGTCTTGCCGATGCCGCCCAGCGCCGCCGGGGTATTCACCAAAAACCGGGACACGGGAATTTGCAGAGCGAATTTGCGGATCACATTTTCATCGGTGCAGTGCATGGCGAAGGTGTGACCGCTGCCCTCATGGGTCAGCACTTCGATGGCCTTTTGCAAAACGGAATCCTCATCGGGCATCACAAAAAACGCCAGCACCGGGCAAAGCTTTTCCATGGAGTAGGGACGGGTAGGGCCGGCCTCCTGTTCCCGGGCAACCAGCACCTTGGTGTCTGCCGGAACAGAAATTTCCGCCATTTTCGCCAAGGCCGTTGCCGGTCTGCCCACAATGTCCGGGTTCAGCGCCCCATTGGGACGGAACAACAGCTTCGCCAGCCGTCCGGCCTCGGCGGTGTCCATGAAGTAAAAGCCCCGGCGCTGGGCTTCCTGCCGCACTTCGTCTTCCATACTTTTTTCTACGATAATACTCTGTTCTGATGCACAAACTGTGCCGTAATCGAAACTTTTCGACTGCAAAATGCAATTTAGCGCATGAGGAATATTCGCCGAGTGGTGGACATAGGCAGGACCGTTTCCGGCGCCCACGCCGATGGCAGGCTTGCCGGAACTATACGCCGCGCGCACCATGGCAGGACCGCCGGTGGCCAGGATCAGCTTCACCTCGGGAGCTGCCATCAGCTCCTGGCAGCCTGCCATGGATGCCATGCTCAGACATCCCACACTGCCCACCGGCGCTCCGGCGGAAACCGCCGCCTGCTCTACAATACGTGCCGCCTGCAAAGAACATTCCAGCGCCTTGGGGTGGGGAGAAAACACGATGGGGTTGCCGGATTTCAGAGCGATGAGGGCTTTGTAGCAGATGGTGGAGGTGGGGTTGGTGCTGGGGACGATGGCGGCGATCAAGCCGACGGGAACGCCCACCTCCCACAGCTTCCCCTGGGGATGCTCCCGGAGGATGCCCACGGTTTTCATATCCCGGATGGCGCTCAAAACATCCCGGCTGGCGAAGAGATTCTTCTCGGTTTTGTCCTTGGCGTTGCCGAAACCGGTTTCCTTGGCGGCCAATTCTGCCAGCTTTGCCGCTTCCTTTTCAAATGCGGTCGCCACGGCGGTCACGATGGCATCCAGTTGGGCTTGGCTCATGGCGCGCAGAATATCCTGCGCCTTGGCACCCTGACGACACAAAAGCCGTGCCTCTTGCCTCGCGGCTAGGTCTTTGTCAAATTCCATGTGGTTGCTCCTTATAAATTTCGTAGGGGAGGGTCATTGACCCTCCCGGTGATTTTGCGAGGCAAAATCACAATTACCGATGGCTATTTTTTGGGGCGGGCGGGTCAATGACCCGCCCCTACAATGGGTTGCGGGCAACTTCAGCTACCGCTTCGGCAAATGCGGCGCAGGCGGCGGCGCAAGCGCTTCGGGTGCCGCTGAGCAATCCGCCGCCGAAATTGGTTTCGCTGGGTGGTGTAAATAGTTTACATAACACCACATCCGCCGCCTTTAATGCAAAATCCATGGCATACATACTCTCCAGCGGCGGCGCAATCAAATACGCCAGCGCCGCCCCCTGTGCCACACCTGCCTCCCGGGCGAGATAGCTGCCTGCGGAGCTGACAGTGTGGGCAAGATACGGCACGCCGTGTACCTCCTCGAACCCGATCCGCTCCAGCGCGCTGAGCGCCGCCTCCATGCCGCTTCGCACCGCACCGGGGGTAGGCCCTGCCAAAATGCCGATGACCTCCCCGGCGTTGGGGGTGGAGGCGTTGGCGGCACCGGCAAAGAAGCTGCGCCCATAGCAGACCACCACATCCGCCGCCTTGGTTGCCTCGTCCAGGGCAATATAGGTGGCATCGTCGCAGTCGGTGGTGAGCATTCCCAGCGCCCGGTAACCCTTGGGCGCACCCAGCTCCCGGCACAGTTTCTCGTCCGCTCCCGCAAGGTAGCGGACGGCCAGTACTTTTACCGGGATCATGTGTGCAACCCCACGCCGGACACCTTTTTCTGCAAAATTTTCTCGATCAGTTCGGCGGCGTATGCCCCGGCTTCCACCGCAGGCGTGCCTTGGGCGTGAATGTTGGAAATTACCGTCCGGCTGGATTCGGATACCCCGGTGTGGGGCTTGTAGGTGATATAGATGGACATACTCTTGTCCGTCACCAGACCGGGGCGTTCCCCAACCAGCACGCACACCAGCTCACAGCCGGTCAGGTCACCGATGGCATCCCCGGCACCGACCCGGCAGTACCGGACGAAAATGGGTTTGCTGTAGGAGATGCTCCGCAGTTTCAGACCATCCTGCAGAGCCGCCATGCAGTCCATGGCATTGGCCTCGATGGCGGCGGAGGAAAGTCCGTCGCCAATGACGATCTGCACCCGTGGCGGCGTGTCGATGACTCCCTGAATAGCCTTGGCGTTGTGTTCATCAAAGAGGCGGCCCAGATCGGGACGGGTCAGATATTCGTCCTTGCTGTCGCAACGGGTTTTGGTGGGCAAAAGGTCATATTTTTTGGCGAATTCCGTGTCCACCTCGGAAAAAACCGCATCCTGCGCCGCGGCATGATCCGCCCGAAACCTAAGCATAGTCAGGGTCTTGTAACGGGCTCCAGCTCTGCCGGAGCCAAGGCGGGCAGGGGTCTTTTCCTTCATTTTGGCGAAGCGCTCCTTGTCCGCCGGGTTTTCGGTGAGATACAGCTTGCGCAGATCCAGCTCCGTGATGTCCGGCACGAAATCCCCGTCGGTGTGACAGCAAGCCTTTGCCTTTTGCTCCGGGGGGACGGCGTATTCGCCCTTTACCTGAGGCTCCATCTGCCCCAAAATCTCCGCAACCAATGCGGTGAGTTGTTCTTTGTTCATGGTTCACATCCTCTGTAATTTACACTGTAGGGGAGGGTCTTGACCCTCCCTTGTCGCCCTAATGGGGCGACAGCTACGCAATGCGCCTTTGGCGAAGGGAGGGTCAAGACCCTCCCCTACAATGGGACTCCGCTAAAACAGCAAACTGGATCCATCTCCGGCTTTGGGGGTAAGGCGGCCGTTTTCCACGAAGCCCATCTTCTCCAGCCATCGCTGGAACTCCGGGATGGCCGTCTTGCCGGTGATCTGCCGCAAAGCGGCGGTTTCCCGGAAGCCGGTGGTCTGGTAGTTGAGCATGATGTCATCCCCGTGAGGAATGCCCATGAAATAGTTGCACCCGGCCATGGTCAGCAGGGAGGCCAGATTCTCAATATCGTTCTGATCCGCCTTCATGTGGTTGGTGTAACAGCAGTCACAGCCCATGGAAATCCCCGTGAGCTTGCCCATGAAGGGATCCTCCAGGCCGGCACGGGTCACCTGCTTGGCATCGTACAGATACTCCGGCCCGATGAAGCCCACCACCGTATTCACCAAAAACGGCGAAAAATGCTTGGCAAAGCCGTAGCAACGAGCCTCCATGGTCACCTGATCGGTGCCGAAATGGGCATCGGAGGACAGCTCAGAGCCCTGTCCGGTTTCAAAATACATCACATTGGGCCCTTCGGCGGTGCCCTCGGTCAGCAGAAGCTGGCGAGCTTCCTCCAAGGTTTCTGCGCTGAAGCCGAAGGCCTCGTTTCCCTTTTGGGAACCGGCGATGGACTGGAAAATCAGGTCGCAAGGGGCGCCGTCCCGCACTGCCTTGATCTGTGCGGTGACGTGGGCGAGGACGCAGATTTGGGTGGGAATTTCCCAATGCTCTTTGATTTCCTGAAAGCGGCGAAGCACACGTCCTACCTGCTCCGGGGAGTCGGTGACCGGGTTCAGGCCAATCACCGCGTCACCGGCACCGAAGCTCAGACCCTCCAAAGTGGAAGCGGTGATGCCCTCCGGGTCGTCGGTGGTGTGGTTGGGCTGCAGACGGCAGGAGAGGGTTCCCGGCAGACCGATGGTGGTATTGCAATGGGCAGTGACGGTGATTTTGTTCGCCGCATAAATCAAGTCCAGATTGCTCATCAGCTTGCACACCGCCGCTACCATCTCCGAGGTCAGACCCCGGCTGAGCTTGCGGATGTCCGCACCGGTGGTGGTGTCCGCAAGGATCCACTCCCGCAGGTCGGAAACCGTCCAATTGCGGATTTTCCGGT
Source organism: Faecousia sp. (assembly GCA_045590815.1). Taxonomy (GTDB): domain Bacteria; phylum Bacillota; class Clostridia; order Oscillospirales; family Oscillospiraceae; genus Faecousia. The sequence continues at coordinate 6,340 of JAZNRS010000035.1, forward strand.
AGACGGATTCGTTGACCCCGTCCTGAATGATCCGGGTGACCTCATCGGTTTCGTAGGGTACGGCAGGATGCTCCCGGAGGTCGGCAAGGGTCACCGCCGACAGTACTACCTTGGCCGCCACACGCTCCTGTGCGGATTCGGCGGCGAGTCCTGCCAGCCGGTCGCCGGTCTTTTCTTCGTTGGCCTTGGCAAGAACGTCCTTCAAGTCCCGAAATGTGTAGGTTTTCCCCAGTAATGTGGTTTTTAGTTTCATAGGTTTCCTCTTTCCCCTTGTACGGCAAATGATTGTTTACGCTTCTAGTGAGGGATATCCAAAGGCCCCCTTGTGCAAAGGGGGCTGGCAAAAATCTCTGATTTTTGACTGGGGGATTGTGGTACTTTGACAACCCCTCCGGTCAAAATCGAAGATTTTGACCACCTCCCCTTGCACAGGGGAGGCTCGCGCTTCGCGCT
>JAZNRS010000036.1:0-8051 GCA_045590815.1 Faecousia sp.
GAAGTCTTTCTTCATTCGAGTGCTTTTTTAGATAATAGAGAAGAGATAATAGAGAATAGAGAATAGTACACCAGAAACGCCCACGTTCTGCGGTCATTATCTATCATCTATTCTATATTCACTATTATCTCTTATCTGAGCCCCGTTAGGGGCGTTTCTGGTGCCGCTGACGGGACTCGAACCCGTACAGTATCGCTACCGGGGGATTTTAAGTCCCCTGTGTCTACCGATTCCACCACAGCGGCGGCTGGCTGCAATCATAGCACATTATTTGGTAATCGTCAAGCATTTGCCGCTATGAGCTTTTCGATCCGCTCCGGCAGTTTTCTTGGCTCCTCGCAAAAGCAGTCGGCACCCAGTTCTTCCAATTCCGCTTTATCCCGGAAGCCCCACAGCACGCTGACGCAAGGTACGCCCGCATTCCGCGCGGTAGCCAGGTCCACCTCGCTGTCGCCCACATACACGCACCGCTCCACACCGATGGCCTCCATGGCCTTGAACACCATATCCGGTGCCGGTTTTCTGGGAGTGCCTGCCACCTCGCCCAGGGCATACACCCCGGGGAACAGCACCTGGCTCATGGCCTTCGCCGCAAAATCCGGCTTATTTGTCACCACCGCCAGGGGGTACTTTTTCCCAAGTGCCGCTAACGCCTCCGGGATGCCATCATACAGCCGGGTCTTGATCTGACAGTGATCCTTGTAATATGCCTGGAAATCCTGCAGCACCGGCATGGGATCCGCTCCCTCCGGTACCGACAGCTGGATCAGCTTCAGCGCGCCGTTGCCCACGAACCGGCGTACCTCGTCCATCGTCCGGGTCGGATAACCGTACTGCGCCAGCGCATAATTGGTGGCATCGTGCAGATCCTCCAGGGTATCCAGCAAGGTGCCGTCCATATCAAAAATGATTCCGGTTTTCATCAAAGCCCCCGATTCTTCATCACCCGGATATCGTCGCCCACGAAGGTCAGCCGGGTGAAGCTGCCGTGGAGCCGGGAGGCGATCTGAGGCGAATACCGCCGGGATACCTCGTCCACATTCAGGTTTGTGGAAATCACCATGGGTTTACCCTCCAAGAGCCGGTCGTTCAGTAGGCTGTACAGCGCCGCTGTAACAAACTGACCGGGCATTTCGGTACCCAGATCGTCGATGATCAGCAGGTCGCAGTCAGCATACCGCTGGATATCCCTCCGGGCATCCTCATCGCCGTTAAATTTCACCCGTTCCAGCTTGTTAAAAAGATGGCTGGCGGTTTCATAGCACACGGAATAGCCCCGATCCGCCACCGTCCGGGCGATGCAGGCGGACAAAAAGGTCTTGCCCAGACCGGTACCGCCCACGAACAGCAGATTCCCGGCATTTTCCGAGAAGGTCGCCGCATAGGTGCGGCAGTTGCGGAAATTCCGCTCCATGATGGCTCTGGGGCTTGCGCCGAACTTGGGATCGTATGTATCGCTGTAATAATCCAGTCGGAACTGGCTGAAATTCTCCTTGCCGCCGGCAAGCAGGCTCAGCTCCTTCTTCTGCTCCTGGCGGCACAGCTCTGCCAAACACTCGCACATGGTGCTGCCCACATAGCCGTTGCCGCCGCAGCGGTCGCAAATGGGGCTGTCGTCCAGGTAGCCCTCCTCAAAATAGCTGTCCACCAGCATGGCACGCTCTCTCTGCAGGGAAAGATTCGCTTCCCTCGCCTGCTCCATCGCGCTCATCACGTCGCCGCCGGAGGAAAATACCGCCTGGGCTGCCTGGGCCATAGTCCGGCGCAGCTGCAGATCGATCTCCTTGATCCGGGGGACTTTTTTATAGGCTTCCGCCAAATGCCGCTGATTTTCCGAATCCCGGTCAGCCTTCGCCTGAGCCAGTCTGGCACGGGCTCTTTGTAAAACTTCTGCACTGTAACCCATGGATCATTCCTCCTCCAAAACACGACGGATGGCCTCCAGCTCCGCCGCACCCAGCTGCCCGGATGCGCCCTTGGGAGGCTGCTTGTGGTCACCGGCACGGACATCCGCCGCTGTGCGGAAGCCGGCCTGCTTCCATCGCTTCAAAATCTTATCCATATACGCCCAGCTGAGCCCACCGGTGTTCAAACAGGTCCGCTCATAGGCCATGGTGATGACCTCATCCTCAAACCCCATATCCAGCCATGCAGCAGCATATCGCTCCTCCGGTGCTGTGATCGTTCTGCCCCGGATCTGCAGCAGGCGGCACAGATTGCCCAGGCGGCTGTGGTAAACATTTTGCCGCTGGATGAAGGCAGCAGCCTCCTCCATGGTATCGATGCCCTGCTCTGCCCAGGCGTAGGCTTCCTTTTCGATGGTGCGCAGGGAGGGATTCCGGGAGCTGCCTTTTCGACGTGCCCGTTCCTGGCAATAGGTGACCAGCACGCAGATCACATCCTCCGGAAGCCCCAAATACCGGACAAAGCCCAGCAGGATCTTCAATTCTTCCGTATTCAGCGTCTTGCCCAGGCGGCGCTGCACTTCCCCGTACAGACGGCGGAAAGCAGGCTCCTGCTCCATGGATTCCAGTACGTCCCGCTCCGTATAGCAGGGCCGCTCACCGGCGGCGATATGTAGGCGCTTTTCCTCCTGCCACAGCCCCAGCTGGCGCAAAGTCGCCACAGCGCAGGACAACTTCGCATCGTTCAGCCGCAAAGCTTTCGCCGCCTGGGCAGGATCATTGCCGCTGCGGATGTACAGATACAAAAGCGCCGCGTCACCGCTGGCTGCCGCCAGCAGACGGTGCACATCCCCATGTTCGATTGTGACGGTTTCTATGTTCATAGCATAACACCTTTTTTCTTCGTTAGCTGCTATTATATCACAGTTTTCGCCCAAGGACAACGGGTACGGCATCAGGTTTTTGCCAAAAATGCGGTGCAAATTTTGTAAGACCACAGTATCTTGTGTTTCAGAAGGCTAATTACCACCAGAAATAAGTACAGGCAGGCGGATATCTCGCCTGCCCAATTCGCACCACACCGCTGCGCTTGCGGCGGCACACTTGACAAAAAATGTACAGCTTCCAACCGGTCCGTCGTCACAGTCCATGTGGATGTACTGTCCTTTTCTGTCCACAGTCAGTATGCCCCACAGAATACCGGTTATGCAAAGAATATTGAAAAAATGATTGTTTAGCTTAGCAACGCACCCACTCTTGCCCCCCGCATTTATGAGGGGGGTGGCCGAAGCGTAAGCGAGGCCGGGGGGAGTAAAAACAGTTTTTTTCCGAACTCCCCCAGTCAAAAATCAAAGATTTTTGCCAGCCCCCTCTTAAAAGCGGGGGCCAAGGGGTTCGGTGCGTTAATCGCATAAACAATCATTTACCTCCTCTGTAGGAAAAAAGAGTCTGCCGGAGCAGACTCTTTTTGGTCTTTACTTGTCCACGTGGACGTTGATGTGAGGATAGGTCATTTCGACGCCGAACTGGTCGAAAGCATCTCTGACATTCTTGTTCAGCGCGAAGTTTACATCCCAATAATTATCCGTAGCGCACCAAACACGCAGCACATACTCAATAGCGCTGTCACCATACTTGTTCACCGCGGCAAAGGGAGCGGGATCGGTCATAGCGCCGGGAACCTTGGTGGCAGCATACAGAGCCTCCAGCACCTTCTCCGTAGGTACATTGTAGGAAGCGGAAATCGCCACATCCACACGGCGGGTACCGGTAACGGTGTAGTTGGTAATATCCGCGGCAACCACAGAGCTGTTGGGAATGTAGATGAGCTTGTTATCGGGAGTCAGCAGCTTGGTATAGGTCATGCCGATTTCCTGCACCGTGCCGGATTCCGCGGCGATCTCAACAAAATCACCGGACATGAAGGGCTTGGTGTACAGCAGGGTGAAGCCACCGATCACATTGGTCAGGGCAGACTGCACGGCCAGAGAAATAGCCAAAGTCAGTACGCTAGCCAGTGCAATGATGCTGGAAACGTCAATCTTAAGCTGAGATGCGGCAATCAGGCCAAGAATAAAATACAAAACCACACGCACCACAGATTTGATCAGGCTATGGGCAGCCTTCTCCAGCTTGGACTTGTTCAGGAACTTATCCAGCAGCTTCATGACAACGAGCTGAATCAGCAGGATGCCCACGCCTACGATCACGCAGAAAGGAACAACTCGCTCAATCAGCGCAGTGCCCACGCCTACAAGCCATGCCAAAATTTGATCTAAAATTTGCATAATGATTCTCCTTTTTCGTATTTGGACAGCTATATCATAACATACTCACCGAAAATAGCAAGCTTATTTTTAGTCTTCGACTCATTTTTTCAATCATACATTTTGTTCACAATTTTGTCGAATTTTGTTTTCAAACCGGTAATTAGCCGTTCAAAACCTCAATCTATTATACAAGCAGAAAGGTTGCGGAAGCCGTGAGCCGCTTCCTTTCGACTCCGTATTTCTCTTTTTTTACCTCTCTTCTTTCCAACCCCTTTTGCGAAGACGCACCGATGTGTTTGCCACGTCGGTGCGTCTTCTATTTTGCCAACTTTGTCCCTGGAAATTCCCTATTTTTTGTGCAAAAAAGACCTTGAATCCGGAAGCAAAAGCGGTATAATATTGCTGATTGTATTATAAGGAAAAGAGGCGCATTTTTCATGGAAGCTTTGCTGGCTATTGGTTTCGCCATGTACGCCGGTCTGTTTTTGTCCCGCCTGACCTCCCGGCTGAAGCTGCCGGACGTGACCAGCTATCTGGTCGCCGGTCTGCTGGTAGGCCCGTTGGTGTTGGGACGGCTGGGAATTCCCGGCGTGGGTTTCCACTCCTTTGAATTTGTGGAGTCTATGGGACTGGTGTGCGACGTAGCTCTGGGCTTCATCGCCTTCTCCATCGGCAGCGAGTTCCGGATCAGCGCGCTGCGTAAAACCGGCAAGCAGGCCACCGTCATCGCCATCATCCAGGCCCTTGCGGCTACCGTTTTGGTGGATGCGGCGCTGATCGGTCTGCACTTCCTGCTGGGCGACAAGCTGCCCATTTCCACCTGCATCATTCTGGGCGCTATTGCCACCGCCACCGCTCCTGCGGCGACCTTGATGGTCATCAATCAGTACAAGGCCAAGGGTCCCCTTACCGATATCCTGCTGCCCATCGTGGCGCTGGACGACGCGGTGGGTCTGATCGTGTTCGCCGTGTCCAAGGGCATCGCCCATGCGGTCAGCGGCGGCGATCTGAGTGTGGTATCGCTGCTGGTCAACCCGGTGTTGGAGATCGTGGCATCCCTGGCGATGGGCGCCGCTCTGGGCTGGATCTTCAGTCTTGTGGAAAAGTATTTCAACTCCAATTCCAAGCGGCTGAGTCTTGCCATCACCTTCGTGATCCTCTGCGCCGGACTTTCCAAGCTGAAATTCACCTTCGGCGATCTGCATATCGGCTTCTCCTCGCTGCTGGTTTGCATGATGTGCGGCACGATCTTCTGCAATCTGTGCGACTTTTCCGAGGAGATCATGCACAAGACCGAGCGGTGGACCGCTCCCATCTACGTTCTGTTTTTCGTCATTTCCGGCGCTGAGCTGGATCTGACGGTGTTTGCGGATCTTGCGGTGGTGGGTATCGGCCTGATGTATATTTTGGCCCGTTCCGCAGGTAAGATTTGGGGCGCCTCCGCAAGCGCAAAGCTGATGCGCTGCGAGTCCAGCATCTGCAAGTATCTGGGCATTACCCTGCTGCCCCAGGCTGGCGTTGCGTTGGGTATGTCCGTGGTGGTCGCGGCGGAATTCGGCGCTGACGGCGCCATCACCCGGAACATCGTGCTGTTCTCCGTGCTGATCTACGAGCTGGTCGGTCCCATGCTCACCAAAATGGCCCTTACCGCCGCCGGTGACATCCGTCCCAAGCCCACCGTCGACTGAATTCTTGACTTTTCGCCCACTTCGGGTATAATAAAAACATCTTGTGATTAAAAGGAGCATTTTCCATGTACTATACCATGCATGTTGCCGGTCTTGAGCGGCAGCTCCCCGTTTGCCCCGTAAATGAGAATCTGTCCATCGCCGGCTTTGTGATCTTCGGCGACCAGGAGCTGACCGTGGCCTGCGCCCGGGATCTGCTGGCACGGGCACCCGAGTATGACTACATCATCACCGCCGAGGCCAAGGGTATTCCCCTTGCCCACGAAATGGCACGCCAGGCCGGCGACAAGAAGTACATCCTTGCCCGTAAGGGTCCCAAGCTGTATATGCGGGATATTTTGGAGGTTTCCGTCCACTCCATCACCACCGCCAAGGAGCAGAAGCTGTACCTGGACGGTACGGACGCCGAGCTGATGAAGGGCAAGCGGATCCTGCTGGTGGACGACGTGATCTCCACCGGCGAAAGCCTCGCCGCGTTGGAGGCGCTGGTGGAAAAGGCCGGCGGCATCATCTGCGGTCGGATGGCGATCCTTGCCGAGGGCGAAGCCCAGGATCGGGCGGATCTGATCTACCTGGAGAAGCTCCCCCTCCTCCACCCCGACGGAACTGTCATGGAATAACCAAACGTGCCCGGAGCTTTGGCTCCGGGCACTTGCTTTTTACTTGTCGTGGAGGCTGATCTGCCCTTGCAGACGGTTGGTGTACAGGTCGTTGAAATAGCCCGTGTACTCCACATAATAATTGCTCTCCGGGAACAGATACCGGTGCAGATCAATGAGATAATCGTCGGTCATGCTGGCGATATAGTCCACGATGATCTGGTTGGGCTCGGTCTTTTCGTATTCCTCGTACCGGGTGTAGCGGGAATTGTTCACGAAGTCGATATGGTGCCGGAAGATGGGCGAATCCTTCTTCTGCAGCTGGAGATCCTCCAGCAGCTGCTCGTAGATCTCCTGCATCATGGGCTCTACCACCCGCTGCAGGATCACACGACCCGGCTCGTTGGCATAGATGACGGCGTAATTTTCCTTCTTGTAGGTCTGCACCGCCGCAAAATGCTCCTCATCCAGCTTGATATAGGGCTGACCGTAGCTGTTTTCAATGACGTTGACCACCAGATTGTTGATGATCTCCGAATTGATGGCGCCGATGGGTGATGCGGAAAAGGCGCTGTCCTCCAGCATCTGGATGCTGGTGGCATCCTGCCGATCCTTGCCCAGGTAGGCGATGATGTCGGAAATACGCACCACGTTGCCTTCCAGGGTGGAGGGCTGGAGCTTGTTGGAATAGCCCTTGATGGTGTAGCACTTTTCCAGCTCCGCCTCGAATTCCTCGAAGCTGTTCATGGGCACGGGCCAATACTCCGCCAGCTCGATCTCACCGTTGTGACCGGCGATGCCGGACAGGGTCTGCAGCGTCAGATTCAGAGGGAATATCTTGCTCAGAACCCGGGCGGAATGGATGTTGTGGGTAAAGTAACGACCGGTGTGCTGGTTGTACAGGCTGTTCAAAAATACCTCGCCGCAGTGGGCAAAGGGGGTGTGACCGATGTCATGGCCCAGGGCGATAGCCTCAATGAGATCCAGATTCAGATTCAGCGCACGTCCGATGGTACGGGCGATCCGGGAAACCAGCTGAACATGGAGGCTCCGCCGGGTAATATCGTCATTTTTCACCAGGGAGAACACCTGGGTCTTGTCGGTGTAGCGGTTGTAATAGGGGCTGTAGAGGATCCGGTCGATGTCCTTGGCAAAGGCAGGACGCCATACCGGATCGGGCGTCAGATTGTCGTAACGCCGGATGGACATTTTGTCGTGGAAGGAACGGTCGAAGAAAGAGCCGGTGGCCTTTTCCCGCTCCATATGCTCAGACAAAGCAGCCGAAAGTTGTTCTTTTGCCATGGTATACTCCTCCTTTTAGCAGTATTATAACATATCTCACAAAAAATGCAAGAAAAATATTCCATTCTTCGTGAATTTTGCGTGACATTTCTTCTTGTAAATGATTGTTTATATTAGTAACCCATCGTAGGGCAAGGGCATGCCCTTGCCGTCGCCGAAGGCGAACGCCTCCCTTGTGCAAAGGGAGGTGGCCGAGCGTAAGCGAGGTCGGAGGGATTGTAACACGACATCAATTGAAAAACAGAAAATTATTGGGTAACAGCAAACAATCCCTCAGTCAAAAATCGG
>JAZNRS010000037.1:0-28402 GCA_045590815.1 Faecousia sp.
TACATCGATTACTACAACAACAGGCGAATTAAGGCAAGACTAAAGGGCTTGCCACCTGCATTACACAGACAGCAAGCCCTTTCGGCAGCTTAAACAATTTGAGTTAGAAATATTTGTCTAACTTTTTGGGGTCACTCCACATCCGGCTATGGGCAGTTTTTTATCCATCGTCAGTAAATGATTGTTTAGCGGGCATGGCCCGCGGCAAGACGCGTTACGAACCTGCATGGTTATCGAAGGCTGATGGGTGTCACTCGATAACGAAAAACCAGTTTTCTCAGGCAAAAACGTTACCGAGCAGTACCCTGTGGCGTTACGACTACCTCGCACCCAAGCACGAGAACGTCAGCCGGCACTGCCGGCAAACAAGCATTTATCACTCCAAGAGCAAAACAACCCCCCGGGAAATTTCCCGGGGGGTAATATGCCATTAGTCAGCAACGTAGGGCAGCAGAGCGATCTGACGGGCGCGCTTGATAGCGGTGGTCAGGTTGCGCTGATGAGCTGCGCAGGTACCGGTGGTACGGCGGGGCAGGATCTTGCCGCGCTCGGACAGGTAACGGCGGAGCTTTGCGGTGTCCTTGTAATCGATGCTGGTCACCTTGACCACGCAGAACGCACAAACCTTCTTGCGCTTGCCGGGGCGAACACGCTGTTCGTTAGCCATGGTCATTTCCTCCTTGTAAGATTGTAGAAAAGTTCATTAGAAAGGAAGCTGTGCGTCGTCATCGTCCAGCATCGCGAAATCGGATGCGGGAGAAGAAGCGGGAGCGGAGTAACCGCCATAGCTGGGGGCAGGAGCGGAATAGGTATTGCCGCCGTAGGTGTTGCCACCGTAGGAACCACCCTCGCTGCGCTTGCTTTCGCCGAAGTAGCAGTTGTCTGCAACCACCTCAGCGGTGCGGCGCTTGTTGCCATCCTTATCAGTCCAGCCGCGAATCTGCAGCCGGCCGGAAACCACGATCATGGAGCCCTTGGTGAAATACTTGGAGACGAATTCTCCGGTCTGACGCCAAGCGACACAGTCAATGAAATCGGTTTCCTTCTCGCCGTTCTCGTTTTTGCCGAAATCACGATCGACAGCCACGGTGAAGCTGGCAACGGCGATGCCGCTGCCGGTACGGCGAAGCTCGGGGTCACGGGTCAGACGACCCATGATGGTGATGTGGTTGAGCATACTCTTACTCCTCCACTGCGGTGACCAGGCAACGCATGATGCCGTCGGTGATCTTCATCTTGCGCTCCAGCTCAGCGGGGAACTCGGGCTTGGTCTCCATGTTCATCAGAACGTAGTAACCCTCGGGCAGATCGTTGATGGGGTATGCCAGACGACGCTTGCCCCACTCATCGATGTTAGACAGAGTACCCTCCGCTTCCACCATTGCCTTGAACTTTTCCACAAGTGCGGCGATGCCCTCTTCGCCCTGAGCGGGGTCGATGATGTAGAGCACCTCGTACTTACCGGTGATCTTAGCCATGTTGTTTGCACCTCCTTTTGGACTTTTGGCCCACGGTCGCGCCGTGAGCAAGGATATGTCTGCACACGCAGACTAGTGTATTATATAGGGTTCTTCGCTATTTGTCAAGCCTTTTTCTTGCGTTTTTTGCCAACTAATTCAGGAATCAGCCAGTTTATGAGGATAGAAATTGCGGTGCAGGCGGCGATGGTCACCGCCAGCTCCAGGGCTTTGCCTGCCCAGAGCCCCAGCTCCGGCAGCTTCAGCAGCCGCATCAGCTTCACCGTTGCCGCCCAGGGATAAGGCGCCCAAATGTAGAAGATCAAGGTATTTTGTCCCACAAAACAGAGTGCGCCCGGGGCTTTGCCGATGCAGCTGCCCAAAATCAACAGCGACAGGCAGCCCAGCCATACCATCAGCAGGCTCATGGGGATGTGGTAATAATAATTCATATGGACATTCATGCTCAGACCGGGGAACAGCTTCATGCTCACAGCGCAGAGCAACCCATAGGCCAGCAACCCCAGCACCGCACCCAGCCAGCCGGTGACCACATTTTTGTCCTCCCAGCGGTTGAAGAGAAATCCGATGAGCAGGAACATCTGGCATACCAGCGCCCGGTTGAACATGACGATATTCAGGATATTGTACCTGCCCAGCAGATATCCCAAGATCGCCAGCAGCACCGATGCCACAGCGATGGCGGTGGTATTGCGGCACAGCTTGCGGACGTAAAAATGGATGACCTGAGCGATGACGCAGCAGGGCATATACCAGGCAACTCTGCCGGCGACCACGTCACAAAAGCGCAGCCACAGGCAGCCGACGCCCTTGGTGAAGATATCGGGAACCACCGGCAGCATAGCAAGGATCAGCCAGGGCAGGATCAGATGAAGCAGGAGTTTTCCGAAGAATTCAAGCTGCTTTCCCCCACGATCCCGGAATAAATAGCCGGTAATCGCAAAAAAGAGGGGGATTTTGATGGGGCTGGTGATGGTGTAGTACCAATTGGGCATACCCAAGTGACCGATGAGGACGAACAGCATGGCAAGTCCGCGTAAGCCATCCACCCAGGGCTTTCCCCGTTTTTCAATTAATGTCATTCGCGTTCCTCCTTTTCGGTGTAAATGATTGTTTATGTGATTAACGCACCGCACCCCTTGGCCCCCGCTTTTAAGAGGGGGCTGGCAAAAATCTTTGATTTTTGACTGGGGGAGTTCGGGAAAAAACTATTTTTACTCCCCCCGGCCTCGCTTGCGCTTCGGCCACCCCCCTCATAAATGCGGGGGGCAAGGGCGTGTGCGTTACTCCGCTAAACAATCATTTACCGCAGTATTTTCTCCATTATACACACGCTGGGGGGCAAATGCAAGTTTTCCACAACTTTCTTTGAAAAAGGACTGGAATCCGTCACGTTTTTATGGTACGATATAAAAAATGTCCATTGGAGGTACCGACTATGAGAGGCATTCCTTCTCTGATAACCGATATCCGCAAAAAAGTATTCACCGAGGTCGCCCGGATGGCATACTCCGGCAACGGCTACGAGCACGCCGACGATCTGCCCTACATCATCGTCCCCGGCGATCAGCCCCTGCACCGGGAGTCCGTATTCCTGGAACGTGCCATCGCCAGCGAGCGGGTGCGCCTTGCCATGGGTCTGAATCTGCGTCCCATCCAGACCCGTCACCTCATGACCGAGGGTATGGATCACGCCGCCATCGCCGAGCAGTATTACGAGCCGCCGCTGATCAACATCATCCCCTACGCCTGCCATGCCTGCCCCACCAATCAGTACCGGGTCACGGAGAATTGCCAGAACTGTCTGGCGGCATCCTGCCAGAAGGTCTGCCCCAAGGGCGCCATCTCCTTTGTTAACGGCAAGAGCAAGATCGATCAGTCTAAGTGCATCAAGTGCGGCAAGTGCGCCACCGCCTGCCCCTACAATGCCATCATCCATATGCAGCGCCCCTGCGCTGCCGCCTGCGGCATGGACGCCATCGGCTCCGACGAGCACGGCAGAGCGGTCATCAACCAGGATAAGTGCGTGTCCTGCGGACAATGTTTGGTCAGCTGTCCTTTCGGCGCCATCGCCGACAAGGGTCAGATCTACCAGGTCATCCAGTCCATTTTGCAGGGCGACCGGGTCATCGCCATCGTGGCGCCGGCGTTTATCGGTCAGTTTGGCAAGCATTCCACCCCGGAAAAATTCGTCGCCGCCATGAAGCACCTGGGCTTCGACCGGGTGGTGGAGGTTGCGGTGGGTGCGGATATGTGTACCATCGAGGAAGCCAAGGATTTCCTGGAAAAAGTCCCGGCGGAGCAGCCATTTATGGCAACCTCCTGCTGCCCTGCATGGCATTCCATGGTGCATAAGCTGTTCCCAGCGCAAAGTAAGTATATTTCCATGACCCTGACCCCCATGGTCTTCACCGCACGGCTGATGAAGAAGGAATTCCCCGGCTGCAAGGTGGTGTTCGTGGGCCCCTGCGCCGCCAAGAAGCTGGAGGCCATCCGGGCGGATATCCGCTCCGATGTGGACTTCGTGCTGACCTTTGAGGAGCTGCAGGGTATGTTCGAGGCCAAGGAAGTGGATTTCGAAACCATCGAGCCGGCAGAGATCCTCAACGAGGGTACCGCCGCAGGCCGTGGCTTTGCGGTGTCCGGCGGTGTCGCCAAGGCGGTGACGGATCTGGTCCATCAGACCCATCCGGATCTGGAGATCAAGACCGCCGGTGCCGAGGGTCTGCGTGAGTGCCGCAAGCTGATGACCCTGGCGAAGGTGGGCAAGTACAACGGCTATCTGCTGGAGGGCATGGCATGTCCCGGCGGCTGTGTGGCCGGTGCCGGTACGCTGCTGCCGGTGGGTCTGGCATCCAAGGTGGTGGGTCGCTACCAGGACGAGGCGGATCAGTCCAGCCCCCTGGAAAGCCCCTACCGGGATACCGGTCATAAGTTGGACTAAATAGCAATCCCCCTCGCCGGAATTGGCGAGGGGGTAAACCTTCTCCCTGGGGAGAAGGTGCCCCAGTGCGCACACTGGGGCGGATGAGGGGTGCAGAGTGGTTATAACCCCTCATCAGTCAAAAATCAAAGATTTTTGCCAGCTTCCCCCCAGGGGGAAGCTTTTCCCTAAATCTTGTACTTTTTCTCCAATATTTTCACCTACATCTTGTGTTTCGACAGCATTTGCAGTTTCCGGGTGGTATTATGTTGACAAGGCTGAGGGATACAGTCGAATCGCGGCGACGGTGGCATCGTCGCACCCGTTCCCTCGACCATACTGCAGGACCTTCGGCGCCAACTCCCCAGGCGTCTGTCCCGTCAGCTCCATGGCACGGCGCATGGCAGCCTCTCCGTCCACGCCGTCGCTGAGCAGAAGAAGCGTTTCTCCCCGGCGCAGGGACAGCCTGTCCACCGTTTCCCGCACCTCTGTCACCGACAGACCGGGAGGCGGAGCGGCTGTCCCGATTTTTTCCGCCCCGGCATGGGTCAGCAGGTACGACGGTGCCGCTCCCCATTTATACAGCGCCGCCTTGCCGGTACCCAGATCGATCTCCGCCAGATCTACCGTCACCGCCCCGGCACGTCCCCGTAACACACAAAGACTGTTGAGATTCCGCAGGGCGTACTCCGCCGGGTACCCGGCTCGCAGGAGCTTTTTCAGCAATTCCGAGGCGATGCGCCCCTCCTGGGCGGCACCCTCCCCGGTGCCCATGCCGTCGCACAGCAGGATGTAGTAGCGGCATTGGGTGCCCGCAAACCACAGACACTGATCCCCGTTGGTAGCCTCCAAGCCGGCAGAACGCACGGAAATTTCCGGCTGATAATTGGCATTCACCGGACGCTGCCGCCGTGGTAACTGGTCGGACAGCTCCTGCAAATACTCGCACAAAAACCGATACTGCTGGATCACAGCGCTGCGGTACTCCCGTTGCCGATCCCGATCCGCCCGGACGGTACGGAAATGATCCTGACCCCGGCGCAGCTCCAGCAGCAGCCGTCCGGATTTGCGGCAGCCCAAAGGAATATCCTCGGAGCTGACCAGGGGACGGTGCAAAAGCGCCGTGGGCAGTCGGTCCGCCGCCTCCCGTTCCAGGCAGGTCTTCCGGCACGGACAAGTACCGCAGGCACGGCTTGCCGCCTTGGAAATGATGGCGGCCTCGTCGATGGGCGGCTCCACCACCTCCAAAAGCAGCTGCTCCGTCTGCGCCAATGCCCCGGCCGCCAGCTCCAGGCGCACCTGCGCCATGCCGGTTTCACCCCGGCGATGGGCAAGGGAGGTCTGGGGTGGTATCAAAATACCGCAAAAGCCCCCGATGACCAAAGGCAGCGCCGGGTCAAATTCCTGCACGCCGCACAAAAGGGCGACCACCACATACACCGCCGCCGGTGCGGTATAGGCGCTCCACTTGGGAAGCCCCGGCACCAGCCGCACCAAAAACGCAAGGCACAGCACCGCCGTCATGGGCACCGGACTGATTCTTGACAGATCCAGCGCCAGTCCTGCCAGCGCCGCCGCAGGCAGCGGCGCACCTGCCGCCAAGGCCGCAGCGGCTATGTAGCCCAGTCCCACGGTGGGAATGGGCGCTACCTGCGCCAACGCCAGTACCCCCAATCCGCAAGCCAGCCAGTCCATCACCGGATCCCGGCGCTGTGCGGTCACGGCAAAGACCCGGGCCGCACCCATAGTCAAACCGATGCGCAGCAAATACATCCAGATCCCGGCAGAATCCGCCCGGAGCATCAAAAACATCAGCCCCGATGCAGCCACCGACAATCCCGCCAGCGCCGGCATCAGCAGAGGCATATGCTTACTGATCTTCCTGCCGCCTAGAAGGAGGCTGACGACCAGTCCTGCCGCCGTCCAAACCAGTCCCTGGGCACCGGCATTGCCCCAGAAAACGCCATAACCGATGCAGCTGCCCAGCCCGGTAAACAGCGCCGGCCAACCGGCGACCCCGGCACACAGCAAGCTCAACGTCAGCGGCTGGGGCGCATTCCCCAGGCTCGCCGCGCTGAATAAAAAACCCAGCAAAAAATAACCGATCCCCCGTCCGATCCGCTGAGATCGGGGATGGGATGTCCACCTGCGCACCATCCGCTGACCCCGGCGGAGGTAGCTGCCTACGGACATGATCATTCGTACCACGCCTTTCCTGAATATGTTCAGCTCCATCCTATCACGAAAGACGAAAGTATTCTGTCGGAATCCGACTGAACGGAAAGTTTTTCTGCAGGGTGATACCGTAAATGATTGTTTATGCGATTAACGGCGCACTAAAAAAGAAGTATGTCATTGCGAGCCAGTGCGCACACTGGCGTGGCAATCTCCTAAGATTTGCGCATCGCCGTGGGGGATTGCCACGTCGCTTCGCTCCTCGCAATGACAGCATATCTTAATGCGCTAAACAATCATTTACACGCAAAAAACACCCCGGATGGGGTGTGTTTTGGTATTTTATTCGCCGACGACGGAGCCGTTGGTATAGATCACAGCGGCGAAGGTCTTGCCCACGCCGAAGGTCAGAGGCGTGCCGTCTTCCATGGTATATTCATAGGGAGAGGTCTCGCTCTCGCGGCTCCACTTGATGGGAACCATCTTGCCGCCGCAGGCAAACCAGCCATCGCCCTCGCCCACCAGGGTCACGCCCAGGCGGCCGTAATCGTCGATGGTCTTGACCTTGGTGGCCAGAACCAGGACATTTTCAAAGTAGGGGACGGTGCCGTCGTTGCCATCGGCATAGATCTGACCGAACTGCTCACGGGTGTATGCGCCCTTCTCCGCATCGTAGTGCATGATGGTCTTGCGGCCGTTGCTCTTGAAGGTGATGGTCACCGTTTCAGCGGCGGTGCCGTTGGGGGTGGCATCCTCCGCAAAGATCATATTGTAATCCGCCTGCTTCTCCAGCTGGGTCTTGTGACCACGGACGGAGGTGTACTTGATCACTTCCTCAGCGGTGGTGTACATGGTGTGCCAGGAAGCAACGCCCGCATTCAGACGACCCTGGTCCCGGTGATAATAGTTGTCCGCGCCGGGGCCCTGCACGCCGTCCAGATTGTTCCAGCCGGTGTCCTTGAGCATCTGATAGCCCTGAGGACTGCCCCCGGCGTGGACCAGAATGGCATTATAGGACATGGCGGTGCTCAGGATGTAGGGACGGACACTACGGTTGGGACCCAGCTTGTCAACACCCTCGAAGCTGGTGAAAATACCCACGCAACGGGTGGTGCCGCCCTCATGAGGCAGCTCCCAGATCATATCCGCGGCACTGCAGCCCCAATGGGGGGTAGAAGCCTTCTCGTCATTGTCCATGACCACGGCATAGGGACGCACCAGGTAGGGATCCTCCTGCTCCAGCCACTCGCCGGTGATGGGATGGGGGAAGCCGATGGGCTCCACCACGGGAGGCTCAGTGGGCTCGGTGGGATCCTCCACCGGCTCCGTGGTGGGCTCGGTGGTGGGTTCGGTGGTGGGCTGGGTGGTGGTTTCGATGGTGGGGATGGTCAGATAGGGCTCCTCCTGCGTGCCGCAGCCGCACAGCAGCAGGCACAAAACCGCCATCAACGCAAATACTTTTTTCATGATTCGTTCTCCTTTTCAATCAAAATCTCTTCCATAGAAATACCAAGATCGTAGTAAAACACCCGGTCACGGGCAGGGGCAAGATCGGTATAATCGCCTCGCTGGGCGAAGATCGCATAGCTGCGGAACAGCACCGGGCACAGCTGACCGTCCTCCAGGATCTTCTGGTGGAGGGTGTAGTAGTTGCCGATGTTGGCAAGGGATTCCTGGCACAGCGCATACATCACCGCATCATTCATGCCCCCGTAGCTCAGCGCACCGCCGCTGGCGAAGAACGGCGACAGATCCATATTGGCAGACAGCTTGGTCTGACCGAGATAGATGTCGAAACGACCGTTTTTCAAAGCGCTCAGGTAAGCATCGCCGGAAAGCTCCGACATGGTCACCGTCAAGCCGCACAGCCCCAGCACACGGGCGATCTCACGGGCGACACGCACCCGGGTCACATCGTCGGAATTGACCAGCATCACCACCGTGCTCCCCTGCAGGTTCGCATTGGCTATGGCGCCGGACAGCTCCATGGGGTTGTAACGGATCTTACTGGCCAGAGCGCTGCTGTAGTAGGGGGATTTGGGGGACGCGGGCACACCGGCGGCATAGGCGAAGCCCCGGTAGTATTCCTCCACAATGGTGTTGCGGTCCACCGCATAGGTCAGCGCTTGGCGAACCTCCGCGTTGGAGAACACCCCCGAATGGATATTGCAGCCCAGGTACAAAAACAGTCCGCTTTCGCAGTCCCACAGCTCATAGTCGCTGTGGAAGTCCACATAGTTGTCGTTGCCCGGGTCGGCTGCCACCATGCCCAGTCCGGCGACCTCGAAATCGTCCCGGATCTGGATGGGGTCCTCCGCCTTCTCCAGATCGATCCACTCGGAAGCGATGGGCAGCTCCGCATTACACCACCAGTCCATCCGTCGGCGCAGACGCAGCCGCTGGTCGCCGCTGTAGGCGTAAGGACCGGTGCCCAGGGGGCGCTCCTCGGCGGCGCTGCCCTCCCGGACGATGGGGATGTCCAGCAGGATCGGCAGGTTTTCGTAAGGGATCTTCAAGCGGAACATCACCGCACCGTCCTCGGTGGCCTCAATGGAGTAAACATGGGTGAAACGCCCCTTGTAGACACCCTCGGTCATGGCGGCGGTGTAGCTTGCCACCACGTCGGCGGCGGTGAGCGCCATGCCATCGGAGAAGGTGGCTTCGGCTAAGTAGAAGGTGTAGGTCTTCATGTCCCGGGACACCTCGTAGCTGCTACACAAAACGGGGGCAACATTGTAGTTGGCATCCACGGCGAACAGCCCTTGATATACCAGGGATAGGATGGTTTTGTTTACATAATCACTGCAAGTGTAGGGGTTCAGCGACCGGTCTGCGTAGTAGGGCAGGCTCCGGTCCTGGGCGGTCTGCACCACCTGGGTGGGACGGGTCACCGGCTCCTCCTCGTCAGACAGTCCGTTGCCGGTGGGGGTATAGGTATCGCCCCCGGTGTTACAACCGGAAAAAATACTGATAAGTATCACAAAGCACAGAAGAAGTGCCAGTTTTTTCTTCAAATTATCCCCTCCTTGCACACAATGATCGCGCCCTGGGAGCCTCTCAAGCCTTTGGTCACCCGGTGGGACCAGTACCGGTCACAGCGGCAGACGGTGCAGTCGGTGCTGATGTCGATTTGGCGGACACCGGCACGTTTCAGAGATAGGGCGTTGATTTCCTTTAGGTTTACATAATATTTATTGCCATCTTGGCGGATAAATTTCTCCGCCTCGCTTCCGTAGGCTTCCCGGATGGCTGTGGGCACATCCGAATCCGTCTGGAAACAGCAAAAACCGATGTTGGGACCGATGGCGGCACGGATATTTCGGGGGTCGCAGCCGAACTGCTTTACCATCGCCGCCACGGTTTTCCCGGCGATGCCTGCGGCGGTGCCACGCCAACCGGCGTGGGCGGCGCCCACGGCACCGGTCACCGGGTCGTGGAGCAAAATGGGGGTGCAGTCGGCGGTGAAGATCGCCAAGCCGATCCCCGGTTCATTGGTGATCAGCCCGTCGCACTCCGGCAGCTCCGGGGCGAATAACCCGGCACCTGCCTCGTTCTTTCCCACACGCAGGATGATATCCGTGTGGGTCTGATGGGAAAGCGCCAATTTTTCCGGGTCAAAACCCATGGCATTTCCAAGGATATTGTAGTTTTCCAAAACATTTTCCCACTCATCCCCACGATGAATGCCAATGTTCAGACTCTCCAAATGCCCCCGGCTCACCCCACCCAACCGGGTGGTGAATCCATGAGGCACCCCGATCCCCTCAGATACCAGATATTCCAATTGTCCGACTTTTTGTATGTGCATGGATTCTCCTTTTGCGCCGTAGGCGCATGGCTCCCTTGTGCAAAGGGAGCTGTCAGCGAAGCTGACTGAGGGATTGCTTTACCTGCAAGTCTATATACTCACAGACACCCCTGAAATTATACATCACTTCATTATTCGGTATGCGGATTACCGAAATACCAAATTCTTTAAGATATTTCGTCCGTTCTGAGTCCTTTACCATTTCCTTCGGGTCATAGTGTTGCGATCCGTCCAATTCTATGGCTAGCTTGGCTTGGGGACAGTAAAAATCTAAAATATATCTACCGGCAATCTTTTGCCGCAGAAAACGAATTTCATAACCTCGAAGGAAGTCGTACCACAAATGTCGTTCTTCCTTCGTCATGTTTTTTCTCAAAGCTCTTGCGTTTGGAACCAAGTCTTTGTTATGTTTGTAGGTCACGGGGCACCTCCAACAGGAACGCTCCAAAGCCTCCCCTGTGCAAGGGGAGGTGGCAAAAATCCACTGGATTTTTGCCGGAGGGGTTGTAAACAATCCCCCAGTCACCTTCGGTGACAGCCCCCTTTGCACAAGGGGGCCTTTGCATCAGTTCGCCTTATCCTTTTGCATGCAGCACTTCTTATATTTCAGGCCGCTGCCGCAGGGGCAGGGATCGTTGGGTCCGGCCTTTTTCGCCTTGCGGACGGGCTGCTTCTTCACCTCGGCATTGTTGGCGGCGCCGGTGCCGGTCTCCTTGGCAACACGCTCCCGCTTGACTTCCTGCTTCGGGCGCAGCTGCACCAGGAACATCCGGCGGATGGTTTCCTCCCGGATGGCCTGGATCATGGCCTCAAACATCTGGTAGCCTTCTTCTTTATACGCCACCACCGGGTCATGCTGACCGTATGCCCGCAGACCGATGCCCTGCTTCAGATCGTCCATGGCATCGATATTTTCCATCCAGTATTCGTCCACCACCCGGAGCATGACCACGCGCTCCAGCTCACGCATCACCTCGGGGGTGAAATTGGCTTCACGGGTGGCATAATGCGCCTTGGCGGCATCCAAAATCGCCTCGCAAACGGAATCCACAGTTGCCTTTTCCGGCAGGACCAGGCTGCCCTTAGGGCAGTAAATTCCCTCAAACTGCTTGCGCAGGCTCTCCAGCGCCTCCGCATCCATGCGACCGGACTGGCTGGCGGCAGTGGTCACAGAGCTTTCCACCACGCCCTCCAGCATGGACATCATATTGTCCCGGAGGCTGTCGCCGTCCAGCACCTTCTGCCGCTGGGCGTAGATGACCTCACGCTGGACGTTCATCACGTCGTCGTACTCCAGCACGTTCTTTCTCACCCGGAAGTTGCGGCTTTCCACGTTCTTCTGGGCATTTTCCACGGCGTTGCTGAGAATCTTGGCATCGATGGGGGTATCCTCGTCCAGACCCAGGGCATCCATCATGCCCATGACCCGGTCGGTGGAGAACAGACGCATCAGATCGTCCTCCAGACTCAGGTAGAAACGGCTTTCGCCGGGGTCGCCCTGACGGCCGGCACGGCCACGGAGCTGATTGTCGATTCGACGGGATTCGTGGCGCTCGGTGCCGATGATCACCAGACCGCCGGCACTGCGAACCTTGTCTGCCTCGTCGGCGATCTCCGCCTTGAACTTCTTCAGCAGCTCCTCGTACTTGGCACGGATGGCCAGGATCTCCGGATCCTCGGTTTCGGCGTAGGAATCCGCCTCAGCCAGCAGCTCCTCGGTGTAATCCATCTTCCGCAGCTCATTTTTTGCCAAAAATTCTGCGTTACCGCCCAGCATGATATCCGTACCACGTCCTGCCATGTTGGTGGCGATGGTGACGGCGCCGAATTTGCCTGCCTGGGCGACGATCTGGGCTTCTTTTTCGTGATATTTCGCATTCAGCACGCTGTGCGGCACGCCGGCCTTCTTCAGCAGCTTGCTGAGGATTTCGCTCTTTTCAATAGAAACAGTACCCACCAGCACCGGCTGACCCTTCTCATGGCAGGCGATGACCTGCTCGATGATGGCACGGAACTTGCCCGCCTCGGTCTTGTACACCACGTCGGAGCGATCCTGCCGTGCGATGGGACGGTTGGTGGGGATCTCCACCACGTCCAGCTTGTAGATGGTGCCGAATTCCTCCTCCTCGGTCAGGGCGGTACCGGTCATGCCGGAGAGCTTGTCGTACAGACGGAAGAAATTTTGGAAGGTGATGGTCGCCAAAGTCTTGCTTTCGCTGGCAACGGTGACCCCTTCCTTAGCCTCGATGGCCTGGTGCAGACCCTCGTTGTAGCGACGGCCATACATCAGACGACCGGTGAATTCGTCAACAATGATGATCTCCCCGTCCTTGACCACATAGTCAATGTCCCGCTTCATGAGGCCACGGGCCTTCATGGCCTGATTGATGTGGTGGGAGAGGGTGGTGTTGTCCGCATCGGCAAGGTTCTCCACACCGAAATACTTCTCCGCCTTGGCGATGCCCTCGGCGGTGAGGGACACAGTGCGGGATTTTTCATCCACGAAGTAGTCGCAGTCGTAGTGATCCTGCACTTCCTTTTCGTCGGTCTTGGCGAAGACCTTCCGGCGCAGGGTGGACACGAAGTAATCCGCCATCTCATACAGCTTGGAGGATTCCTCACCCTTGCCGGAGATGATCAAGGGGGTACGGGCTTCGTCGATGAGGATGGAGTCCACCTCGTCCACGATGGCAAAGGCGTGACCACGCTGAACCAACTCGGATTTGTAGATCGCCATGTTGTCCCGGAGATAGTCGAAGCCCAGCTCGTTGTTGGTGCAGTAGGTGATGTCCGCGGCGTATGCCTCCCGGCGCTCGGCAGGGCTCATGCCGGGGATGATCAGACCCACGCTCAGACCCATGTACCGGTAAACCTTGCCCATCCACTCGGAGTCACGCTTGGCAAGGTACTCGTTGACGGTGACCACATGGACGCCACGACCGGTGAGGGCATTGAGATAACAGGGCAGGATGGCAACCAGAGTCTTACCTTCGCCGGTCTTCATTTCGGCGATACGTCCCTGGTGCAGCACGATGCCGCCGATGAGCTGAACGGGGTAGGGCTTCATGCCCAACACACGCCACGCAGCTTCCCGAATGGCGGCGAATGCCTCGGGGAGAATGTCGTCCAGATCTTCGCCCTCTGCCAGACGAGCCTTCAGCTGGGCAGTTTTGTCCTTGAGGGCATCCTCGCTGAGGGCAGTGTATTCATCTTCCATGGCAAGGATCTTGTCCACCATGGGTTGAATTTTCTTAATTTCCCGCTGGGAACGGGTGCCGAAAATCTTCGTAATCAGTCCCATATTATAAAAACACTCCTTTTCGGTAATGCCACAGTTACGCATTTTACTCATTATAGCACACCTTGCCGGAAAATAATAGATGAATTTGTAAACAAATTCATCCAGGATGCACAAAAATACTGTCATTGCGAGCCAGTGCGCACACTGGCGTGGCAATCCCCTAAGGTTTGCGTATCTCCGTAGGGGATTGCCACGTCGGCCTAAAGGCCTCCTCGCAATGACAGCATTATTAACCCTTTACATTTTTCTCCAAAAACGTTAAAATTGACACAAAGAATACACATCGCTCTGGTACAGTATCCTTGAAAGGAGGGGAAGTCCCATGGGCAACTACATTCTCATCGCCGAAGACGAGCCGAAGCTGCGCTCGATTCTGTGCGATTACTTCATCAGCCGGGGAGATACCCCGGTACCGGCGGCAGATGGCACCGTCGCTCTGGAGCTGGCGGAAAACGGGCGGTTCGATGCCTGCCTGCTGGACATTATGATGCCCGGGCTGGACGGATTTTCCGTTTGCCGCACCCTGCGCAAGCACTCGGATGTGCCCATTATTTTCCTCACGGCGCTGTCCGATGAAGATGACAAGCTGCTGGGCTACGAGCTGGGTGCCGATGACTATGTGACCAAGCCCTTTACCATGTCCGTCCTCTACGCCAAGGTCACCGCCCTAATCAAGCGCAGCCGTGGCAGCATTCTCGCCGCTGACCGTCTGTGTGTGGGGGACATTTCCATAAAGCTGTCCTCCCAGCAGGTCTGGGTTTCCGGCAGAGAAATCTCTCTGACCCCCAAGGAATACGCCCTTTTGCTGTGTCTGATGCAAAACAAGGGCATGGTTCTCAGCCGGGAACAGCTTCTGGTGAAATGCTGGGGCTACGACTACATGGGCGAAGCCCGAGCGGTGGACACCCATATTCGCCGACTCCGGGACAAGCTAGGCACCGCCGCCGGCTGTATCAAAACCGTCATCAAATCCGGCTACAAACTGGAGGTGTGACCTATGAAAAAACCGAAAAAAGAACGTAAAAAGTTCCGAATTTCCACCATAACCGCCCTGATGCTCCGTTTTGGCATCCTGCTTTTTCTTCTTTTGTTCTTGGCTATGACCATTCTGACTGTCTATGTAGCCAAGGATCTAATACACCAATGGGATGTAAGCTTTAACCGTCATGCCGGATACAGCTTTTCTCCCGAGTCCGCAACTACCATCACCCGAGGCGAAATGCTGGAAAAATGCTGGGATTACACCTGGGGTGTTTCTGCCCATTACTATATACCCTCTCCATTGGAATTTATCTCAGCCAACTATCAATACACCTATGCCCGGGAAACAACCTACGCCTTAGCCTTTTTCGATACCGGTATGTACTTTGACCCCCCCGGTATCACCGCCGACAGCCATGTGTACATCGACTACATCACAGAAGAAACCTGGAGTCAGGGCATTCTCGAGCCCGACGGTCAGGTGGTTTTGAAGGATTATGAGCATGCTTGGAGCTATAGAGGCATGGATGCCTATAAGTTCCGGGGCTATTACGAGGACGGCTTCTTCGTCCCGGTTTACGCAGTCTATTATGAGCAGACCAACGACCATCTTTTTGAGCAGAACATTCCCACCCGGGATCAGCAGGGTCGGGTCACATGGCGTTTGATCTTTGATAACACCGCTGACTGCGACCGGGAGCTGATAACCCTTTATACCACAAATGTCCACAGAAGGCTCTTTTACTCAACCATCGATCTGGGTCCCGTGGAAGCTTACGGCAAAACCTACGACTCCGTTCAGGACATGGCAGAAAAGGTTGCTTTCGGGAATTATCAGGATTACGACCTTCAGGAAACCGTATTGGCCCGAACCGTCTACCACAAAGACGAGCAAGGCAATGACGTTCGACAAACCACTGTCCTGCGGTGCTATCCCCTGAAGCTGGCAATATATGAGCTGAATACGGTCTATCGGATCACATTCTGCGTTTATGTAATCATTTTGGCGCTTTACTATATCACCCTGCGGCGGCAGTTGCGGGATCCCCTGCGGCGGATCATCAACGTCGGCGAGCATTTCCGTCCCCTGAACTGGGGTGGACGAAGCCGTTGGCGGGAGATCGCCCAGTTGGAGGATGGGTATGAGCTGACTCAGAGGACCATCCACGATCTCCGGCAGGAGAATCAACAGCTCCGCACGGCGCTGGAGTATGCGCAAGAGGCAGAAATCCGTCGCCGGGAGCTGGTTTCCGGCATTACCCACGATCTGAAGACGCCCCTTGCCATCATCCACAGCTACGCCGAGGGTCTGGATGCCCACATTGCCCCGGAAAAGCAAGCGGAGTATTTGCAGACCATTCTCAGCGAAACGGAACGGATGGATGCTATGGTGCTGGAAATGCTGGACTTCAGCCGTCTGGAGGCCGGCAAGGTGACACTGGCAACCGACCAATTCTCTCTGTTGGCGCTGACGAAGCGTGTGTTCGACCGGCTGCATCTCCAGTTGGCAGAAAAGAATCTGACGGTACACTACGACATCACCGACGATTTCCTCACCACCGCCGACGAGGCCCGCATTGAGCAGGTGGTCACCAATTTTGCCACCAACGCCATCAAATTCTCCCCGGAGGGTGGCGAGATTCATCTGAACATCTTCCAACATGCAGGAAAAACCATGTTCACCATCGCCAATGACTGCGAAAATCTGCCGGAGGAAACCTTGGAACGGATTTGGGACAGCTTCTATCGGGCGGACAGCTCCCGGACTGTCAAAGGCACGGGGCTGGGTCTGCCCATCGCCCGGGCCATCATCCACCTGCACCGGGGCACCTGCGAAGCCCGGAACACCTCCACCGGCATCGAATTCCGCTTCACCCTGCCCGAATAATGCCACAGAGCCTTCCCAACCGGGAAGGCTCTGTTCTTGTAAATGATTGTTTATAAGCCTTCCCCCTGGGGGGAAGGTGCCTCCGAAGGAGGCGGATGAGGGGTCTGACATGCGGAATAATCAAGCATTAGACCCCTCATCAGTCAAAAATCAAAGATTTTTGCCAGCTTCTCCCCAGGGAGAAGCTTTACGCTAAACAATCCTTTACACTCTCAAGTTCTCATCAAAAAACTTCTGAATTTCCTCTTTGGTTGCCGGCAGGGTGCCCTGGAAGTAGCCGGGTTTACCACCGCCGCGGGCACCGAAGCGCTCCTTGAGCATTTGCCCCAGCGCCTTCACATCCGTCTGCTTATTCACCAGGCACACAGAATACCTCCCGTCCTCGCCGCTGCACACCCATGCGGTACCGCCGCACACATCGGCGATCCGATCCGCCAGGTCACGTCCGGCGCCGGGATTCAGCTCCGGGGCAAAGTGCAGCACATTCCCCCGTCCCGCGTATCCGTCGGCAATGGAATCAAAAATCTTTTTTTCCAGCCCAGCCGCCCGGTATTCCGCAGCCGCAAGGCGTTCATTCATTTTCCGGGCAGCATCACCGGTTTCCATGATTTTTGCGGAAAAAGCTTGGGAAACCAGTCGATTTTGTTCGTAGACACGGTTCAAAATCTCCATGGCACGACCGCCGCAGGCCATCTCAATGCGCACGCCCTGGTGGAATTTCACGCAGCTAAGCAGCTTCACCAAACCCACCTCGCCGGTGGTTTTTACATGAACGCCGCAGCAGGCACAGCAGTCCGCACCCACCACATCCACGATCCGCACCGGCCAGGGCAGCGCCCGTTTTGTCCGGTAGTGCACTCCCGGCAGCTCCTCCGGACTGGGGATCCAGCATCGCACCGGCATATTCTGCCACAGAATCCGATTGGCTTCCGCCTCGATCTCCGCCAGCGCCCCATCGGGAATGGGACCGTCAAAATCCACCTCCATCACGTCCTTGCCCACATGGAAGCCCACATTGGCATGACCCCAACGGCGGTGGATGATGCCGGACACGATATGCTCGCCGGTGTGCTGCTGCATCAGGTCAAAACGCCGCTCCCAATCGATGGTTCCCTCCACTCGGGCACCGATTTCCAACGGTCTCTCGCAAAGATGCACCACTTTTTCGTCCTGCTCCCGGACATCCAGCACCCGGATGCCGCCCAAAATGCCCACATCGCAGGCCTGTCCGCCGCCCTCAGGATAAAACGCCGTGGCATCCAGGACCACCAGGAAGCCCTCATCCACCGGGACGCATTCCAAAACTGTTCCGGTAAAGGTACGCAGGTGGCTATCCTCATAGTATAATTTTCGTGTTTCCATGGTGTATTCCTCCACAATACCACAAGCTCCCCGTCAGGAAACGGGGAGCTTACTTTATCACAACGCAAATTTTGCAATCAGCCAAACGGCCATCAAAATCACGGGATACGCAAGGTAATTTACATAGCGATTGCCCTCGCCGGGTTCGCCGTTGTAGAAATGGATGATGAGCATGGCGATGGGTGCGCCCATATACTGCAGGTACATCCAGCCGGGGACCGCCATGGCGACCATCACCATAATGGCGCTGCCCACGAACACCTGCAGGGATTTATTCTTCCGGGTAAACCAAAGGGTCGCCGCCAGGACAACCATGGGGAAGCCTTCGCTGAGCAGCGCAGCGCTTTCACGCATGAAGCCGTAGCGAACCTCCAGCTGGGTGTCGGGCGTGGGGAGCTGGAACATGGTCCACAGCAGTGCGACACCCACGATCACGACCTTGACAAGGATATTCTTGCCTTCCTTTTGGGAATAGTAGCGCAGCAGATACAGCATGACCATACAGATCAGCAAAGAAAATACGGGGTTGAAGAACCGCCAGTCAAACACCTTTCCGGCGTTGATCAGATCAAAGGGGACCTCCGCCAGCACGGCGACGATCAGCACACGCAGAAAATACATTTTCATGCTCTTGGTCTTCTGCACGCCCTCCACCAGCAGGAAAACGAACAGCGGCATGGCGCAGCACTGGACGATCTCAATGACCAAAGCGATGGTGGTCATTTTCAGAGAAGTGTCCGTGGTCATCAGCTTGCCCTGGACGATGCCGGTGCCGATGGCACCTGCCAGCAGCAGGATCAAGCCCAGGATCCGGATGCCCTGGGACGAAATGCCCGTGGGCTTGCGATATTGGATCTGATTGTTCATAGCGATTTCTCCTTTAGTAACCGATGTCAATCGTTTACTTTTGAAAATAGAAAACCCTTCCTGCCCGTTTCCAGGCAGGAAGGGCGTTCAAACTTAGTTGCCGGGAACCAGAATCGCAATGCCGTAAGCCGCCATGTTCAGCGCGGTACCGTCCATCTCAGTGGGGTTGCCATCGGGGGACAGCGTGGCCACCATCTTCCAGTCCGCATAGGCGGACAGATCAACGGTATCTGCCTCGTCATTGATATTCATGATGATGAGGCATTCCTCATCGTTCCAGGTCTTGCGCACAGCGCTGATGCATTCCACATTCAGTGCGGTTTCAGCGGTGGTATCGCCGTGGGAGATCACCGGCAGGGCATTGCGGATGGCAATTGCCTCCCGGTAGAAGCTGTAGACCGAGGTTTCATCATCGATCTGCTCTTCCAGACTTCCCAAGGGGTAACCCTCAGCAGGCAGGACGCATCCGGGAGGCAGAGAGATTTCTCCGCCGGAGCCGTCAGCGGTCCAGACCATGGGTGCGCGCTTGGAAGGATCGTTGCCCTCACCGGGCATACCGATCTCTTCGCCGTAGTAGATAAAGGCTGCGCCGCTCATGAGCAAATTCATGGCGCCGGCGGCCTTGACACGCACTTCGTCACCGTTGACGAAGCCGTAAATACGGCCAACGTCGTGGTTGGACAGGAAGGGCGCATCGATGTAATTCGGGCTTACGCCGGAATATGCCTCGTTGGAGGTCTGCAACGCAGTTGCCCAGGTATTGACAATGGTTGCGTTGCCACGGCTGTTGAGCACCTTGATCAGCTTTCCGCCGTAATCACCGAAGGGGTAATTGAAGATACTCATGAAGCCGGTCTTATAATGGTTGGTCATGGCGCTGAAGTTGTCCCAAACCTCGGCAACCAGGTATGCCTCGGGGTCGATGGCGGTGGCGGTATCCTCCAGCCACTTCAACATCTCGGCATTCTTGGCAGTATTGCCGGAGTAGAACTCCTTGGCAGCATCCAGACGGAAGCCGTCCACACCCTTGTCCATCCAGAACTTCATCACATCGGCGATATCCGCACGAAGGACTTCGTTATCCAGATTCAGATCGGGCATTTCCGGGCTGAAACGGGACTCATAATAATACTCAGCATCGGGCACCTTGGTAAAGCCACTCTGGAAATCCATAGTGAAATTATAGTAGCCAAAGTACTTGCAATCCTCAGCATTACCCTCTTCGCCCCAGTCCAAAGACTGCAGATACTCCACAGCCTCGGTAAACCACGGGTTATTATTGCCGCTGTGGTTCACCACCAGGTCGATGATCAGCTTGATATCCCGCTTGTGGCACTCCTCCACCAATTGCTCAAAGTCGCCCATGGTGCCATAAGTGGGGTCGATGGCGTAATAGTCATCCACGTTGTACTTATGGTAGGAGGTGCTGGGATGAATGGGCATCAGCCAAATACCGCCGACACCCAGCTCCTGCAGATAATCCAGCTTGGAAATGACACCCTGCAGATCGCCGATGCCATTATTGTTGGTATCGCAGAAGGAATAGACAAAGATCTCGTACCAAACGCGATAATTGTCATCGGGGCTGGAGCCCAGACTGGAGTAATACTCCAGTCTGTCCTCCAGAGAAGGTGTGTTATCAACCGGATCGGTGGGGTCGGTAGAACCGTCGTCCACCACCTTGTTGCCGCAGCCGGCCATGGCCAACAGCAGCACTGCCAGCATCAGGCACAGAAGCTTCTTAACGGACTTTGCCATAGCATTATCCCTTCACGGAGCCGGACATGGCCTCCTGATAGAATCTCTGGGTGATGATGTACAGGATGGAGATGGGGACGGCAACCAGCACAGCACCGGCACAGAACCGAGTGAAGAAGCGGTCCACATACTCCTTCTCCAGCATGCTCCACAGACCAATGGCCACGGTGAAGTACTTGGAGTTTGCACGGATGATGATCTTGGCGAACACGAAGTCCATCCAGGGGCCCATGAAAGCGGTGATGACCTGGTACACGATCATCGGCTTACACAGAGGCAAGGTGATCTTGATAAAGGTCTGCCACTTGGTAGCGCCGTCCAGATAGGCGGCCTCATCCAGAGCCTTGGGGATGGTATCCATGTAGCCCTTCATGACGTAGAAGCCGACACCGGCACCGGAAGTATAGCAGATGACCAGTGCGAAGGGGATCATGTCACCCTCGGTCAGACCCAGGGCCTTCAGCAGGAAGTACTGCGCAGTCATGGACATGAAGCCGGGGAACAGAGTGATGACCATACCCATGTTCATGTAAGGCTTACGCATCTTCCACTGCACACGGGACATACAGTAGGACACCGCCAGCACCAGGAAGGAGCTGATGATACAGGTAAAAATAGCGATGACAAAGGTGTTCATGAACATCCGGGGGAAGTCCAGAACGTTCTTCTCAGTGAACAGGAGCTTATAGTTGTTGAAGGTCCAGTCAGTGGGAAGGAAGGTCTTAACGAACAGACCGGGGGTCTCGCGGAAGCTGTGGGCAACCAGCCAAATGAAGGGGATCAGCCAAATAATGGCCATGATGATCAGGAAAGTATGCACAAATACGTCGCTGACATATCTCTTGGCCTTAATGGAACCAACTTTCTTAGCCATTATTTGAATCCCTCCTCATCTTTATAGGAGCCGGAGCTACGGTAGGTCACCAAAGACACGATCGCAAGGATAATGAAGGTGAGAATACCGATAACCGCACCCATGTTATACTGCCGCTTATCAACTGTCAGCTTGTACAGCCAGGTAACCAGCAGATCCGTACTACCTGCGGTGTAGTCCAGACGCTTGACGGGGCCACCGCCGGACAGCAGATAGATGATGTTGAAGTTGTTGATGTTACCGGTGAAGGAAGTGATCATGTAGGGAGTCAGAACGAAGATCATGTAGGGCAGCGTAATGTTCATAAACTGCTGAATGACATTGGCGCCGTCGATCTTCGCGGCTTCGTACAGATCCGCGGGGATGTTCTTCAGAATACCGGTGACCTGCATGACGGTATAGGGAATGCCGACCCACAGGTTGACGATGATGATCGTGATACGGGCCCAGGTGGTATCGGACCAGAAGGGCAGCTCATTACCTTCGGCGATGAAGCCATTGGTGATCAGCGTTGCATTCACGATGCCCTGCTCCTGCAGCATGGTGCGGATGATCAGCAGGGACACGAACTGAGGCACCGCAATGGTGAAGGACAGAACCGTACGCCACAGGCCCTTGAGCTTGGTGGTGGGACGGTTGATGATCATCGCCACGAAGGTGCCGAAGAAGAAGTTCAGGAAGGTTGCAAAGAAGGCCCAGATCAGGGTCCAGCTCAGAACACTCCAGAACTGCTCGCTGATGGCGGACTGGGAACTGAAAACGGACTTAAAGTTTTCAAAGCCCACCCAGTCAAACAGGATCAGGTGTCCGCCAACTTCGGAGTAATTTGTAAATGCCATCATCATCATGTACACCAGCGGGATCATGGTGAAGACGACGAGTGACAAGAAAGGCACAGTCATGAGCAGCTTATGTACGTTCTTATCAAACAGTGCCTTGATATCATCCCAGAACTTAGGCACGCGCTTGCCGTTGCGCTTTGCGTACATGGCCTCATAGCCACTACGCACAGATGCGCCCCAGATAACGATAAAAGCTACGATAATTGCCATAGTGGCAACTGCGTACAGCAGGATCTGCTGAGAATTATGGCCCGCCTGATAGACGTAATAGCCAAGCTCGTCGCTCCAGACCTCGGTTTCTTCAAGCCAACCGAGAGAAGGGAGCATTTGCAGCCAATACAGGCCGTTGGTAAGCATATACCAGATGGCAACCGCCTCGATTGCCAGGAAAATCAGGCCCTTGATGATCTGACCTGCAGCAAAGTTACCGAGACCCATCACCAGGCAAGATGCCCAGGCGAGAGGACCTCCGTTACGTAATGCGCTGCCCAAAGAGAAGGGATTAGCGGCTCTTTTCTGGGCAGCGGCGGCTTTTGTCAAGCTTTTGGATGACATTTTTTACCGTCCCCCTTTGTTTTGGATTGCTGAGAAAAAATGGCGGCGGCCAGAAATATTATTTCCAACCGCCGCCGGAGTTACTTAATTAGCGGATCTGAACCTGAGAAATTACAGGCCAGTGCCGTTCAGAGCGTCCTGGAACAGCTCGGTCTGCTCAGCAGCGTTGTCGACGGTGACTTCGCCGTTGTAGATAGCAGTACCCAGGTTGCCAGCGGGGCCCCAGTAATCGTTCATCTCGGGGATGGTGGGCTGGCCGACGGAGGTGTTGGACATGGTCAGAGCCTGGCCGACAGCAACCAGATTCTCAGCGATCTCTTCGTTGGTGGTCAGAGAGGTGACAGAGGGGGGAATCTCACGCAGCTGGTAGTGCAGCAGCTGAGCCTCTTCGGTGCTCAGGAAAGCAGCCAGCTTCAGAGCAGCGCCCATGTTCTTGGACTGACGGTTGACACCGATAGCCTTGGAGCCAGCGAAGGACTTCAGCTGAGCATCCTCACCGTTCAGCTTGATGGTGGGCAGCTGAGCAACGCCCATGTGGCAAACGCCATCAGCGTCGGTCAGAGCTTCCTGCACGGAGACAGCGTCCCAAGTGCCGGAGAACATAGCAGCAACGGAGCCATCACGCAGACCGCCCAGGCCTTCGCCGGAGCCGTCGTTGATGAAGTTGGGGTTGGCAGCCAGGTTGACCAGATACTTGGTCACGTCGGTAGCCTTGTCGCCCAGAACGATGCCAGCCTCAGCGTCAACGCCCTTGTCGCCGAACAGAGTGCCGCCGGCAGCAGCGTAGAAGGACCAGATGTACCAGGAGTTGGTGATGGGGAAGGCAACCTTGCCCTTCTCCAGCATGGTGTCCAGGGACTTGACATCGTCAGCGGAGAACACGCGGGTGTCATAGTACATGAACCAGGTGTTAGCGGTGTAGGGGAAGCCGTACACGCCGCCGTCGGTGTAGGTGATGGTGTCAACGAAAGTCTGGGAGTTGGTGTTCTTCACCTGCTCCTCGTAGGAGCCGCCCAGCTTAGCCAGAGCCTGAGCATTGATCAGGGTGCCCAGCTGGTCGTTAGCGAAGAAGTAAACGTCGGCAGCAGCCTCAACGTCAGCAGTGACCTTGGTCACGGTGTCGCCTTCGCCGCAAACGCCGGTAACCCAGGTGATCTTGTACTCGTCAGCATAGGCCTCTTCGAACTTCTTCAGCATGACGTTCAGCCAGCTGTTCTCGTCGACCTGATCTTCCTGGGGGCCCCAAACGGTCAGGGTGATTTCCTGAGGACCGTTGGAGGAGTTGTTCTGCTGGTTGTTGTTGTTAGCCTGGTTATTGTTGTTGTTTGCAGCGGGAGTGCCACAAGCAGCCAGAGCCAGAACCATAACAACGGCCAGCACCAATGCAAGAATCTTCTTCATTGTGTTTTCCTTCCTTTTTTAAAAAATATTTTTTTATTTTAACTGCCTTTGGCAGCTAAAACCATGGAGTACGCGCAGGCATACCATACCCAATTTTCAGTGTATTTGATTTTATCACAGTAATTCAATTATGTCAATCACTGATTGTGCATAATCAGCATTATGGACAATTGGAAAATTCCACCTTTGTGCAATTTTACAATGATGTTCTGTCAACCTCACCTCACAGAACGCAAAGCCTTCCCCTCTGGGGAAGGTGGCACGCCGTCAGGCGTGACGGATGAGGGTTGGGTAGGAAGCGATCATACCTCCATGGTAGATTTTCGGGGCTCCGGGCAGACCCTCATCCGCCCCAGTGTGCGCCCTGGGGCACCTTCCCCCAGGGGAAGGCTTTACGCACCTTTTTGCGGCCGGGGAATAACATGGAATGTACGGCGCAGGCCGTCAAAAATCTTTCATCGGAGGTAATGATTATGTGTAACGGTAACGGCTTCTGTGGTGGCAACAGCTGCTGGTGGATCATCATTCTGGTGCTGCTGTTCTTCTGCTGCGGCAACGGCACCACCGGCAATCTGGGCTGCGGCTGTAGCTGCGGCTGCGAGACCAACACCAACTGCTGCTGCTAATCAAAACGGAAGGCACCCTCCCGGGTGCCTTCTTGCTGTAAAGGATTGTTCAGCGCACTAAATGGTAATTCTAATGTAGGGGCGGGTCATTGACCCGCCCGCCGGAAATCGTTCACAATTTCCGGTTTTTCGGAAGATTCCTACATTTTGATTGCCTTTGGCAATTGTGATTTTGCACCGCAAAATCACCGGGAGGGTCAATGACCCTCCCCTACGGTGTTTTAGTGTTAGGTCGCGAAAAAGTCATTTACCACTTTACCTCAAAAAAATAGAGCTGCCGTTTGCACGGCAGCTCTTACGTTATAATATGGGATCAGCCACCAAAGACCTTCAGCAGGAAGCCGGCGGCGATGGCAGAGCCGATAACGCCAGCCACGTTGGGACCCAGAGCGTGCATCAGCAGGAAGTTGGAAGGATTGTTCTTCTGGCCTTCCAGATTGGCAACACGGGCAGCCATGGGCACGGCGGACACACCGGCGGAGCCAATCAGAGGATTGACCTTGCCCTTGGTCAGCCAGCACATCACCTGACCACCCAGCAGACCGCCGATGGTAGACAGGATGAATGCGCAAACACCCAGCACGATGATACCCAGGGTCTGACCGGTCAGGAAGTTGGAACCGACCATGGTAGCGCCAACGGCGGTAGACAGCAGAATGGTGACGATATTCATCAGGGCATTCTGCACGGTGTCGCTGAGGCGATCGGTAACGCCGCACTCCTTAAACAGGTTGCCCAGCATCAGACAGCCGATCAGCGGAGCAGTATCCGGAATCAGCAGTGCCACGAAAATGGTGACCACAATGGGGAACAGAATCTTCTCAGTCTTGCTGACATTACGGGTCTGAACCATCTTGATCTGGCGCTGCTTCTTGGTGGTGAGCAGACGCATGAAGGGGGGCTGGATCAAGGGGATCAGTGCCATGTAGGAGTAAGCCGCCACAGCGATGGCGCCCAGCAGGTGAGGAGCCAGGCGGGTGGTCAGGAAGATGGCGGTAGGGCCGTCAGCGCCGCCGATGATGCCGATGGCAGCAGCCTCCAGCGCATCAAACAAGCCGGTGGCACGGGCGGCAAAGAATGCGGCGAACACGCCCATCTGGGCGGCAGCGCCCAGCAGCAGGGACTTGGGATTAGACAGCAGGGGGCCAAAGTCAGACATGGCACCCACGCCCATAAAGATTAGGCAGGGGTACAAGCTGCTCTTAACGCCGATGTAGAAGATATCCAGCAGGCCGCCATCATGCAAAATCGTACCGTAGCCGATTTCGCCGTCCATAAAGGCATCCCACAGCTCCTGGTGGTACATATTCGCACCGGGCAGGTTGGTCAGCAGGCAACCAAAGGCGATACCAACCAGCAGTAGCGGCTCGAATTTCTTAACGATTGCGAAATACAGCAGAACGCAGGCAATAGCGATCATAATCAAGTTCTGAGCGCCGATGCCCAGCTTGCCATCCACGATAAAATTCTGACCAATGGACGCAAAGCCGGATTCGTTCCACAATTTCAGCAGAACTTCACCAATATTGATATTCATTGGCTACCCTCCTCAGCCGATGACCACCAGCGCGGCACCGGTATCGACGGTAGAGCCCTTGCTCACCAGAACCTGGGTCACGGTGCCGTCCTTGGGCGCCATGATCTCGTTTTCCATCTTCATAGCCTCCAGCACCACCAGAACAGTACCGGCCTTGACCGCGTCACCGGCCTTAACGTTGACCTTCAGGATGTTGCCGGGCATGGGAGCGTTGACGGGGTCGCCAGCGCCGGTAACCACAGGCGCGGCAGGAGCGGCGGCAGCAGGTGCAGCAGCAGGTGCGGCAGCCACAGGGGCAGCGGCGGCGGGAGCGGGAGCGATGGCCTCGTACTCGCTCAGCAGCATAGCCTTGCCGGCTTCGACCTCCACCTCATAGGTGCGGCCGTTCAGAGTCACTTTATATTTCATGATTATTTGACCTCCTTGATGGAAATGAAGCGCAGCTCGTTCAGGGGCTTGCCCATCTTATCCGCCACAATGGCCATGATCATGGCCGCGGTCTTGGGCTCCACATCATAGAGCTTCACAGGTCCGGCAGAGCCGGGAGCGGTGGGAGCGGCAGGAGCTTCTTCCTGCACAGGGACGACCTGCTCATTGGCAGTGGCCGCCTGCTTTTTCTTTTCGATGGCCACAAAGATCTTGCCCATAATCATAACCACGACCATCAGCAAAATCAGGCCGAAAAACACCACAGCGTAGCCAAGCAGAGCTACCACAGCGGCTTCGGGGATACCGATATTTTCCATATTGGAACCTCCTTAGCACTCGGTGATGGTGTAGGTGACTTCGTTCTCTTCCTTTTCCTTGCGCCCTTCGAAGAACTTCTCCGCCAGGTTGGGGAAGGCGATGTAGCTCAGCACGTCCTCATCGCTGCGGGCGATGCCCTCCAGCTTCTTGCGGGTGGGCTCCACGATGGGCTCCAGGGTGTCGGCGTAGCGACCGGACAGGGGCTTCTCGTCGCCCAGGATCATAGCCTGGATCTCAGGCTTGATGGGAGCGGGGGTGGTGCCGTACTCGCCACGGCAGTAAGCCTTGATCTCCTTGGAAACGGTCTTGTAGCGCTGGCCGTCCAGCACGTTACGCACAGCCTGCACGCCAACCATCTGAGAGGTGGGGGTGACCAGAGGAGGATAGCCCAGATCGGCACGAACCTTGGGGGTCTCAGCCAGAGCCTCGTCGAACTTATCCAGAGCGTTCATCTGCTTCAGCTGGCTCAGCAGATTGGAGAGCATACCGCCGGGAACCTGATAGGTCAGGCACTGAGTATCGGTGGCCATGGACTTGGGCATCAGAGTGCCGTCCTTGACGAACTCGTCACGAACGCCCTTGAAGTAGTCGGCCATAGCGGTCAGGCAGGCATCGTCCAGATCCACCTGATAGCCAAGCTGACGCAGGGCGTAAGCCATGGTCTCGGTGGCGGGCTGAGAGGTGCCGCCGGAGAAGGGAGAAATGGCGCAGTCGATAATGTCAACGCCAGCCTCAACAGCCTTCAGATAGGTCATGAAGGCAAGACCGGTGGTGGAGTGGGTGTGCAGGTCGATGGGCAGATCCACAGCGTCCTTAATGGCGGACACCATGTCGTAAGCCTCCTGAGGGCCCATGATACCGGCCATGTCCTTGATGCAGATGGTGGAAGCGCCCATTTCCTTCAGCTCCTTGACCATCTCCACATACTTGGCGTGGGTATGGACGGGGGAGGTGGTGTAGGAGATGGTGCCGGAAGCGATGGCGCCGGCGTTGACAGCGGCTTCCATAGCAACCTTCAGGTTGTTCACATCGTTCAGAGCGTCGAAGATACGGATCACGTCGATGCCGTTTTCCACAGCCTTCTGCACGAACAGCTTCACAAAGTCATCGGGATAGTGGGAAGTCGGATCGTAGCCATGTCGTTCTGTGACCCAAGGAGTTGTTATCAGGTCTTGTCTTCCTAAGACCGCTTGGCCTCCGACTTAAATACGGATCACATCGATGCCGTTTTCCACAGCCTTGGCAACAAACAGCTTCACGAAGTCATCGGGATAGTGGG
>JAZNRS010000038.1:0-47566 GCA_045590815.1 Faecousia sp.
CTCCCCCCCCCCTTTTTGGGCCCGGGGGCCCCTTCTCCCGGGGGAGAAGGTTTTAGGGCGGGTCGAAAGACCCACCCTTGTTTTATTTATTGGTGGATGCAAGCAAAAGCGCTGCTGTTGCCAGGACATTTTCCGTGTCCATGGCTTTGTAATCCACATATTTTCCCGTGACCGCCGCTTCCTTTTGGGAAAGTGCGTCCAATTCGTCCCAGTCTACCAGGCAGGCGTGGGTACGGGCTGCCATGTTTTTGCCGATACGGATGGTGGCTTTTCCGTTGCTTGCCAACTGCTGGCGATAGGCTTCGGCACGGGCATCAAATTCTTCCGATCCCATGGTGGAGAAGCCCATGCAGTAATGGAATGCGCACCAGCGCAAATGCTCGGTCTTGCTCAAGTTTTCCTTTTGGGCTTCGGTCAGGTGCCAATCGCCACCGACGACTGCCTCATGGCTTTTGCCTGCGGCCCGAAGCACGGCGGGGACGAAATCCGTTGCCGCACGGCAGCTTTGCCGGCTGAAATAGTCGCAAAGCATCCAGTTTTCTTCCGGGGATCTGTCTGCGGTGCTTTGATAGCGGTGATTGAGGATCATAGCCATCTGATCCAATTCCTTGCTGCACAGCAGATCGGCGCAATAGAGCTTGTGGCAGTTTACCACCGTCCCGTCCGGGGCGTAGGCCTCAACGGCGCTGCGGGAGCAGGTGTAGACCGGAACGGAAAGACCGGTGCTTTGGAAATGGAGGGTCAGCTCCTCGGCGATCTGGCGATTTGTCTTTTCGCTGCCGGTGCAGATGACCGCATATTTCAGCTTGCTGCTGTGCTCCCGGAGATATTCGTAGAGTTGACGGCTGCGACCGTCGTTGTCATAGAATGTAATGTCGTATTCAGAGCAAAGCTGCGGATGCTGCACCCAAAAGCTGCCGTCGGTATTTGCACGGTTCTGGGAGAATACCGATGCCCGGAAGCAGCTGCCCTCGAACTGCCCGTTCATCACCAATGCTTTCAAAACAGCCTGCCCGATTTGACCGAAGCCGATCACCAGTGCTTCAAAATCATCTGCGGCTTTTCCGTCCTCATCAAAACGGATGGTGTCGCAGGGCGGATAGGCTAGGGTCAGCAGGCGGGCTGCCATTTGGGGCTCGTTCACGGCGGTGACGAAGCCGTAGCCATATTGCGTGGCGGTTACCTGCAGCTGGCTGACTGCCAGCTCCTCACGGCTGGAAATAACAAGCCGCAGCTGCTCTGGCGAGATGTTCAGCGCCTTTGCGGTGCGGAGAAGTCCTTGCGCATAGTGGATATTGGCGGTGGTGTTTGCGTCGATGGCATAAAGGGTGAGGATGCGCTTGCCGTGGCGAAGCCCGATCCTTTTGAGCAGCTTGCTGTCGGCATTGATGGCGTGGGAATCGGTCATGAGCATGCCGCCCATGGCGGAAATGTCAGCGGCGCTGTCGGCAGATTCGGAAATGAAGATCAGGATGCCGTCCTTGCGCTGGGCGAGCTCTCTGCCGAAGCAGAGGGCATCTTCGTGGGTGCCGTAGATCAGATGCAGGCTTTTTCTGCGGAAAAACCACAGACGCAACCGCTTCAGCGCCTCCATGCCCAGAGAGGTGATGACGGTGCTGGCGGTGGTGTACAGGGCGCAGACCTGCACGGCCGTGCAGATGATCTTCATCCAGGGGGTGCCCATGATGGGAACGTCATCCAGATCGGAATATTTGTTGGAGCCGATAAAGGAACCTGCCACAGCCAAAACGGCCTTTAGGATCGCCAGCACAAAGTTGTCGGTGATCACCATATAGCCGTAGCTGTATATCAGCAGACCGCTGATGCCTGCGATGGCCAGGGCACCCACGGTGACCTTTTTGGAAAGGCTGGGCTTGATCGCCAGCAGCAGGATCAGAAAAAGGAATAGAATGGCTGTCGCCAGTATGCCGAAAATGTATTTCATATCATCACACTCCGAAAAGGAAAGGGGCGGAAAGCACCGCCCCGATTCAATAGATATCAGCTGCCGAAGGACTCTTTATGCAAAAAGACCTTGCCGCACTCGTTGCAGCGGTAGCACTTGCAGCGGACGCGGCTGCGCAGACGGCTGCGGCGAACGATGGTCTGGGAGATCCTGGCGCCGGCGAATGCGCCTGCGAACAGTCCCACCAGCATCAGTACCGTCATCAGGCTGTATCCACGGGTGGGGATCCATGCGCCGATGAAAAGGAAGATCATGCTGCAGACGAATGCCAGCGCAGGGATGAAGAGCAGGGTGCTGCATTCCTTGAAGCCCTGGCGCTTGAGGCGTTTCAATGGCTTGAGATCAGAGCCGCCGCATACGGAGCAGGCTGCGTCGGTCAGCACCACCGGCTTGGATTTGGGAGCTGCCGGTGCTTCGATCTTGGGAGTTGGTTGACCGTCGGGAATGTCCAGAATGCTGCGGATCCGGCTGATGAGGGTCTCGATGGCCTCTGCCTTTTTCTGATACGCGGAGTAGCGCTGTGCGCCGGTGAGCAGGAAGTTGAATTCATCGTTTAGGGCGCAGTCCTCCAGCATGAAGGGCAGGATCACCTTGCCGCAGTTGACGGCGGAGTCCAGCTCCTTGAGCACCCAGTGGGAGCGCTGTGCGTTCTTGGACAGGATCAGCACGAAAACCTTGCAATTGCGGATGGCGATGGGAATTTCCTTGGTGTAGTTGGAGCCGCCGGGGATATCACGGGGTGCCATCCAGCAGGAAAGACCGTTCTTTTCCAAAACATTTCGCAGTGTTTCCGCAGAGGTGGTATCTATGGTGCTGTAGCTGATGAATACTTCCTTCATAATGCTTCCTCCGTGCATAAGTGGGTATAAAAACAGTCTACCATACGGGGCGAAATCTGTCAAATTATTTCCAAGATAAACCAGCCGCTGACCGGTGGGCCAGCGACTGCAGGTATCAATATGCGGCAGAGCCGTTGCGCTTTCTCAGCAGAAGCAGGACCACTGCGATGCTGATCAAAGCAAGACCGGAAATGGTGAAGAGCCAGGTGCCCATGCCACCGGTGCTGGGGAGGATCGTACCGCTGTAGTTTTCCACGATGACAGTACGGTCGTAGGTATGGGAGGTGCTGTCCACGGTGAGTGTCACCGCTTCGCTGAGCAGGTTGTAGCCGTTGGGCGACTGGGTCTCCACCAGGTAATACTCGCCGTAGGCCAGACCGTAGAAGTAAGCCATGCCGTCGTCACCGGTGGTGATGCTGGTGACCCGTTCGCCGGTCAGTCTGGGCTGGTCATAGAACGCCACTTTTACCACCGGTGCGGACACGCCGGCGATCAAGGTGACACCCCCACCGGATGCCACTTCATCAGCGGTGGCTTTGCGGTACAGTTCGAAAACAGCGCCGGAGAGCGGCTTGTCCTGGTTGGAGGCGTCCACCTTCAGCAAGGAGGCGGCGCCGGTTTCCACCGTGGGCTCGTCGGATTCTACGTCGAACTCAAAGTTAACGGAGTTGGTGTAATGCAGCAGCGCCTGGTTGGGGATGGGGCTGCCCATTTGTGCGTTGGCGTTGATCTGTGCGTCAAAGTGCACCCGGAGCCGATAGCCGTTAAAGCTGTTTTCGCCAAGAAGCTCGGCGATCTTCGCCATGCCGGCAGCGGTAAGGGAAATGGCAAAGCTGTCGCAGGGGGCTCCCTCGGCAAGGGAGTCTGCATCCGTCAGATCAAAGGTGTAATCGGTGCCTTCGATCAAAGTGTCCAAAACGGTCTGACCGTCTTCGGATTCCACGTTGACCTTCAGATTGCCCACATAGTCCAGCCGGTTGTCCAGGGTGTCGGAAATGATGTAGGACTTACCCATGGCGATATCATCGGGGATGCTGGCGCTGATGATCCAGGAGTGGGTTTCGTAAGGACCGACGGTGGCGCTGTCGTTGCCGATGGAATTGATATCCTTGTCCACCTGGACATCGCCCTTCACGTCGTTTTTCGGCTGGACCAAAACCTCGTAGATATGACCGGTGCCCTCCGCGTTGGTGGTGGGGATGGTCACATAGAACGGATCCACGGGCTTAACAATGGCAGGATGCTCCCGCTCCACCACCAAATAGACACCGTCGGGCAGGTTATGACGGGTCAGATTCAGATCGGCACGACCGTCGGCATCGGTGATGACGGTGTACTGTGCCAGATCATCGTGGGGGAAGTTTGCGGCATCCGGCAGAGTCACATCGCCGGAGAGGTAATCATCCAGAGTGGCTGCCAAATAGATGTCGAAGGTGATGCCCTCCAGGGGGCGCAGCTCGTAGTTGCCGTCGCCGGTGGCAACGGGGGAGGTCTTCCGGAAGGAGAGAATGCGGTCGCTGGTGGCCAGGACTCTTGCCCGAACGGGCATCTGGCTGTTGTCCATACCGATCATGGACTGGGCTGCTTCACGTTCGCCGTAAGCATCGTAAAGGAATACGTCGGAAGCGGTCTGCACGCCCTCGATGGTCAGATAAACATCCTCAGAAGCCAATTCTGCAGGAACATCCTCCAGCTGGAGGGTGACGGTCTGGCTGCCGTCGGAGAGGGGGACGCTGGCGGTATAAGTATTATTCAGCGAGGCGGTGAGGGTCAAGGCGTCCTCGGGTGCCATGCTGACATCGACGGTGGTAGTCACGGTGACGTTATAGGTGCCGTCGGACTGGAGCTGGTGCTGGGGCTTGCTCAGTCTGGTGAAGGAGGAGGCGGATACGGTCAGATCGCTGGCCTCGATGGGTTCCAGGGCAAGCAGATAATCGTAGACTGCCTTGATCCGGGCGCACAGCCATGCATCGCAGTCTGCGTCCAGGGTAACTCTGCCGTAGGCGGAAACGGTGTAGTCGATATGACCGTTTTCCCGCTCTTCGTTACACAGGTCGTAGTATTTGGTAGCGCTGGGGACCTTGGTGGTGTAGATGGTGCGGACGAAGTCGGTGAATTCCAGGCGGGCGCCGTGGGCGGCACGCCAAATGGCGGTCTGGGTACCGGAGATGGCTTCGCCGATGGTCAGATCCTCCACACCGCAGGCATCGCCCAGCACCTGGAGCTTTTCAGCCACACGGACTGCGTGGTCTTCGGTGGATTCACCGGAGATGGGGGGAATGTAGAAGCCATTGAGCACGATGGCACGCAGCAGGCTTGCGGAGGTTGCGGCGTAGGTGGAGTCCTCCAGG
The DNA here is from genome assembly GCA_045590815.1 of Faecousia sp. Classification (GTDB taxonomy): domain Bacteria; phylum Bacillota; class Clostridia; order Oscillospirales; family Oscillospiraceae; genus Faecousia. The sequence goes on from JAZNRS010000038.1 coordinate 5,157, forward strand.
TTCTGCCGGCGGTAAATGCGGTTGGTGTAAGCGCCGACCTCGATGTCCGTGCAGTATGCGGGGACGACCTCTTTGGTGACGGTATTGTACAGGGAGAAAATGTTGCTCTGGATGTAGGAGAGGGCACCGTCAATGGCGTAGTCGGTGACATAAGGACTGAAATACTGCAGATTCGGCCCGTCGTAACCGTCATCGGCAACGCCGTAGTGCAGCACATAGGTGCTCTTATCCTCGTCCTCCGCTGCGAATGCAGTGGAGAATAGGGAAGCGATGAGCAGGACAGCTAACAGGATCGACAACGCACGTTTTAGCAGCTTCATAAAAATGTCCCCTTTTGCAGAAAATTAGGAAATACCTGGGAAAAATCCTATACAAATATTGGAAATGCTCTGCTTTTGATAATATTCCACTGCATTATACTTCTTTTTTTGTGCAGTGTCAATATAAAGTGCAAAAAACGACCATTGAGATTTGAGGATCTCAATGGTCGTTGGTATATCATGCGGCCAGGGGGGAGATGTTCTCCGTTCCGGGCAGCTCGCCCTCACCGGGATCGTCTGTGGGGGGTTCGATTGTGGGATCATCGACACCCGGATCCTGGGTGGGATCTTCAACGGGCTCATCGCCGGTATCGATCTTGACCTTGATGGTATCCTTGGAGGCATACTCCGAGGTCACACTGAACAGGTTGTTGCTTTCAGTCTTGTCCTCGTATTTGGCGTTCACCATGACCTGCACGTTGTAGCCGGTGATGCCCTCCTGGATCACGTCGCCATCCTTGTAGCCCTTGATGTTGTCCTCGGTCATCTGCTGCAGCTGGACGACAGGATCGATCTGCTCCAGGATCTCCACCTTCAGCTCAATGGTATAGTCACGGTCGTTGACGCCCTGGAGCTTCACATTGACACTGCCGCTTTGGTGTGTGACGATCAGCTCGATGACGGAGTCGGTATCGTTGCGGAAGGACAGATCTTTGGTGGAGCCATCCACATAGGCATCCAGACCGGGCTCCGCAAAATCCACTGCATAGGTGTGACAATGCCGTTCGGTGACCTTCAGATCCGCAAGCAAAGCGCAGCGGTACAGCGCCGAAGCGATCTGACTGACACCGCCGCCCATGGCGGAGCCGTTGTTCTGACTGATGGGAGCTTCCTTAAAGCCATTGCGCAGGCTCAAAGTGCCCACGACCTCATTGAAGGAGAAGGTGGCACCGGGCTTAAGCTTCAGCCCGTCCAGCTTTTCCACAGTCTTGTTGATGTTGCTGTCCCGCTCTGCGCTTTCAATGGAGTCGGTGGTCGTGGTTTCCGCCAGGATCTCGGTGGTAATGCCGCCGGTGATGGTTTCAGTGGTGATATCCGGAGGCAGGAATTCCAAAGTCAGCGTGATGGTTTCGCCGTAGTCGGCGGCATCGATCTGCTGCTGCAGCTTGACCACATCAAAGCCGTAGCCGTAAACCTCGGGGGTGATGTCCAGGGTCTGGGGATCCTGGGTGGCATCCTGAGGCGCAAGACAATGCTCGTCAAAGATCGCCTGAGCGTCTACCGCATCCGGTTCTTTCTGGGTGGGAGCCTTGTACTGCACCTCGAAGATGTTCATGCTGTAGGCTTCCAAAACCTGGTTGTACATCTCCTCTGCGTCCAGCACATACTCCGGCACGCCCAAAACGATGGTCAGAGTCTGATGCTTCACCTGCGCGTCGGGATTTTCGCTGTCATATGCGGGACGCTTGCCGTCGATAGTGACGGTGGGCTGCACCATAACACTGCTGTGGGTGGTGCAGAAATCCTGGATGGTCTGCTCGATGTAGTCGAGATCCAGCTCCAGATAAGAAAGCAGCGGGATGATGTTGTTGGTAGAGGAGCTTTTGCGACCGTAGTCGAAAGCCGCCTGCGCCACCGCATCCACATCCAGCGCTGCCTTGGTGTCGGCAGGGGAGAGGGTGATGGTGCCGTCGGGGAGCTTGACGACCATGTCCTTCTTGGTGAAGGTGTCATCGGTGGCCAGGTGCAGGGCGTTTTTTGCCTCGTCCAAAGTCATGCCGCCCAAATTCAAGGTGCCGGCATACACGCTTCCGTGGATGGTCTGTTCCCCGGTGTTGCGGTTTTTGTAGATGACCAGGCCGATGATCAGTCCGATGAGCAGCGTCAGAACCGATGCGCACACGATGATCAAAATCAGCATTTTCTTCTTCTTTTCCGCGGCCCGCTGAGCGGCGCTGCGTCTGGGAGGGGGCGCACCCTTTTTCGGTGCGGAGGTGCCGGTGACTTGGTTGAAGGTCTTTTCCACTTCAGCCTTTTCCCGGCGGGCTTCATATTTTCCCATGGTACTCTCCTTTCAAGATACGGCAAAGCCGAGATTCGGATCGTAGGAATATTGTAGCACGATTTCAAAAAAAAGCAACCGATTGTAACCAAACCGTAAGGAAGTTACAGAAAAATTGACAATTTCTTCACATATTACGGCACTTTTGGTACTTCTGAACGAAGGCTTTTGCCTGCTTCAGACTGTCCACGCCGCTTGCCAGCTTCAGCCGCAGGGTGGGCAGCTTGGCGGTTGCCACAAAATGCACACGGTTTTTGTAGCCGCTGTCAGCGCACAGGGCGCTGATGGCCTCGAAGTCCATGCCGGTCAAGGTAAAGAGGATATCCCCGGCCTTCTGCTTGATATCCTGGATGCCCGCCTGACGGGCCTCGGCACGAAGCAGGGCGATGTCGATGAGGTTCAGCACGCCTTTGGGGGGGTCGCCGTAGCGGTCAATGATCTCGTCCAGCAGGTCGTCAGCATCGTTTTGGCTGCGAATGGCAGCCATGCGCCGGTACAGATCCATCCGCTCCTCGCCCCGGGAAACGTATTCCGGATCCACATTGGCGGTGACGTTGAGATCGGCGGTGCAGTCCGGCTCCTTGGGCTTTTCGCCCCGTTCCTCCAGGACTGCCTCGTCCAGCAGCTTCAGATACATATCGTAACCCACACTCATAATATGACCGGATTGCTCCGCACCCAGCAGATTGCCGGCGCCCCGGATCTCCAGATCCCGCATGGCGATCTTGAAGCCGGAGCCGAATTCCGGAAAATCCGGGATGGCGGAAAGGCGCTTTTCGGCGATCACTGTGAGATTTTTGTCCGGCTTGTAAGTGAAATAGGCGTAGGCGTGACGGGTGGAACGTCCCACACGTCCCCGAAGCTGATGCAGCTGGGAAAGACCGAACCGGTCGGCATTTTCAATAATGAGGGTGTTGGCGTTGGGGATGTCCAGACCGGTTTCAATGATGGTGGTGCAAACCAGCACCTGGATCTCGCCGTCCGCCATGGCCTGCATCACATCGCCGAGAGCATCCTCGCCCATTTGTCCGTGGGCGACAGCCACGTTAAGACCCGGGATCCGTCGGCGCATGGCACCGGCACATTGGTCGATGGTTTCGGTGCGGTTGTGCAGGTAGTAGACCTGACCGCCCCGCTCAACCTCCCGGCGGATGGCATCGTCGATGATGGCGGTGTTGTGCTCCATCACAAAGGTCTGCACCGGATACCGATCCGACGGCGGCTCTTCGATGGTGGACATATCCCGAATGCCGGATAGCGCCATATTCAGGGTTCTGGGAATGGGGGTGGCGGATAGGGTCAGCACGTCCACACCCTTGGAGATCTCCTTCAACCGCTCCTTGTGGCTGACACCGAAGCGCTGTTCTTCGTCCACGATGAGCAGCCCCAGATCCTTAAATTCAATACTCTTTTGCAGTAATTTATGGGTGCCGATGACCAGATCCACCGCTCCGGAGCGCAGATTTTGCACCGTGCGCTGCTGCTCCTTGGCAGAGCGGAAGCGGCTGAGCACATCGATATTCACCGGGAAGCCCCGGAACCGGGACACGGCGGTCTGATAATGCTGCTGGGCAAGGACGGTGGTGGGCACCAAAATCGCCACCTGCTTGCCGTCCATGATGGCCTTCATCACCGCCCGGAGGGCAACCTCCGTCTTGCCGAAGCCAACGTCGCCGCAAAGCAGACGATCCATAGGGGTGGGGGACTCCATATCCCCCTTGATCTCGGCGATACAGCGAAGCTGATCGTCGGTTTCCGGGTAGGGGAAATTGTCCTCAAATTCCTTCTGCCAGGGAGAATCCGCCCCGAAGGCGAAGCCCTCCTGCCGCTTCCGGGCGGCATAGAGCTGGATCAGCTCCCCGGCCATATCCTTGGCGGCCTTCCGGGCCTTGGCTTTGGTCTTCTGCCATGCGTCGGAGCCGATCTTGTTCAGCCGCACGTTGGCATCCTCGCCACCGCCGCCGATATATTTGCTCACCATATCCAGCTGGGTGGCAGGTACGAAAAGGGTATCGCTGCCCTGGTAGGCGATCTTGATATAGTCCTTGATGGCGCCGTCCACCCGGATGCGCTCCATGGACAGGAAGCGACCGATGCCGTAATTTTCATGCACCACCAGATCCCCCGGGGAAAGATCGGTGAAGGAGTTGAGCTTTTGCCGGTTGGTGGCGGATTTTTTGGTCTTTTTCTTGGGCTCGGCACGGGCGATGAGCTGACCCTCCGTCAGCACCGCCAGCTTGGAGTTGGGATACTCCATGCCGTAGGGGAGCGTGCCCTCGGTGAGCAAGATCTGCCCCGGCTTGGGCATATTGGTCAGCGGGATGCACAAAAATGCGGAGAGATTCTTTTCCCGGAGCATCTCCTGCAGCAGCTCCGCCCGGCGGCGTGTGCCGCAAAGCACAAGGCAGGAAAAATCCAGCCGCTGATAATGGGCAAGATCGCTTGCGGCGGTTTCCATGCTGCCGGCGTAGCCGGGTAGCTGCTTTGCCACCATGGGAAGCAGGTGCTTGGGACGGTTTTCTTCCGGATAGGAGCTGCCGCCGAAGGCATCCAAATATACCACGGTGCGCCCGGTGAGCTTTTCGCAAAAGTCCTCCCACTGGCACACATAGTCGCACAGCTCACCGGCCACAATGCCCCCTTGGAGCAGGCTGTCCAGCTGCAAGCCCATCTCCTCGGTGCGGGTACGGGCTCTGCGGTGGAGGCTGCTTTGGTCACACAGGGCGATGACGGCATCTGCCGGAATGTAGTCCGTAGCCGTGGTAAATTCCGGATAAATCAACGCCATATACCGGTCGGATGCTGGATTTTGAATGTTATTTTGATATTTTTCCAGGTCTTTTTCTAAGGTGCGGATCAGTTCCTCGTTGGGATTTTTCCGACGTTTTTGCCGTGCGATCAGACCGGCAATATCCTTGCACAGACCCTCGGTGCCGCCAGGATGCAGCCGGGGCTGTGTCTCGCCGATGGGCAGGATCACAGCGGTGTCCACATTTTCCGTACGACGTTGGGTGTCCGGGTCGAAGAAGCCCATGGTGTCCAGCTCATCTCCGAAGAACTCGGCGCGGATGGGACGGTCAGCGGCAGGGGAGAAAATGTCGATAATGCCGCCGCGCAGGGCAAATTGACCGGGACCCTCCACCATGCCGCACCGGCTGTAACCGGCGGCGGTGAGCTTTTCCAGCAGGTCGTCCAGGACATATTCCTTGCCCACCTCCAATGCAAATGCCGCCGACAGCAGTGTGTCCTTGGGCATGGTGCGCTGGCTGAGGGAATCCCAGGTGAGGATCTGAATGGGGGTCGCCCCACGGCTCAGATCGAAAAGCTGGCGCAGCCGATTTTGCTCCCATGCCCGGGACACCACGGCGGTGTCGTACAGGGTCAGTTCCCGGCTGGGGAGGATGGGCACAGTAATGCCAAGGAAGCCCTTCAGCTCCTCCTGGAGCCGCCGTGCCGCCATATCGTCCTGGCACAGGAGCACCATGGGTCGGGATACATCCCGGTGCAGCGCAGCGAGAATATGGCTGCGGTTGATCTGACCAATGCCGGTGACAGCGGCGGACTGACCTTTTTGCACAGCCTTGACCAGCGCCGCATATTCCGGGATAGTATTTAATATGGAAAGAAGTTGTTCCATGTGGGCCTCCTTTAGATGGAAATACGCACCTTATCGTAGGGGCCGATGCCCACATCGGCCCTATTTACAAGTGCGATTGTCGGTGGGCCGATGTGGGCATCGGCCCCTACGGGAATTTCTCTCCACGTAAGAATGCGGAAAGGGGGAAAATACCCCCTTTCCGTGGTTAAGTGACAATATTCACGGCGTACTGCCATTATAGCGGTTAGCCGATTCCGCTACGCCCTTATCCATGATCAGCAGCGCAGCATCCGCAGCCCGCTCCAGGGCGGAAACCAGATCCTTTTCTTCCTTTGCGGAGAAGCCGGACAGCACATGATCCGCCAGATCCTGGTCCGGATGGGCTTTGCCGCCCACGCCGATCTTGACCCTGGGGAAGTCCTGGCTGCCTACCTCGGAAATGATGGACTTGATGCCATTGTGACCGCCGGCGGAGCCGTCCCCACGGATGCGCAGGCGTCCAGGCGGGAGGGAAATGTCATCAAACAGAACGATGATCCGTTGCGGCGGAATATTAAAGTATGCCGAAAGCTGCAGCACAGACCGACCGGACAGGTTCATATAGGTCTGAGGCTTCAGCAGAAAGAGCTTCCTGCCGCCGTAGGTGGTCTGGCAGTAAAGACCCTGGTATTTCAGCCGGTCGATCTTGCAGCCCAGCTTATCCGCCAACAGATCGATGGCCCGGAAGCCTGCGTTGTGACGGGTGCGCTCGTATTCCCGGCCCGGATTGCCCAGACCGACGATCAGCCAGCTTTCGCTTTTTCCAAACATCAGAACAGGTCAGCGATGGAGGTGCCGCCGTGGATGTGCTCAATGGCACGGGCAAACACGGGAGCCACGTCCAGGAACTTGACCTTGCCGCTGGGGGTGTTGCCAACCTGGGGAATGGTGTTCAGGAACAGCATTTCCTTGATGACGCTGGCCTCAATGCGGTCGTAAGCGGGACCGGACAGAACGCCGTGGGTGGCGCAGGCGTAGACTTCCTTAGCACCGAACTGCACCAGGGCGTTGGCGGCGTTGCACAGAGAGCCGGCGGTGTCCACCATGTCATCATACAGAATGCAGGTCTTGCCCTTCACATCGCCGATGACGTTCATGACTTCACACTCGTTGGCCTTCTGACGGCGCTTGTCCACGATGGCCAGACCCATGTGCACCTTCTGGGCGAAGTTACGGGCACGGGCGACGGAGCCAACGTCGGGAGAAACAACGACGAATTCATCGTGGTTGCAGGTTTCCTCGGGGAACTTGTTCAGATAGTACTCCACAAAGGAGGGAGCGCCCAGCAGGTGATCCAGAGGGATGTCGAAGAAACCCTGGATCTGAGCGGCGTGCAGGTCCATGGTCAGCACACGGTCAGCGCCGGCAACGGTGATCATGTTGGCAACCAGCTTGGCGGAGATGGGGTCGCGGCTCTTGGCCTTGCGATCCTGACGGGCATAGCCGAAATAGGGGATGACAGCGGTGATGCGACCGGCGGAAGCACGGCGGCAGGCGTCGATCATGACCAGCAGCTCCATGAGGCGGTCGTTGACGGGCTTGCAGGTAGACTGGATCAGGAACACGTCAGCGCCACGGACGGTTTCTTCCAAAGTGACGGAAGCTTCGCCGTCTGCGAAGGTACGGACGATACCCTTACCCATGGGCAGACCCAGCTGCTCACAAATGGTCTGTGCGAACTCGGGGTTGGAGTTGCCGCAGAAGATCTTGATATTTTCACCGTATGCGATCATGTAAAATACCTCGTTTTCATCTATTTCTGCCCTCGGCATCCCGCTTCAGGCCATTGTATCCATATTATAGCATTGGACCGGGAAAAATTTCAATAGCAATATGCGCAAAATACCGCCGAAAAAACGTGAGAAAAACCGGCTGAATTCGGCAAAACGCCAATAAAATGAAAAAATGGGAAGGTTTTTCATCTTTGCCGGGAAAAAGTGATTTTTTTATTCCCTTTTCCGGAAAGATGTGTTATACTGAACCATCATACACAAGGCAGGTGCGCTATATGAAAAAGAAGCTGATTATCGGCATTGTTGCGGCGGTGTTGCTTTTGGCGCTGATCGTCACCGCAGTGGTCATTATTGTCAAATACAACAAATTCCATTCCGAGGGCGTCCATTTGGATGGGGAGTACCTTTATGTGGAGGGCAACTGGACCGGCTACGCCTTCAATCCGGAAACCGGTGAGCTGGTGGGGCAGACCCCTGTAGAAATTAAGGGGGCTACCGACAAAAAGGAAAAGAAGTTCAACGGCGAAATGACGGTGCTGGGCTATATGAACGTTCGGGACGGGCAGGTTTCTGCTTCCACCGTCACCGAGCAGCAGGATAACGGCTTCTATCTGATCTACTACTTCGAGGAATGCTACCACGAGGCGGATCAAGAGAATAAGATCAGCGCTTATTCCCACCAGTGCGAATATTATTACACCTATTATTTCTACCCCGAGAAGGAGGATTTTGTGGCGGTCGAGGTCATGAATTCCGAATTTGAGGACGATGTTATGGTCATTTGTGCCTCCAGCGAGGAGCAGGCCAAGGCGGATTACGCATGGTTTATGGAAAACAAACCTGAATAATTTCTACAAAAATGCAACTTTCTACTTGTAAAATTCGCTGAATTGACGTATAATCCATTTTGTATTTCTTAGCAAGAGAGGTTATTCCCATGGAACTGATTTCTGTTCGCGAGCTTTTTAAGAACACCGACAAGTATGCCGGTCAGCAGATCGAGGTCGGCGGCTGGGTGCGCAATCGCCGTCCCAGCAAGCAGTTTGGCTTCATCGTGCTCAACGACGGCACTTATTTTACCCCCGTCCAGGTGGTCTATAACGATACCATTGAAAATTTCCAGGAGATCAGCAAAATCAATATCGGTGCGGCCTTGATCGTCAAGGGCACTCTGGTGCTGACTCCCGATTCCAAGCAGCCCTTTGAGATCCAGGCGGAGTCCGTCACCGTGGAGGGCGCTTCCACCGGCGATTTCCCCCTGCAGCCCAAGCGTCACTCCATGGAGTTTTTGCGCTCCATCACCCACCTGCGTCCCCGGACCAACACCTTCCAGGCTGTGTTCCGTGTCCGGAGCTTGGCGGCTATGGCCATTCACCAGTTCTTCCAGGATCGGGACTTTGTGTATGTCCACACGCCCCTGATCACCGGTTCCGACTGTGAGGGCGCCGGCGAAATGTTCCAGGTCACTACGCTGGATCTGAACAACATCCCCAAGACCGAGGATGGCAAGGTGGATTTCTCCCAGGATTTCTACGGCAAGCCCACCAATCTGACCGTGTCCGGCCAGCTCAACGGCGAGACCTTCGCCATGGCTTTCCGCAACATCTACACCTTTGGCCCCACCTTCCGTGCCGAAAACTCCAACACCACCCGTCATGCCGCTGAGTTCTGGATGATCGAGCCGGAGATCGCTTTTGCTGATTTGCAGGACGATATGCGCCTGGCTGAGGATATGATCAAGTACATCATCGCCTATGTGCTGGAAAAGGCTCCCGAGGAGATGGCGTTCTTCAACCAGTTTGTGGATAAGGGTCTGCTGGAGCGGCTGAACCATGTTATGAACTCCGACTTCGGTCGTGTCACCTACACCGAGGCTATTGAGATCCTGGAGAAGCACAACGATGAGTTTGACTATCCCGTCCACTGGGGCAGCGACCTGCAGACGGAGCATGAGCGCTATCTGACCGAGGTGGTGTTCAAGCGTCCCGTGTTCGTCACCGATTACCCCAAGGAGATCAAGGCTTTCTACATGAAGCTGAACCCCGACGGCAAGACCGTCGCCGCTATGGACTGTCTGGTTCCCGGCATCGGCGAGATCATCGGCGGCTCTCAGCGTGAGGACGATTACGAGATTCTGAAAAGCCGCATCGAGGAGCTGGGTATGAACCCCGAGGACTACGGCTTCTACATGGATCTGCGTAAGTACGGCTCTGCCCGTCACGCCGGCTTCGGCCTGGGCTTTGAGCGCTGCGTCATGTACCTGACCGGTATGGGCAATATCCGTGATGTTCTGCCTTTCCCCAGAACTGTGGGCAACTGCGAGCTTTAATATTGCAAGCGCACCGCTCTCCGCGGTGCGCTTTTTTAAGGCTCCCCTGTCAGCGAAGCTGACTGAGGGGTGTTGCTGTTCTTTGCATTCACCCCTCCGCCCAGTGTGCGCACTGGGCACCTCCCCTCAAGGGGAGGCTTTTCAAAAATCTTTCGAATATTTGTCTTGTAAGGATATGTGATATGTGGTATAATAAATCGATAAACTACGAAACGGGGTGCGGCTATGCACGAGAAGATTCATATCAAAGGCGCACGGGAAAATAACCTGAAAAATATCGAGCTGACCATCCCCAGAGATAAGCTGGTGGTGTTCACCGGACTGTCCGGTTCCGGCAAGTCCAGTCTTGCCTTCGACACCATTTACGCCGAGGGTCAGCGCCGGTATGTGGAGAGCCTCAGCTCCTACGCACGGCAGTTTTTGGGTCAGATGGACAAGCCGGATGTGGATTCCATCGACGGTCTTTCTCCGGCGATTTCCATTGACCAGAAAACTACCTCCAAAAACCCCCGCTCCACCGTGGGCACGGTCACGGAGATCTACGACTACCTGCGTCTGCTGTGGGCACGGGTGGGCGTTCCCCATTGTCCCAAGTGCGGCAAGGAGATCAGCCGCCAGACCATCGATCAGATCGTGGATCGGGTGGAGGCACTGGGAGAGGGGACCCGGTTCATCGTCCTTTCTCCGGTGATCCGGGGCAAAAAGGGCGAGCACCAAAAGGTCTTTGAGGATGCCCGGAAGGGTGGCTTTGCCCGTGTCCGGGTGGATGGGATCTTGTACGATCTGAATGAACAGATCCCCTGCGAGAAGAATAAAAAGCACAACATCGAGCTGGTGGTGGACCGCCTGGTTATCAAGGATGGTCAGCGCCGGCGCATTACGGATTCTATCGAAACCGCCTGCGCCCATTCCGGTGGACTGGTGGTCATTGAGCTGCCCCAATCCGGGGAGGAGCTGAGCTTTTCTCAGAATTATGCCTGCGAGGACTGCGGTATCAGCCTTACGGAGCTGGAGCCCCGGATGTTCTCCTTCAACAATCCTGCCGGTGCCTGCCCGGATTGCACCGGACTGGGCTTTCGCCTCGTTGCCGACCCGGCGCTGGTGATCCCGGATAAGGCGAAATCCGTCTTTGACGGCGCTATTCAGGTGTCCGGCTGGAACAGTGCCCGGACGGATTCCATTTTCAGAATGTATTTTGAAGCCCTGGCGCAAAAATATCATTTTTCCCTCACCGCTCCCATTGGGGAGCTGCCGGAGGAGGCGCTGGACGTGATCCTCAACGGCACCAAGGGGGAGAAGCTGCGCATGACCTACAACCGTGGCAACGGCATGGGCGTGTTGGAGCAGCCCTTTGAGGGTATTCTCAATAATATTTCCCGGCGCTACCGGGAAACCCAGTCCGATTCTGTCCGCAAGGAGCTGGAGGAGTGTATGTCCAGCGCGCCGTGTCCCCGTTGTCACGGCGACCGACTTTCGGAGATCGCCCGGGCGGTGACCGTTGGCGGCATCGGCATCATGGATTTCTGCCGCATGAGTGTCCGGGAGGAGCTGGAATTCGTAGAAAACCTCCATTTGGAGGGGAGCATGGCTGTGGTTGCGGAACAAATTGTTCGGGAAATAAAGTCCCGGCTGCAGTTTTTGATGGACGTGGGGTTGCAATATCTGACCCTTTCCCGGTCTGCCGGTACCCTGTCCGGCGGCGAGAGTCAGCGCATCCGCCTTGCGACCCAGATCGGTTCATCCTTGATGGGCGTGCTGTATATTCTGGATGAGCCGTCTATCGGCCTGCACCAGCGGGATAACGATAAGCTGTTGGGAACGCTCCGGAGCCTGCGGGATCTGGGCAATACCCTCATCGTGGTGGAGCATGACGAGGATACCATGCGTGCGGCGGACTTCATTGTAGATGTGGGTCCCGGCGCAGGCAGCCGTGGCGGCGAGATCGTAGCCACCGGCACTTTGGATGAGATCATCGCCGAGCCCCGATCCGTTACGGGACAGTATCTGTCCGGCGTGAAGAAGATCCCCGTGCCCGCCGCAAGACGTGCCGGTAACGGCAAATGTCTGTCTGTCCGGGAGGCGGCGGAGAATAATCTGAAGAATATTGATGTTGACATTCCTTTGGGCACTTTGACCTGCGTTACCGGTGTGTCCGGTTCCGGCAAGTCCAGCCTGGTGGGAGAGGTGCTGAACAAGACCCTTTTGGGAAGACTGAACCACGCCCGTACCCGTCCCGGCCAATGCCGGTGCGTGGAGGGCATGGAGCATTTGGACAAGGTCATCGACATCGATCAAAGCCCCATCGGCAGAACGCCTCGCTCCAATCCTGCCACCTATACCGGGCTGTTCAACGATATCCGGGATCTGTTTGCCTCCACCAACGATGCGAGGATTCGTGGCTATGGCCCCGGTCGTTTTTCCTTCAATGTGAAGGGCGGACGGTGCGAAGCCTGCAGCGGTGATGGCCTGGTGAAGATCGAGATGCACTTCCTGGCGGACGTGTATGTGCCCTGCGAGGTCTGCCGGGGCGCCCGGTACAACCGGGAAACCCTGGAGGTTCAGTACAAGGGGAAGAACATTTCCCAGGTGCTGGATATGACCGCCGAGGAAGCGGTGGAATTCTTCGAAAATCTTCCGAAAATACGTAGAAAAGCCCAAACTCTTGTGGAAGTTGGGCTTGGATATGTGAAATTGGGTCAGTCCAGCACCACTCTTTCCGGCGGCGAGGCACAGCGTGTGAAGCTGGCAACGGAGCTGGCACGGGTGTCCACGGGACGCACCATCTATATTTTGGACGAGCCTACCACGGGTCTTCACGCGGCGGATGTGCATAAGCTCATCGAGGTACTGCAGCGGCTTGTTGACGCAGGCAACACGGTGCTGGTCATCGAGCATAATCTGGACGTGATCAAAAATGCCGACCACATCATCGATTTGGGCCCCGAAGGCGGCAACGATGGCGGCTATGTGGTGGCGCAGGGCACACCGGAGCAGGTGGCAGCCACGGAAGGCAGCTATACCGGCGCCTACCTGAAGCCGTATCTATAACAAAAAACTGTCATTCCGAGCCAGTGCCACACTGGCGTGGGAATCCCTGAAATCTTAGGAGATCGCCACACCAGTGACATCGGTCACTGGTTCGCAATGACAGGATAAATTAAAAAGCATCGATATACAGGCAGGCGGGGAGTACGTCCGCCAGCTCAACCAGGGCGTGATCCCGCTCACCGGCATAGTCCAGGGGGAGCGCCGGGGAACGCAAAGGCGTGTTGCGCCCCTGGTCGATGGGGAAGCTGAGGGTCACCCGGGTACCGCCATTGGGTTGGGTGATCAGCACGGTGCCCTTGTGGATGCTGGCGGCGGTGCGTACCATCACCAGTCCCAGTCCCAGACCGATACGCCCTTCCTCGATACTCGGCATGCGCTGATACCGGGTGAACGCGTTCGTCAAAATCTCTCCGGGAATGCCGCCGGCATTTTCCACCCAAAGCTGCAGACGCTGACCCTTTCGGCTCAGACCGGCATGGATGGTGTCGCCTTCGTGGGAGAATTTTGCGGCGTTGGAGATCATGTTGTATACGGCCCGCTCCAAAAGCTGCAAATCCACCATACAAAGAATGGATTCGTTGGGCAGCTGGTATTCCAGCCGCAGCTTGCTGTGGGCAAGCAAGGTCTGGGCGTGGTCGAAATACTCTTCCACCAGCGCCACCACATCCTGGCAGGTGAAATTGCCCTGGGCTTCGGCGGCATAACGGGCGGCATCGGACATGTTTCCGATCATTCTGTGGAGCCCGTAGATATGCTTGTTGAGCTGTGCAAGATACGCCATAGCCTCCGGCTGAGCGGCGGCATCCACCAAGCCCTTCAAGCCGCTGGCGGCCTGCACCATTTCCGTAAGGGGCTGACGCATACCGGCAGCGGTGAGCGACAGCGCCCGCAGCTCAGCCTGCTCGGATTCGGAGGAAATGACAAACAGCAAGCCCTGCTGATAAGGATGCACGGAGGCACCCAAGGTCTGACCGGCGTGGTTCAAGGTCAGATACAGACAGCCCTCCTGAAGCGCGTCTGGCTCAGTACCTTCCGGCAGGTCCAGCTTGGTGCCGACCCCCAGCATCAGCGATGCGGCGGCGGTATTCAGTTGGGTAATGCAGCCGTCTTCCACAAGAAATGCCGGCTGTGTCATAAAATGCAAGATGTCTTTTTGTTCTTCCATGACAAACCTCCTTGCGGTATATCATGCGCAGAATTCAGCGATTCTTTCGTCGACAAATTTCGACATTTCTATTCTAACTGGTATCGACCAAAATAGCAAGGGAAATCCATTGCGGAGGTGAAAAATATGTCTGTTCACGACGGTCACCGTCAGCGGTTGAAGGATCGGTTCCTGGAGCAGGGACTGGATGGCTTCACCGACGTGCAGGTTTTGGAGCTGCTTTTGTTCTATTGTATTCCCCGGCAGGATACCAACGTGCTTGCCCACCGGCTGCTGAAGCGGTTTGGCAGCTTGCCCCAGGTGCTGGATGCCCGGGTGGAGGAGCTGACGGCGGTGGAGGGCATCGGTATCAACGCCGCAACCTATCTGAAAATGATCCCCGCCGCAGGACGGTACTATCAGACCTGCAAAGCGCAGCTGGGGGATATGCCCCTTTTTACTACCGAGGATTGCGGCAAGTATTTGCAGAATTATTTCCTGGGAAGGACCCATGAAACGGTATTTTTGCTCTGCCTGGATGCAAAATGCAAGGTGCTGTCCTGCCGCCAGGTGGGAGAGGGCGGCATCAATTCCGCCGGTGTTTCCATCCGTATGGTGGTGGAGGTTGCGTTGGCGGAAAACGCCTCTACGGTGGTACTGGCGCACAATCATCCCAGTGGAATTGCGCTGCCCTCCAATGAGGACATCCTGGTCACAAGAAAGATCGCCGCGGCATTGGATGCGGTGGAGGTGACCCTGGCAGACCATTTGGTGATGTCCGAGGATGATTATACTTCCATGGTGCAGTCGGGATATTACCGTCCCGGCAGCTGTGTGATGTGCGTGTAGGAGGGACTATGGATCAATTCAAGTTGGTTTCTGAGTATAAGCCCTCCGGCGACCAGCCTGCCGCCATTGAGGCGTTGGTCAACGGTGTGAATTGGGGACTGCGGGAGCAGACTCTTTTGGGCGTCACCGGCTCCGGT
The DNA here is from genome assembly GCA_045590815.1 of Faecousia sp. GTDB lineage: Bacteria > Bacillota > Clostridia > Oscillospirales > Oscillospiraceae > Faecousia. The sequence goes on from JAZNRS010000038.1 coordinate 20,356, forward strand.
AAGACCTTTACCATGGCATCGGTGATCGAAAAATTGAATCGTCCCACCCTGGTGCTTGCCCACAATAAGACCCTTGCGGCGCAGCTTTGCAGCGAATTTCGGGAGTTTTTTCCGGAAAATGCGGTGGAATATTTCATATCCTACTACGATTATTATCAGCCGGAGGCGTATATCGCCCACACGGACACCTATATCGAAAAGGACGCTTCTGTCAACGAGGAGATCGACCGCCTGCGCCACAGCGCCACCTCTGCGCTGTTTGAGCGGCGGGATGTGATCGTGGTGTCGTCGGTGAGCTGTCTGTACGGTCTGGGCGACCCCATCGATTATAAAAGCATGGTCATTTCCCTGCGGGTGGGGCAGGAACGTCCCCTGGATGACATTCTGCGCAAGCTGACGGAGATCCGTTACGAGCGCAATGACTTGGATTTTTCAAGAAACAAGTTCCGCCTCCGGGGAGATACCCTGGAAATTTACCCGGCGTACTGGTCGGGCAGAGCCATCCGTGTGGAATTTTTCGGCGACGAAATTGATAGAATTTCGGAGATCAACGCCGTCACCGGTATGGCGGAGCGGTATATCGATCATGTGGCGATTTATCCTGCCAGCCACTATGTGGCATCCCGAGAAAAGCTCCAGCGGGCGATGCTGGAGATCCAGCGGGAATGTGATGAGCAGGTGGCATTTTTCCGTGCCCGGGATAAGCTGATCGAGGCGCAGCGCATCGCCCAGCGCACTGCCTATGACCTGGAAATGCTCACGGAGATCGGCTTCTGCAACGGCATCGAAAACTATTCCCGGGTGATTCAGGGAAGAGCCCCCGGTACGCCGCCTACCACCTTGCTGGACTATTTCCCGGAGGATTTTCTGCTGTTTGTGGACGAAAGTCATGTGACCCTGCCTCAGTGCAGAGCCATGTACGCCGGCGACCGCAGCCGCAAGGATGCCCTGGTGAATTACGGCTTCCGCCTGCCCTCGGCCTATGACAATCGCCCCTTGAACTTCACCGAATTCGACAGCAAGCTCAACCAGGTGATCTACGTTTCCGCAACCCCTGCGGACTATGAAAAGGAGCGCTCCGGGCAGACGGTGGAGCAGGTGATCCGTCCCACGGGTCTGCTGGATCCCATCGTGGAGGTGCGTCCCATTGACGGGCAGATCGATGATCTGATCGGAGAGATCAACGCCCGGACTGCCAAAAATGAGCGGGTTTTGATGACCACCCTCACCAAAAAAATGGCGGAGGATCTGACCACCTACCTGCAAAAAGCCGGCATCAAGGTGCGCTATATGCACTCGGACATCGGCGCCATGGAGCGGATGGAGATCATCAGGGATTTGCGCATGGCGAAATTTGACGTTTTGGTGGGCATCAACCTGCTTCGTGAGGGCCTTGACCTGCCGGAGGTAAGCCTGGTTGCCATTTTGGATGCGGACAAGGAAGGCTTCCTGCGCAGCGAAACCAGTTTGATCCAAACCATCGGTCGTGCGGCGAGAAATGCCGAGGGGCGTGTCATCATGTACGCCGACAATATGACGCCTTCCATGCGCGCCGCCATCCGGGAAACGGAGCGCCGCCGGGGCATCCAGGATGATTACAACAAGGCCAATGGCATCGTGCCCAAGACGGTGATCAAATCCGTCCGGGACTTGATCGAAATTTCCTCTGCCACCGCAGAGCGCCGGGGACGTACCGGCGTGAAGATGACCAAGGCGGAGAAGGAAAAGGAGATCGCCCGTCTGGAAAAGCAGATGAAGGAGGCAGCCCGTATGATGGAATACGAGTACGCCGCCGTCCTGCGTGACCAGATCATCGAGCTGAGAGGATAACAAAAGCACGCTTGCAATTCGCAAGCGTGCTTTTGGCCTTCCCCCTGGGGGGAAGGTGGCAAAAATCTTTGATTTTTGACGGATGAGGGGGCAAACACTGGTGTTACGGTATATTGAACCCCTCATCCGCCCCAGTGTGAGCACTGGGGTACCTTCTCCCAGGGGAGAAGGTCTTGATCATGCCTCTTTCACCTGCTTCATGCTCAGGCTGATGCGGTGGCGCTTTTCGTCCACCTCCAGCACGACCACCTTCACCACGTCGCCTACCTTCACAGCCTCGCTGGGGTGGCGCAGACGGCGGTTGCACACCTGAGAAATATGCACCAAACCGTCCTGGTGGACACCGATATCCACAAAAACGCCGAAATCGATGACATTTCGGACGGTTCCGGTGAGGATCATACCCGGCTTCAAGTCCTTCATTTCCAGCACGTCCTTGCGCAGGATGGGTGCCGGCAGCTCGTCACGGGGGTCACGACCGGGCTTTGCAAGCTCCTTGGCGATGTCGATGATGGTGATCTCGCCCACGCCGCAGGCTTCCGCCGCCTTGGCGGGGCCGTAGCTTTCCAGCTTGGCAGGCAGTCCGGACAGATCGTCGCTCTTCTTGCAGTCCAGCAGCGTCAGCAGCTCCTTGGCGGCGGCGTAGGATTCCGGGTGCACGCCGGTGTTATCCAGCAGCTCCTTGCTTTCCGGGATCCGCAGGAAGCCGGCGCACTGCTGAAACGCCTTGGGTCCCAGCTTGGGAACCTTTTTCAGCTGTGCACGGCTGGTGAAAGGACCGTTTTCCTCCCGGTAAGCCACGATATTCTTGGCGGTAGTGGCATTCAAGCCGGAGATCTGCTGCAGCAGGCTCCGGGAGGCGGTGTTCACATCCACGCCCACGGCGTTGACGCAGTCCTCCACCACAGCGCCCAGGGCGGCATCCAGCTCCTTCTGGGGGCAATCGTGCTGATACTGACCCACGCCGATGGCCTTGGGATCGATCTTTACCAGCTCTGCCAGCGGATCCTGCAGCCGCCGTGCGATGGACACGGCAGAGCGGAGATTCACGTCAAATTCCGGGAATTCCTCCGCCGCCAGGGGAGAGGCGGAGTACACGGAAGCGCCGGCCTCATTGACGATCATGTAGCTGGCATCGGGGAAGCTGCGGAGCATTTCCACAGCCATGGCCTCCGTTTCCCGGGAGGCGGTGCCGTTGCCGATGGCGATGTGCTTGACGGCGTGCTTGCGCATCAAAGCGGAGAGGGTAGTGATGGCCTCCTGCTTCCTGCGCTCGCTGAAGGTGGGGTAGACCACGGCGGTGTCCAGCACCTTGCCGGTGGGATCCACCACGGCGACCTTGCAGCCATTCTTGTATCCGGGGTCAAGACCCATGGTCACAAAGCCCTTTACCGGCGGCTGCATCAGCAGAGGCTTCAGATTCAAAGCGAAATTGTGGATGGCGCCGGTGTACGCCCGGTCAGAAAGGTCGCTGCGCATCTCCCGCTGAATGGAGGGGAAGATAAGCCGCTCGTAGGAGTCCTCGGCGGCGGCACGGACAAAGGCGGAAACATGGAGCGTGGGCTTCAGCGCTGCACGGCAAACCAGTGCGGCACCCTCGTTGCCGGGAAGAGCCACGTTGGGCTTCAGAATACCCTCTTTTTCGCCACGGTTGATGGCAAGGATCTGATGATCCAGCATCCGGCTGATGGGCTGATTGAAATCGTAGTAGAGGCGGTAAACGCTGTCGGTATCCGGATCCTCGGCCTTGCAGCTGAAATTGCCCCGGCGACTCACCAGGGTGCGCAGATCCTTGCGGATCTGGGCATCGTCGGAAAGATCCTCGGCGATGATATCGGAGGCGCCCTGGAGGGCTTCTTCAACGGAATTGACACCCTTTTCTTCATTTACATAACTTTCTGCCAGCGCTGCCGGATCCTGCCCATCCTGGGCGAAAATGGCGGCTGCCAAAGGCTCCAGACCCTTCTCCCGGGCCACAGAGCCACGGGTGCGGCGCTTCTGCTTGTAGGGGCGGTAGAGGTCTTCTACCTCTGCCAGGGTTGCGGCGGCATTGATGGCGGCAGCCAGCTCTTCTGTGAGTTTTCCTTGGTTTTCAATGGAATTCTTCACTTCATCCCGGCGTTCCTGCAAATTCCGCAGGTAATTCAGCCGGGTCTCCAGGGTGCGAAGCACCGTATCGTCCATAGCGCCGTGCATTTCCTTGCGGTAACGGGCGATGAAAGGGATGGTGTTGCCCTCGTCGATGAGGGCGATGACGTTCTCAATATACTGTTGCTTCTGCCCCAGCTCCTGAGAAAGAATTTCTGCAATAGTTAACATAACAATCTCCTGCTTCAAACAGCACACCGCCGAAGATCCTCCGGCGGTGGCGATTGGGTACCTCTAAAAACTGGATTTTGAGCGGGTGCCCAGAGATTTTGCCTCAAATTTTGTGTTAAAAACCGCGGGAATACTGGATGTATTTCAAGGTTTTTATAAGAAAATAGTTGGGGCGAAAGATCGGGCACTACGCCAAAAGAGAGTTTTTAGAGATACCCAGAAATTTATCCGCGCATAAGGCGCTTTCTTGCGATGTTGATGGGGCCCTCGGGCATCTTGTTGATCCATGCCAAGCTCTTGCCGCAGCCGTAGGCCACGCAGGAGCCGGGATCATCCGCAACGCTGCACTGGATGCCGGTACGCTCGGTGATGGCCTGGGCCATACCCAGAAGCTGACTGCCGCCGCCGGTGAGAGTAATGCCGTTTTCGGCGATGTCGCTGACCAGCTCGGGGGAGGTGTTCTCCAATACGGACAGCACTTCTTCGGCGATCACTCTTGCGGGACGTGCCAGGACCTCCGCCAGCTCAGAGGCATAGAGGGGCACTTCCTGGGGCATGCCGGTCTGGGCATCCCGTCCACGGACAGTGATGGAAGCCTCTTCCTCCCGGGGGACCACGCAGCCGATGCGGATCTTCACATCCTCGGCGGTGGTTTGACCGATGACAACGCCATGGCGGCGGCGGACGTGGCGGGCGATGGCCTCGTCGAAGCTGTTGCCGGCAATTTTGATAGAAGAGGATGCGGCGATGCTGTTCATGGTCAGCACGGCGATATTGGTGGTGCCGCCGCCGATGTTGACCACCATGTGACCCTTGGGACCGCTGATGTCCAGTCCGGCACCCAGCGCCGCAGCCAAAGGCTCTTCGATCAGATACACACGCCGTGCGCCCGCCTCAATGGCGGCGGTGATCACCGTGCGCTCCTCCACCTGGGTGATGCTGCTGGGGACGCTGATGATCACTCTGGGCTTGGGGGTAAAGATCTTTTGTCCCTTGGTGGCCTCCCGGAACTGCTCCTGGAGCATCCGCACGGTCAGCTCGTGGTCGGAGATGACGCTGCCATTCAAAGGATGCACTGCCACTACGTTGCCGGGGGTGCGCCCCAGCATATTCCGGGCTTTTGCGCCTACCTCCAGGATCTTACCGGTGTTCTTGTCCATGGCCACCACGGAGGGCTCCCGGACCACAACACCCTTGTTGGTCGCATAGATCAATACGTTGGATGTACCCAGGTCAACGCCCAGGTCGTTAGAAAATAATGCCATATTTTTCACCTACTTATGATGTTTCGCCGCAATAGCGGCGCAGTATACTTCTTTGGCGCCTGCGGTGAGCAGGACACGGGCGCACTCGCTGACGGTGGCGCCGGTGGTAACGATGTCGTCCAGCAGCAGAATTCGCTTGCCGGCGAACCGCTCCGGATGCTGTACCCGATATACATTCAGCACGTTGGCTCTGCGCTGTGCGCTGCCGGTGATGCCGGATTGGGGCGGATTGTGCCGAACCTTTTTCAGACAGGGGATGGGCTCCATACCCAATTCTTTGCCGACAGACAAGGCAATCAGCTCCACCTGGTCATAGCCACGGCGGAATTTTCGCCGGCGGCTGATGGGAACCCAGGTGACCAAGTCAAATTCCCCGTCCCATTCCTCCAACAGCTTCATGGCAAGCAGCCGCCCGTAGGAGGCTGAATAGCTGCGCCTGCCGTAGAATTTGTAACGGAGAAGACTGCCCCGGACGTTGCTTTCATAGTGCCACAATGCCAGCAGTTCCTTGATAAAAGGGATCTTTTCCTTGGGCTTGCGCCATTGAGGCGCATCGATACGGCAGCCGGGACACAGATCCATCTGCCCGGATTCCAGGAGCTTCTTGCACAGTACGCATTTGTCCGGAAAGAGCAGGGAGCGGATCATGTTTGCACTCTCCCTTGCAGCCGGAGCTTCAGACCGGTGTACCGGCGGCTGACTTTCGCGTTTTCGGTCATGGCGGCGATGACTTCCTCACGACCTACAATGATCAGGATCTCCTTGGCACGGGTGATGGCGGTGTACAGCACGCTGCGGCTGAGCAGGTACGGCGAGCCGTTCCATGCGGACAGAACCACAGCCCGATATTCGCTGCCTTGGCTTTTGTGGACGGTCATGGCGTAGGCAGGCTCCAGTTCATTCAGCTGAGCGAAATCGTAGTCTACCTCCCGGTCATCAAAGACCACCGTCATGGTTTCCGTGTGGGAGTCGATGCTGCGGATGATCCCCACGTCACCGTTAAAAATGCCGGTGCCCACAGCGCTGCCGTCGCACTTCTTCCACATTATATCATAATTATTCCGAATTTGCATCACCCGATCGCCCTCCCGGAAAGAAAAATCTCCGAATTGGCGTTCTTTTTTTGTGGGAGCGGCAGGATTCAGACTGGCTTGGAGCAATTTATTCAGATTTCCGGTGCCTACACCGCCCTTACGGGTGGGGGAGAGCACCTGGATCTGCTCAGAGGGGATGCCCATATTTTGGGGCAAGCGCCGTGCGCACAGATCGGTGATGGTCTGGCTGACCTCCTGCTCCGACCGGCAGGGCAGAAAGAAAAAGTCACTTTTCCGGTCACGCAGGTTGGGCATTTCGCCGTGATTGACCCGGTGGGCGTTCATGACGATGAGGCTCTCCTGTGCCTGACGGAAAATTTCCGTCAGCCGTACCGCGTGAAGCCGGTCGCTGCGGAGCATATCGCTGAAGGGGAAGCCTGGTCCCACGGGGGGAAGCTGATCCGGGTCGCCCACCAAAATCAGCCGCTTTCCCTGGGGAATGGCTTTCATAAGTGAAAATAGAAGCTGTATGTCCACCATGGACATTTCGTCCACGATCACCGCATCGGTCTTGAGGGGCTCGTCCTCATCCTTGACGAAGTACATCTGCCCGGAGGCAGGATCGATTGTCGCCTCCAAAAGCCGGTGGATGGTGGATGCGTCCTGACCGGTGACCTCGGTGAGCCGCTTGGCGGCACGTCCCGTGGGGGCTGCCAACAGACATTTCAGCCCCATTTGGTCGAAGAGGGAGAGAATTCCGTTCAAAATTGTGGTTTTACCGGTGCCGGGACCGCCGGTAATCAGCAAAAGTCCAGTGCCAGCGGCGCTGCGGATGGCTTCACATTGTTGCTCAGAATATTGCAAACCGCTTTGTTTGGCGGCGTTTTTTACCATGGAGTCCAGTTTTCTGGGCTCGGGGAATGTGGCTTTGGAAAGCTCGATGAGCCGCCGGGAACAATAAACCTCCGCCTGGTACAACTCCGGAAGATAGATCACGGTGATATTTGCTAACTCTGAGCGGACAATTCTGTCCGCCTCCAGAAGACGTTCTGCGCCTTCTCGCACAGTACCTGTATCCACGCTCAGCAGCTGCGCCGTGGCGCCGATGAGCTTGTCCTCGGGCAAAAAGCTGTGACCGGCGGTGAGATTGTAGCGCAATTCAAAAAGGATGCCTGCCTCGATGCGCCGGGGATCTTCTCCGGAAACGCCCAGCTCGATGGCAAACTTGTCCACCGCGCTGAAGGGGGCTTCCAAACCGTCGTCCATGAGCAAATAGGGGTCATCATAAAGAAGCTCCATGGCTTGCTCGCCGTAGAGCTTGTAGGTCTGCACCGCCAGCTCCGCAGGAAGCTGGTGCAGCGCGAAAAATTCCATGAGTTGGCGCATACCCACCCGGAGGCGGAATTCCTCGCCGATGCGCCGGGCTTTTTCCCGGTTGATGCCGGGGACCTCCGCCAGCCGCTCCGGTTCCCGTTCCATGATCAGCAGCGTTTGGTCGCCGAAATGACTGACGATCCGCCCGGCGGTCTTAGGTCCCACGCCTTTGATAATGCGGCTGGAAAGGTAGCTGACGATGTCGGCGCTGTTTTGGGGGAGCATCCGCTCCAAAAATTCTGCTTCAAACTGCTTGCCGTAGCTTTGATGGGCACTCCATTTTCCGGTGACCATCAGCCGCTCGCCCACCGCAGGCAACGGGATGGTGCCCACCACCGTGACGGTGTCGCCGCCCTGGCACCGCAGGCGCAGGACGGCATAGCCATTATCATAATTCTGAAAAATCACGGCACCGATGGTGCCCTGCAAAATTTCAAGCGCTTGCTCTGCCAATTTGATCCCACTCCTGTTCCAATCGGGCAGTCAGTTCCTCTGAAGTGCAGCAGATGATATCCTCCTGGGGCTCGCCGTCCACCAGGATCAGCGGACAGCCCACCAGACCCATGCTTTTCAGCCAGCGGTATCTGCCGATGGCCGCATCCTCCCGGTGATCCTCTGAGGCAAACACGACCACCACCGCACCCGTCTGCCGGGGGAGCAGCAGTCCTGCCAAAGCCCATAATGCACACAGCGCACCAAAGGCTGCCAATGTCCCCATCACGATATAACCTGCCATAAGCGTCACCCCATCACAAATCTGTCATTGCGAGGAGCGCAGCGACGTGGCAATCTCCTTAAGCTTTGGGGATTCCCACGCCAGTGTGCGCACTGGCTCGGAATGACATGATATCATAGATTATGATGGACTGCGCCCAATGGTGCTATTTTATATAGTGTACTATATTTTCCTCCGCTTGAAAAGCCCCTTTTGCGAAAAGTTTTTTGTTTGCAATATTTGCGAAAACTTCACAAAAATTCCTTGCAACTTGGTGTCTTATCGGGTATAATAGGTAGGAAGTACGTTTTATGAGGTGGCATCATGAAAGACATCGGTCTTCTGACCTGGATGACCCAGTTGGGCATGTCCGTGGCGGCACCCTTGGCGGGCTTCATTTTGCTGGCGGTATGGCTGCGCGGTCGGTTTGACCTTGGCGCCTGGGTGATCTGGGTGGGGGTTGGAATTGGTTTGATTTGCGCGATTTCCGGCTTGCGTTCCAGTTTGAAAACCATGGAACGACTGGCGAAATCCAAATCAGAAGAGCCTCCTGCCGTCAGTTTCAACGACCATGATTGACCCGGAGGAATACTATGGATTCCCGTAAATTTATCCTGCGGCAGACGCTGATCGTGTCTGTAGGGCAGGCAGTGGGCATCGGCGTTATGCTGGCGGTGTTCGCACTGCTGAACCGCTTCGACAGAAGCGTTTGGTTGGGCGGCATTTTCGGCGGCATCATCGCCATTGCCAACTTCTTTGTATTGGCAGTCTGCGCCGATCTTGCATCGGATCGGGCGGAAAAGGGAGATGTGAAATCCGGTCAGGCGCTGGTGAAGCTGTCCTATTTCGGGCGGCTGGCGGTGATGGCGATCTTGCTGTTCGCTTTGATCAAAAGCGGATTGTGCAACGTGATCACCACCGTGGTGCCTTTGACCTTCACGCGCCCTGCCTTGACTCTGGCGGAATTTTTCGGAAAGGGGAAAGCAAAGTAATGGAAGTCAATGTAACCGGCGCGTATATCTACTATACCATACCCATCTTTGGCGGTATCAATATTACCCAGACCACGGTTTCGTTGCTGGTGGTTTCCATCATTTTGTGCACCGCCTTCATTCTGCTGGGCAGAAACCTGAAAAAACGCCCGGATGGCAAGCAGGTGCTGGTAGAAAAGGGTGTGATGATGCTTCGTGACATGGTGATCAACTCCATGGGGGCTCACAACGAAAAATTCGTACCCTTGATCGGAACCATCTTCCTGAGCAGTATCGTGGGCTCGCTCATCGGCATGACCGGTGTGCTTCGCTCGACTACTGCCGATCTGAGTGTGCCTTTGGTGTGGGCGATTTTGGTGACACTGATCATTTGGTACCAAAATATCAAGCACAACGGATTTTTGGGCTGGCTGAAGGGCTTTACGGAGCCGATCTTCATCATGACCCCCATGAATCTGCTGTCCGAAGTGGCACAGCCGGTGGCTATGGCCTTTCGTCATTTCGGCAACGTGGCCGGCGGTGGCGTCATCACATCGATTCTGTATGCAGGTCTGAGCCTTGGCTCCGCGGCGGCGCTGAATTTCATCGCTTCCAAGGGTATTTATATTGGCATTGCTTTGATTTTGGTCTGTATCGGCTCCATTTTCCTGTTTAAGAAGCTCAAAAAGAAGCGGATCATCGTGCTGGCATTCCTCAGTGGTTTGCTGGGTGTGTTCGGACTTTTGCAGGCGCTGAATGTGGTGTCCGGGATCCCGGCGCTGAATTTCGGTATCCCTGCGGTGCTGTCGCTGTATTTTGATCTGTTTTCCGGCTTTGTCCAGGCTTTGGTGTTCAGCATGCTGTCCATGGCCTACATCGCCGCCGCCTGCCCGCCACCGCAGGAAAAGCAGGCTTAACTCGTATTCCTAAAAAATTCAAATAAAAGCAACTATTAGGAGGAATTATTATGGAATTCAATGTGTACTTTATGAAGGCGTTCTGCGCTCTGGCCGCCGGTCTGTGTATGGGTATCGGCGCTATCGGCCCCGCTCTGGGTGAAGGCAATGCTGTCAGCAAGGCTCTGGAGGGCATCGCCCGTCAGCCCGAGGCTGCTCAGGACCTGCGCAGCACCATGATCCTTGGCTGTGCTGTTACCGAGACCACCGGTATCTACTCCCTGCTGATCGCTTTCCTGATCCTGTTCGCTGTTAACGTATAATTCGCCCTTTCCCCATTCCACGAGAAAGGAGCGAAGTAAGTGGGACAATTTGAAAGCTTTGTAGGCGTAAACTTTTGGACAGCGCTGTTTGCGTTGTTGAACTTTCTTTTGATCCTTGGGGTGGGCACCAAGTTTCTGTGGAAGCCGGTGCTGAAAATGATCAAGGATCGCCAGCAGGAGATCGACGATATGTACGCCGAGGCGGACACTGCCAAGGCCAGTGCCCAGGCCATGGAGGCGGAGTATAAGGAAAAGCTTTCCGTGGCTGTGGAGACCGGCGATCGCATCGTCAAAGATGCGGTGGCCCGTGGTCAGGCCCGGGAGGAAGAGATCATCCGCCAGGCCAATGCCGATGCCGCCGCCATCATGGACAAGGCCTCTGCGGACATCGCTCTGGAAAAGAAGAAGGCCATCAATGATGCCAAGGATGAGATCTCCGACATGGCTATGGCCATCGCCGAAAAGGTGGTGGGTCGTGAGCTGAACGCCGCCGATCAGGCTGCGCTGGTGGACGATTTCATCGACAATTTGGGTGACGGCGTATGACAGAGGTTGGAGCCGTTTATGGGCAGGCGCTGTATGATTTGGCGCTGAGCGAGGGGCTGGATAAGGCCGTTTTGGATGAAATGGCGGTTCTGGAGCATTGTTTTACTGTGGAAGAGCCGGATTTTCTCCGCCTTCTCAGCACCCCCAATCTGACCAAGCAGGAGCGCTGCCGCATTCTGGACGATAGTTTCCGTGGAAAAATTCAACCTTATCTGCTGAATTTTTTGAAGATCCTTACGGAAAAGGGCTATATTCGCCATTTTTCCGACTGCTGCACCGCCTATCGGGAGCAGTACTATAAGGACAACGACATTCTGCTGATAAAAGCGGTGACGGCGGTTCCCATGACCCCGGAGCAGCTGAAAAAGCTGACGCTCAAGCTGGGCACCATCACCGGCAAGCAGATCGAACTGCGCAATCGGGTGGATCCCGAGTGTCTTGGCGGTGTCCGTCTGGACTTCGACGGCAAGCGGTTGGATGATACCGTTGCCCATCGCCTGGATGCCATTCGTGGCGTTCTGAAGAATACTGTCCTCTGACAGAAAGCAGGAACGATATGGAATTAAGACCTGAAGAAATTACAAAAATTATCCGTAGTCAGATCAAGAACTACGAAAATAAGATGGAAGCCAGCGAGACCGGTGTGGTCATCCTGGTGGGCGACGGCATCGCCAAGGCCAGCGGTCTGGATAAGTGCATGGCAGGTGAGCTGCTGGAGATGTCCAACGGCTCCTACGGCATGGCTCAGAATCTGGAGGAGGATACGGTTTCCATCGTCATCCTGGGTACCGACAGCGGCATCAAGGAAGGCGATACCGTCAAGCGCACCGGGCGTGTGGTGTCTGTGCCCGTGGGCGCAGGACTCATCGGTCGTGTTGTCAATGCTCTGGGCGAGCCCATCGACGGCAAGGGGCCCATCGCAAACGAGGGCTTCCGTCCCATCGAGGCACCGGCGCCGGGTATCATCCAGCGCCAGCACGTGGATACCCCTCTGCAGACCGGTATCAAGGCCATCGACTCTATGATCCCCATCGGTCGCGGTCAGCGTGAGCTGATCATCGGCGACCGCCAGACCGGCAAGACCACCATCGCCACCGACACCATTCTGAACCAGAAGGGCAAGGACGTGATCTGTATTTACGTTGCCATCGGTCAGAAGCGGTCTACCGTGGCGCAGGTGGTGGAGAATCTGGCAGCCGGCGGCGCTATGGACTATACCATCGTGGTGTCCGCAACCGCTTCGGAGCTTGCCCCCATGCAGTACATTGCGCCCTATTCCGGCTGTACCATGGGCGAGCACTTCATGCACCAGGGCAAGGATGTGCTGGTGATCTATGACGATCTGAGCAAGCATGCGGTGGCGTACCGTGCCATTTCTCTGCTGATTCGCCGTCCTCCCGGACGTGAGGCTTACCCCGGCGACGTTTTCTACCTCCATTCCCGTCTGCTGGAACGGGCGGCGAGAATGTCCGATAAGCTGGGTGGCGGCAGCTTGACCGCTCTGCCCATCATCGAAACCCAGGCAGGCGACGTTTCTGCCTATATCCCCACCAATGTTATTTCCATTACCGACGGTCAGATCTTCCTGGAATCCGAGCTGTTCAACGCCGGTATCATGCCTGCGGTGAACCCGGGCATCTCCGTGTCCCGTGTGGGCGGCGATGCCCAGCTGAAGGCTATGAAGAAGGTCTCCGGCTCTCTGAAGCTGCTGTATTCCCAGTACCGTGAGCTGCAGAGCTTCGCACAGTTCGGTTCCGACCTGGATGCGGATACCAAGCAGCGACTGGCGCTGGGTGAACGGATCGTGGCGGTGCTGAAGCAGAAGAATAATGCCCCCGTTGAGGTGGCGCATCAGATCTGCATCATCTACGCCGTGACCAAGGGCTATCTGAACAGCATCGACGTGGAGCAGATCCCGGAATTTGAACGCCGGTTGTATGAATTTATGGATGTTCGCTATGCAGACGCGCTGACCGCGATCCGCACCACCGGTAAGCTGGAGCCCTCCACCGAGGACAGCCTGAAGGCCGCTCTGGAGGAGCTGCTGGCCGAATTCGGCAAGAACATTTAAGGAAGGAGGCACGCCAATGGCCGGTGTTTCCACCAAGGAAATCAAAAATCGCATCCGCAGTATGGAGTCCACCCGGCAGATCACCAAGGCCATGGAAATGGTCGCCGCCTCCAAGCTGCGCCATGCCCAGGCACAGGTGCTCAGCGCCCGTCCTTATTTTGAGATCCTCTATGAAACCATCAATGAGATCGCAGCCTCGGGCAGCGATTTCCAATCTCCCTACCTGCAGCCCAGGACCGACGGGCCGACGCTGTATATCGTCATCGCCGGTGACCGTGGTCTTGCCGGCGGCTACAACAGCAACGTGCTGAAGCTGGCGATGCAGCAGGAGGGGGAAGTGACCATCCTGCCCATCGGTAAGAAGGCGGTGGATTATTTCCACGGACGCAATTTGCAGGTTTTGACGGAGCAATATGCCCAGGCGGCGGATGTATCCATGGGTGACTGTTTTTCCATCGCAAAGTTGCTTTGCAAGGGATATTTGAAGGGGGAATACAGTAAAATTGCCGTAATTTATACGGAATTTGTGTCTGTCCTTTCCCAGGTACCCCAGGTAATGAACCTGCTTCCGCTGCAGGCGCAGCCGGGTGCCAAGAAATCCGACATTCTCTACGAGCCCAGCCCGGAGGCGGTGTTTGAAGCTATCATTCCGGAATATTTGGGCGGTGTCCTCTATGGCGCATTATGCGAGAGCCGTGCCTCCGAGCAGGCTGCCCGCCGTACCGCCATGGACTCTGCCACCCAAAATGCCGACGATATGATCGCCGATCTGAGCCTTAAGTTCAACCAGGCTCGCCAGGCGGCGATCACCCAGGAGATCACCGAGATCGTGGCAGGTTCGTAACAACGTTCTGTCATTCCGAGCCAGTGCCCACACTGGCGTGGGAACCCCCGGTCCAACGGAATGCTTTGAAATATTGGGGGGATTGCCACACCAGTGACAACGGTCACTGGTTCGCAATGACACTCTATTTGTAAGGAGTTGAATCCAATGGCCAAAAATACAGGAACCGTGATCCAGGTCATGGGCCCGGTTCTGGATATTCGCTTCGGGGAGGATAAGCTCCCTCAGCTTCTCGACGCCATCCAGATCCCCCACGGGGAGGAAACCGTCGTGGCAGAGGTTGCCCAGCACATTGGCGACAATGTGGTCCGCTGCATCGCAATGAATTCCACCGACGGTCTGCAGCGTGGCGTGGAGGCCATCGACACCGGCGCACCCATCAGTGTTCCGGTGGGCGAAGCCTGCCTGGGTCGTGTGTTTAACCTGCTGGGTCAGCCCATCGATGAGGCTGGCGAGGTCAGCGCCCAGGAAAGCTGGCCCATCCACCGGGAAGCCCCTGCTTATGATGAGCAGGAGTCTGCCACCGAGATCCTGGAAACCGGCATCAAGGTGGTGGATCTGATCTGCCCCTATGCCAAGGGCGGCAAGATCGGTCTGTTCGGCGGCGCCGGCGTTGGCAAGACGGTGCTGATCATGGAGCTGATCAATAACGTTGCCAAGGCGCACGGCGGTATTTCCGTGTTCACCGGCGTCGGTGAGCGTACCCGTGAGGGCAACGATCTGTACAACGAAATGACCGAGTCCGGCGTTATCAAGAAGACCGCCATGGTCTACGGTCAGATGAACGAGCCCCCCGGAGCCCGTATGCGTGTAGGTCTGTCGGGACTTACCATGGGAGAATATTTCCGGGATGTGAAGCACCAGGACGTGCTGCTGTTGAGCGACAATATTTTCCGTTTTACCCAGGCCGGTTCTGAGGTTTCGGCGCTGCTGGGACGTATGCCCTCCGCTGTGGGCTATCAGCCCACCCTGGCGACGGAAATGGGTGCTCTGCAGGAGCGCATCACCTCCACCAAGAATGGCTCCATTACCTCCGTCCAGGCGGTTTACGTCCCTGCGGACGACTATACCGACCCGGCGCCTGCCACCACCTTTGCCCACCTGGATGCCACCACTGCGTTGGACCGTGGTATCGCCTCCCTGGGCATTTACCCTGCGGTGGATCCGCTGAATTCCAGCTCCCGGATCCTTTCTCCGGCTATCGTGGGCACGGAACATTACGAAACCGCCCGTGCGGTGCAGCGCATTCTGCAGCGGTATAAGGAGCTGCAGGACATCATCGCCATCATGGGTATGGACGAGCTGAGCGAGGAAGACAAGCTCACCGTCAACCGTGCCCGTAAGGTGCAGCGGTTCCTGAGCCAGCCCTTCTCCGTTGCGGAGCAGTTTACCGGTTATGAGGGCAAGTATGTGCCTCTGAAGGAAACCATCCGTGGCTTCAAGGAGATCATCGAGGGCAAGCACGATCAGATTCCTGAGTCCTACTTCCTGTACGCAGGCTCCATCGATGAGGTGGTGGAGAAATTCCGGGGCGGTGAGGCGCAATGAAACCCTTCCCCCTGAAAATCGTCACTCCCTACGGCCCTGTGTTTGAGGGGGAGGTAGAGGAAGTGGTGGTGCGCACCACCACCGGCGATATGGGCTTTCTGGCCGGTCATGTTAATTGTGTGGCTCCTCTGGGCATGGGTCGTGCTACCATTATCGAGGACGGCAAAAAGCGCTATGCCGCCTGCATCGGCGGTATGGTCAGTGTCAATGGTGGACATGTGACACTGGTTCCTACCACTTTCGAATGGGCGGAACAGATCGATGCCGCCCGTGCCGAGGCATCCTACCAGCGGGCAAAGCAGGTGCTGGACAATAAGTCCTCCTCCGATACAGACGTGAAGCTGGCGGAAGCCAGACTCCGCCGTGCCCTGGTGCGTAAAAGCGTTGGTTCCGCAAAATAATATTAACCGTCCCCTTTTCCCAGGGGACGGTTTGCTTCGTGTGAAATAAGTGATTGTTTATATGAGCAACGCCATCGTAGGGCGGGGGCTTCCGCTACTCCGCTAAACAATCATTTACATTTCTGTTCCTACAAAAATGTCCCCTCCACCCGGAGGGGACATTTTTGCGCCTGATCAATAATTCTCGGCGTGGACTTCAAAGAAGCTCTGGGGATGGTCGCAGGTGGGGCAAATGTCGGGGGCGTTGGTGCCAACCATGATGTGACCGCAGTTGCGGCACTCCCAAACCTTGACCTCGCTCTTGGCGAAGACCTGAGCGGTTTCCACATTCTTCAGCAGCGCACGGTAGCGCTCCTCGTGATGCTTCTCGATGGCAGCTACCAGACGGAACTTCTCGGCAAGCTCCGGGAAGCCCTCTTCCTCGGCGGTCTTGGCGAAGCCGTCGTACATATCGGTCCACTCGTAATTCTCGCCTGCGGCGGCAGATGCCAGGTTCTCAGCGGTGTTGCCGATGCCCTGCAGCTCCTTGAACCACAGCTTTGCGTGCTCCTTTTCGTTCTCAGCGGTCTTCAGGAACAGAGCGGCGATCTGCTCGTAGCCCTCCTTCTTGGCCTTGGAAGCGAAATAGGTGTACTTGTTGCGAGCCTCGGACTCGCCGGAGAAGGCGGCCATCAGGTTCTTTTCGGTCTGGGTGCCAGCGTATTTGTTAGCCATAACAGGATTCCTCCTTGGTTTTTATAGTCACCCATATTATACCACGATTTTTGCAAAATGAAAAGAGGTTTTTATAGCCCGTAAAGCAAAATACTCAAAAATTGCAGCAGGCTGCCCAGCACCACAAAGACGTGGAATACAGAGTGCATCCAGGGCTTCTTGGAGCCGATGCCGTAGAGGATGGCGCCGATGGTGTAGGCGATGCCGCCGGAGAGCAGGAGGGCAAAGCCCTGCATGGTCAGCACCTCAATGGTCTGCTTCACAAAGGGGATCACCGCCCAGCCCATGCCGATGTAGCAGATCATGGAAAAAGCGTTGTACTTTTTAAGATCGATGGCGGTCAAGGTCACGGCGATGATGCTGAGGGTCCATTGGAAGATCAGCAGACCCCAACCCAGCTGGGGGTACACCGGGCGGAATGCGGAAATGGCCAGCACGGAATAGGTGCCTGCGATGAGGCAGTAGATGGTGCAGTGGTCCATCACCTGCATGACCTTCTTCGCCATGCCGGGGCGCAGACCGTGGTAAACACTGGACATGGTGTACAGCAGGATCATGCTCACACCATAGATAATGGAGCCTGCAAGACCGTAGGGATTGTCGTTGAGCACCGAGCGCACCACACACAGCACCAGCGCCACGATGCCCAATGCGCCGCCCACGATGTGGGTGACGGTGTTCATGACCTCTTCGCCTACAGAATAGTTGGGCAGAAGCCGATCTGCCAGCTTGATACGTTTTCTCATGGGGGATACCGCCTTTCTGAAGATGGCTCGATTGTAGCACAAAAACCCGGTAGAGTGTTGCTAAACCTGCCTAAAAGCCACTCTACTGCCGGTAGAGTGGCGGTAGAGGCAGGGGAGAGTGTACAAAGTGCACAAAACCGGGAACGAAAATTCGTCACCCGTTAGAAAATATTTACAATATATTCGTACCATTTTTGGCATAATCTGTGCTATAATAAATTTGGAAATAATGATCGGTGAATTTTGCGATCTTGGACATAAAGGAGCTAACATGAACAATATTTTGTTTTTCTTGATGCCGAAGGCGATGTGCGCCTATCTGTATGATGACTATTCTCTGCGCCAGGCTTTGGAAAAGATGGAAAGTGCCGGGTATGCGGCGCTGCCCATTCTTTCCCGTAACGGTGAGTACCGGGGTACCCTTACGGAGGGCGACCTGCTGTGGGGGCTGAAGAATATGTGCTATATGGATATGCGCCAGGCGGAGGCCCACCGCATCATGGAAATCTCCCGGCGTAAGGATAACGTTCCGGTGCGGGTCACCACTTCGATGCACGCGCTGGTGGATCGTGCCAGCACCCAGAATTTTGTTCCGGTGGTGGATGATAAGGGGGCATTTATTGGTATTGTAACCAGATCTTCCATCATTAAGTACTGCAAGCAGCAGTTGTTCTCCGAAGATTAAACATTAAAGGCGGCCACCCGGCCGCCTTTTGCTATGACATTCTGGCAGTTTGAAGACCGTCCGAAAGGTCGGTTTTTTCATGGGAATTTCAAAAAAGTGTGAGGAAGTGCGCCTTACAGTCGTCTAATAGGTGAAAGGGCAAGGGAGGTGGACAGATGGATGGTCGGACAAGCTATCAGCATTTTTTGGATGGTGATGAGAATGCCTTGGTGCAGATCATTGATACATACCGGGATGGTCTGATGCTGTATTTGAACAGCTTTGTATCCAATCTTTCGGTGGCAGAGGAGCTGACGGAGGACACCTTTTTGAAGCTGGTGCTGAAAAAACCGCGGTTTTCGGCACGTTCCAGCTTCAAAACATGGCTGTATTCCATTGGACGGAATCTGGCGCTGGATCATTTGCGAAGAAAGAAGCATCATACGGTCCCGTTGGAAAGCTGTCCGGAGCTTTTGGATGAGGAGGCAAAGCTAGAGCGCAGCTATATCCGTCGGGAGGATCTGCGCACCGTCCATCAGGCTATGAAGGGGATGAAGCCGGAATATCGGCAGGTGCTGTGGCTGATCTACTTTGAAAAGCTTAGCTGCCGGGAAACAGCTAAAATTCTGGGGAAAACGCCCCACAATACAGAAACCCTTGTCTGGCGCGCCAGAAACGCGCTGAAGCTAAAACTGATTGAGGAGGGCTTTGATTATGAAAACTTCTGAAGATATGGCACGGTCTGTGATTTGCCGTGCCCGGGAGCATCGCAGGAATCGAAACAGACGGTTGGCTGTGATCGGGCTGACTGCCTTGGGCGTATGTATATTTGGTGTTGGCATAGCATCCCTCTATGGAAAAGGACAGCGAGCATCTACTGCATTGTCCGTATCCCCGACGGTGATGACGGTCGACAGCAATCCCACCGCCGGAACTGTGGAGGAGCAGCCGACTACTGTGTCGCAACCCGTATTTGAAGAGGGAGAGCGGGTCATCTTCTTGTCCGGCAGCACCTCCGGCAGTCTTGTGAAGCTGCAGGAGAATGTGAGCCTGCCCGTGCGGATCGAGATGATCAAGCGGGATCTGCGTGGCTTGTCGGAGGCGGAAGAGGAAGCGATCTGCAAGGCTGACCGGGAGTATGCCGACAGTGTGATCGCCGAATGTCCCAAAGAGAAGGGATTCTGCTGGACCCAGAACGTGAACAGAAATGTGGCGATTACCACGATCCTATCCGGGCATATTCAGTTCCGGGTGGAGGATCGGGACACCGTTGATAATATTCTGATCACCACCACCGGCACGGGGCAATTGACGAATTTGCCCGGATCCCAGGCTATGGATGAGCGATTGGAAGAGCAGGAAACGGAAAGACCTGGGGAGCTTTATGCAGGACCTTGGGAATATGAGGTCAATGAAACCAATATCCGTTCTTACTACTGCCTCCAACCCTACAATGGTATGGGGATCGGCTGGATGCCGGATGGTCGGGATGTGAGTATCTACGATCCGGCTCAGCCCCTTTCCGTATTCAACGACACCATCACCATTATCGTCCGGTTTAAGGATGGCGTGGTACAGACTCATGTGATCGACCTTGTGTTTGGGGAGGACGGTCAGGGCAGTGCTATTTATCGGGGAATAACGCAGACGTAAATTGGCGGCAGGCTTCACACAGAAGCCTGCCGTATTTTTATGGGGTAAATGATTGTCTTTCTTCGTAGGGGCGGGGCACTGACCCGCCCGTGTTGCCCCCATCGAGGCGACATGCGGTGCACACGCTCTAAAAGAGCGTATCTTTAGTACGCAAAGAATCATTTACGCCATCGGGATAAGGGACGATTTTTATGTGTCTACCCACTAATTCGCCAATTTTATGCACTTTTTTGGATAGAATCACAGTTGTAAAATTGCTGTATCCGTTATATAATAGCTTAGATATACCCAACGAAATACATCGGAGGATGTTTCTATATATGGATAATCGCAATCAACTGATTAAGCAATACATTCAGCCGGGATGCCGGGTGCACCTTGTGGGCATCGGCGGCGTATCCATGCGCCCGCTGGGCCTGGTGCTCAAGGGCATGGGCTTGGAGGTTACCGGCTCGGATATGAATTCTTCCGTTTCCACCGACGAGCTGATCAGCCAGGGCATTCCTGTTGAGATCGGTCATCGGGAGGAGAATATCCGTGGCGCGGATTGCATCATCCGCACCGCCGCCGCACACAATGACAATCCGGAGATCCAGGCTGCCCGTGCCGCAGGCATTCCCATTTTTGAGCGTGCCCAGGCTTGGGGCGTGATCATGCAGGCGTATAAGAACGCCATCTGCTTCTCCGGCACCCATGGCAAGACCACCGCTACCTCCATGATGACCCACATCCTCATGGCGGCACAGTGGGATCCCACGGTGATGATCGGCGGCTATCTGCCGATCCTCCACGCCGGTCACCGGGTGGGTCACGGCGATACCATCGTGCTGGAAAGCTGTGAATATTGCAATTCTTTTCTGAATTTCTATCCCACCCTGGCGGTCATTCTCAATATTGAAGAGGATCACCTGGATTACTTCAAGGATCTGAAGGAGATCGAGCAGTCCTTCCACAAGTTTGCGGAGCTGGCAACGGACCGGATCCTTGCCAATGGCGACGATGCCAATACGGTGGAGGCCCTGGAGGGCATGGACTATGTGACCTTCGGTTTGGGCGAGCACAACCGCATCCATGCCAAGAATGTGTCCGGCGACTGGCACAGCTTTGACGTGATCTGCGACGGGGAATACTACTGCCACCTGGATCTGCAGGTGCTGGGCAAGCACAATCTGATGAATGCCCTGGCGGCCGTTGGCGCCGCATGGCTGCTGAAGATCCCCGGCGAGGCTGTGAGCCGTGGACTTTCCACCTTTGTGGGCGCTGAGCGGCGGATGCAGAAAAAGGGCGAATATAACGGCGCTTTGATCTATGACGATTACGCCCATCATCCCGGTGAGCTTGCGGCTACCATCGAGGCGGTGCGCTCCATGAAACCGGAGCGGATCGTGCTGGCATTCCAGCCCCACACCTACACCCGTACCAAGGCGTTGTTTGACGACTTCGTCCGGGAGCTGCAGAAGGCGGATCGTGTGGTGCTGGCGGAGATCTATGCCGCCCGTGAGCGGAACACCGTGGGCATTTCCTCCCGGGATCTCCAGGCGCAGATCCCCGGTTCGGTTTATTGCGAAACCCTGCCGGAGGTTACGGCGTACCTGAAGTCCATCGCCGAGCCCGGTGATGTGATCCTGACGGTGGGCGCCGGTGATATTTTCAAAGCCGGTGAGGCAATATTGAAGGATTAATTGGAATACGAGGCGATTTCTATGAAAAAGTTGAGTGTCTGCGTTCTGTTTGGCGGCATGAGCCCGGAGCATGAGGTTTCTCTGCGCTCTGCGGAGTCGGTGCTGAACAATATGGACGGGGAAAAATACAATATCTTCCCCGTGGGCATTACCAAGGAGGGTGACTGGATCCTCTATGGCGGCGATAACTATGCCGCACTGCCCACCGGCGGGTGGCTGGAGCATCCGGATAACCGCCGGTGTGCTATTTCCCCGGTTCGTGGGCAGGGGCTGCTGAGCTTTGAGGGCGACTGCGTGGTTCGGGAACGGATCGATGTGGTATTCCCGGTGCTCCACGGCGAAAACGGTGAGGACGGCGCCATGCAGGGACTCCTGCAGCTGGCAGGCATTCCTTATGTGGGTCCCCATGTTTCCGCATCTGCGGTTTCCATGGACAAGACCCTGACCAAGCTGGTGGCTGACAAGGCAGGTGTCACCCAGGCGGCATGGCACCTGGTGCGCCGCAGCGATCTGGAGGGCAAGGTGGAAAACACCCTGGATGCGTTGGAGAGCAGCTTCGCCTATCCCATGTTTGTCAAGCCCTCCGGCACCGGTTCTTCCGTGGGCGTTTCCAAGGCTGCTGACCGGGAGGCGCTGCTGAGGGCGCTGCAGGAGGCCGCCCGTTTTGACGATAAGGTCCTGGTGGAGGAATTTATCCGTGGCCGGGAGGTCGAGGTCGCCGTCATGGGCAACGACAGCCCCATGGCTTCCGTCTGCGGCGAGATCGATGCCGGTGCGGACTTTTACGATTACGAAGCCAAGTACGTCACCGACACTTCCACCGCCTATATTCCTGCCCGCATTGACGAAGATGTGGCTGAGCAGGTTCGTGAGGCGGCGGTGAAGATCTACAGCGCCATCGGCTGCCAGGGTTTGAGCCGTGTGGACTTTTTCGTGACTTATGATGATAACCGGGTGATCTTCAACGAGATCAACACCCTGCCCGGATTCACCTCCATTTCCATGTATCCCAAGCTGTTTGATGCCAGCGGCATTCCCTACGGCCAGCTCATCGATGAGCTGCTGCAGCTTGCCCAGGAGGCGTAAGATGAAGCAGACTGTGGTTTTGTCCATCCGGGGCTGCCAGCGCTATGAGGAGCAGGAACCGGAGGTCATCCAGCTGGTCACCGAGGGCACCTTGGAGGAAAGAAACGGCGGCTGGGACATTTCTTACGAGGAAAGCGATCTGACCGGTCTTGCCGGGGTCACCACCACCTTTCGGGTGGAGGGGGATACCATCACCCTGACCCGTACCGGCAAGCTCCATTCCCAAATGGTGTTCCAGGAGGGGATGCTCCATGAGTCCCTTTACCAAATGGATTTTGGCGCATTGATGATCGCCGTGTGCGCCAGGGAGGTTCGCTATAAGCTGACAGAGCAGGGCGGCACCATCGATCTGGTTTACGGCATCGATATCGAGCAAAGCCAAGGCGGTATCGTGGAATACCACCTGGACATTCAAAAGAAATAAACGCACCGGGCGTGACGAAATATCGTCACGCCCGGTTTAATTTTACATAGATTGGATAAACTTCAATAGTGCGTCCAGGTCGCCCTGGGGATAGGCGGAAATATCCTTGTTTTCCTTGTTGATGAGGCAGCCCGTGACCAAAAACACCTTCATGCCCAGCGTTTCGGCGACCAGGTCTTCGGTAGCATCGTTGCCTACCATCAGACATTCCTCCGGCTTTGCGCCCACTGCATCCAAAATATCCCGGTAGTAATCGGGATTGGGCTTACAATGACGGCTGTTTTCATAGGTGGTATACAGCAGAAAATCCGACTTCTCCAAGCCTGCCCATCGCATCCGGTTTTCCGTGGCGATGGCAGGAAAGAGGGGATTGGTGGCAAGAACTACTTTGTAGCCCATCTGCTTTAGTGTTTTGATCAAAGGCCCTGCTTTGGGATCGAAGCCGCAGGCGGTGTGGAGAGTCGGGAAGGTTGTTTGATAAAATTCGTCGAAATAACGCTCCCATTTTCGGGCATCCGCGCCATATACCGATGCGAAATGCTGCCAAAACACCGTTTCATTGGTGCTGGAGCCGTCGTTTTGGATCATGGCGCCGGTGGATTGCCAAGTGGTGTAGGCCAGTTGTTTAGGCTCGAAGCCCTGGGGGATCATGTGCTTGCACAGACCGCCGATATACGTCTTTATGAATACGTCCTGATCCATAGGCAGCAGCGTGCCGTCCAGGTCGAAGAAAATGTAACGAATGGACATAAGATTTCCTCACTTCAAGCAAACTCAACATATTATATGCGCAAAACAAACAGAAGTCAAAGGAATTTTGGAGGTACGATATGATTTTCGGGATTTTGGCGGCGATGCTGTTGGGATCGGTGCTGACCGCCAGCTATTGGGCTTATCGGGTGGCGTTTTACGTTCCCCGGAACTATCAGGAGGATATTTACGAGCTGCCCCGAGGGGCGCAGGATCCGAAGCACCAGGAAAAAATGCGCTCCTGCATTAAAAAACTCAACGATCTGCCCTATGAAAGTGTGACCATTACATCCCGGGACGGAAAGACCCTGTTCGGAAGATATTATCACACCCGGGACGGTGCGCCGGTGCAGATCCAGTTTCACGGCTACCGGGGCAGCGCCATGCGGGATTTTTGCGGCGGCACGCCCCTGGCACGGAATTTGGGGCATAATGCCCTGGTGGTGGATCAGCGGTGTCACGGTCGCAGCCAGGGGCACACCATCACCTTTGGTGTCCGGGAGCGATACGATGTGCAAAGCTGGGCAAATTACGCCTATCAGCGGTTTGGACCGGAGATTCCGCTGATTTTGTCCGGGGTGTCCATGGGTGCTGCCACGGTGCTGATGGCGTCCAATCTGAAAATGCCCAAGACCGTGTGCGGTGTCATCGCCGATTGCCCCTATTCGTCGCCCCGGGACATCATTTTGAAGGTGGCAGGGGAGATGGGGCTGCCGAAAAAGCCTGCAGGCTGGCTGTGCCTTTTGGGGGCTCGTCTTTATGGCAGATTCTCCGTCAATGACGGAAGCGCGGTGGAGGCGGTGAAGGGAACACGCCTGCCGATCCTCCTGCTCCACGGAGAAGACGATCAGTTTGTGCCCTGCCGCATGAGCCGGGAGATCTATGCCGCCTGCGGTTCGGATAAGGAGCTGGTCACATTTCCCGGTGCCGGTCATGGCATGAGCTATCTGGAAGACCCCCAGCGCTATGAGGCGGCGGTGAGCGGATTTTTGGAGCATTGTATCAAATCCTGCAAAGCATAACAGCTGGGATGCCGAAAAAAGGCATCCCGGCTCTTGCATTATGGGGGGAAATGCGGTAAAATAAAGAAAATTTGCGCATTTGGAGGCACTATGGAAAAGATCACGAGCTTTACCATCGATCATATCAAATTGCAGCCGGGACTGTATGTTTCCCGGAAGGACAAGGTGGGGGTGGAAACCGTCACCACCTTCGACCTGCGGCTGACCAGCCCCAACGACGAGCCGGTGATGAACACCGCCGAGATCCACACCATGGAGCACCTGGCGGCTACCTTTTTGCGAAACGATTCCCAGTGGAAGGATCGGGTGCTGTACTTTGGACCTATGGGCTGCCGCACCGGTTTTTACCTGCTGCTGGCAGGCGATTTGACATCCAAGGATGCGCTGCCCCTGATGAGAAGCTGCTTCCGCTTTATCGGCGATTTTTCCGGTGAGGTGCCCGGTGCCAGCGCCAAGGATTGCGGAAATTATCTGGACATGAACCTGCCTATGGCAAACTACTGGGGGCGCCGTTACGCCGCCCTGCTGGAAAATATCACCCCGGATCGGCTCACCTATCCGGAGTAAGGAGGAAATTATGATCAAATTGGGCATTATTGGCGCCATGGAGCAGGAAGTGGAAACCCTGGTGGCGCAAATGGAAGATAAGCAGACTGCAGTCCGGGCAGGCAGCACCTTTTACGAGGGTAAGCTGGCTGGCTTGGACGTGGTTGTGGTGCAGTGCGGCATCGGCAAGGTCAATGCGGCGCTGTGCGTACAGATTTTGTGCGATTGCTACGGCATCACCCATGCGGTGAACACCGGCATCGCAGGCTCTCTGTGTAATGAACTGGACATCGGCGATCTGGTGGTCAGCGAGGATGCCATGTATCACGACTTCAACTGTGTGGATTTTGGTTACCCCATGGGCAAGGTGCCCGGGATGGACGTGGTGGCATTCCCGGCGGACGAAACCATGATCCGCTTGGCCCAGGAGACTGCCGAGGCGGTGCATCCCGGGCATATCCGCAAGGGCAGAGTGGCCAGCGGCGATCAGTTTGTGGCGAACCAGGAGCTGAAGGATCGGATTATCGCCAATACCGGCGCTCTTTGCACCGAGATGGAGGGTGCTGCCATCGCCCAGACTGCCTACCGCAACAAGATCCCCTTCGTCATTCTTCGTGCCATCTCCGACAAGGCGGACAACAGCGCCGATATGGATTACCCCACCTTTGAGCGCATCGCTGCTCACCGGTGTGCGGCTGTGACTGTCAAGCTGGCGCAGGCGCTGAAATAAAGTAAGGTGCAGACCCTGTGGTCTGCACCTTTTTACTGAAAAATCTTTTGAATGCCGGGTTTTAGGATCTCTTTGGTGTTATCACCGAAAAGCTGCGTAAATAGCTGGTACTCTGTGATGCTTCCGTGGGGGACTGCCCAGGCACCGGCATCGGTGCCGGGAGCGATCAGCCCGCCCATGGCAACAAATTTCGACACGTTCTCCAGGGCGCTTTCCAGAATCTGCGCCACCGCCTTCTCGGAAAAACGTCCGGTACACCGGAGATTGCCGATGGTGGACAAGGTGGGCACCCAAACCGTGCCCTTTTCCGCCATAGCAGCCAGGGCATCCGTATCGGCGTAGGCTCCGTGTTCGATGGTGTCCACGCCTGCCTCGGCGGCGGCCTCCATGGTTCGGGCACCGTTGGCGTGAGCCATGACGGCGAAGCCCTCCTCGTGGGCGATGTGGATCAGTTCGCCGATTTCAGCTTTGGTCAAAGGCGGCTCGCTGAGCGCTCCAAAGGTATTAAAATCCATCAGTCCGGAGATCATAATTTTGACAAAATCGCCACCCAAACGCCGGGTATCTCCCACAAGAGCGGTAAATTCTCGCATATTTTCGTAACTTTTCCCGATAAAACCACCATAGTGACCTGCCTTGCAAAGAGGGGCAAGGGGCGTGCGGTAGGTGATGCCATACTCCGGTGCCAACGCCCTTGCGGCGGCGCCAACACCCCAGCGGTCGCCGCCGTCCCGAAGATGGGTAAAGCCCTTGGATGCGTAGGTCTGCAATTGACTCCGGATCCAGGGGATGTCCGGCCCGTTTTGATGCCGCGCAATGGCACTTTTCCAGTCCACCCCATCCAAAACCATATGCATGTGACAGTCTGATCGCACATTTCTCACGTCCTTTCGGGGAACAGTATAACAAATTAGTCCGAAATTGTAAACTTTTTTCTACAGCTATTGCAATGTGTCTGAGGTTTGGTAAAATAAATGATTAGAAGAAAAATAGGGAGGAATGCTTGTGATCAAACAGCTTGCCCGGAGCATCCGGGAATACAAATGGGCCGCCATGC
>JAZNRS010000039.1:0-2422 GCA_045590815.1 Faecousia sp.
ATGGCACCGGCACGGCTGCGGCGCAGGTCACCCTTTCTCTGGGGGCCGTCCAGGATCATCTGGTCGCCGGTGTAAGCGTGGATGGTGCACATGATGCCGGACTCGATAGCAGCCAGATCATTCAGAGCCTTAGCCATGGGAGCCAGGCAGTTGGTGGTGCAGGAAGCAGCGGAGATGATGTTGTCTTCCTTGGTCAGGGTCTCATGGTTGACGTTGTAAACGATGGTGGGCAGATCGTTGCCAGCGGGAGCAGAGATAACGACCTTCTTAGCACCGGCGTCGATGTGAGCCTGAGCCTTAGCCTTAGAGGTGTAGAAGCCGGTGCACTCCAGCACGACATCAACACCCAGCTCGCCCCAGGGCAGCTCAGCGGCGTTAGCCTTAGCGTAGATGGTGATCTTCTTGCCGTCGACAACGATGTTGTCCTCGCCAGCCTCGACAACGTGACCCATAGCGGCGTAATTGCCCTGAGTGGAGTCGTACTTCAGCAGGTGAGCCAGCATCTTGGGAGAGGTCAGGTCATTGATAGCGACAACCTCGAAGCCCTCAGCGCCGAACATCTGACGGAAAGCCAGACGGCCGATACGGCCAAAACCATTGATAGCAACTTTAACAGACATTGTGATTTCCTCCATTTCAAATTGCCGCAAAGCGGCATGGTAGATAGAATCATGTGCGATTTTCACATTCTCGCACGGATTTATTATACTATAGGAAAATGGGATTGTAAAGTATCAGTTTTAGAAAAAAGGAGAATTTTTTGCGCAGGAAATTGTGTGATATTACGAAAAAAGCTTACAAAATACCCATGGGATCCTGGATCTGAGGAACGTCGATATCCGGATGACGGAAGAGAATGCCGGTGCGGCAAGGCGGATCTATAGGCAGGTAGCCGTAGTTGACCAGCATGGGCAAAGCATCCGGCAGCAGGGTGTTGTCCACCAGAAGCACAGAGGCTTCGTTTCTCAGCGATTCCTGCAAGGCTTCAGTAGTCGTGACAATTAGCGGATGGTATTTCATGGAATCTCCTCCCTCTTTATGGTTGCTATATACAATGTAACACATTTGTGTTCAATTGACAACATATGTATTCAAAAAAGCCGAAAATCTCTTTAAACTAGTAAAAAAGGGGGGATTTTTGTGCTGGATGCGGAAATTGTCGGCGGTGTGATACAGCGGATCCGGGAGCGGCGAAGCCGGTCACAGGAGCTGGTCAGCGGCTTGGCGGGGATCGGCAGGACCCATTTGAGTGCCATCGAAAGAGGACAGCGCAGACCGACCATGGAAACGTTTTTCAAGATCGCCGAGGCGCTGGATATGCGTCCCAGCGCCCTGCTGGCGGAAATCGAACTGGAAATGGAAAAGCGCGGGGCACACTAAGCGCAAAGGCCCCCTTGTGTAAAGGGGGCTGTCAGCGAAGCTGACTGGGGGATTGTTTTGTATCGATATATGACAATCCCTCCGACCTCGCTAGCGCTCGGCCACCTCCCTTAGCACAAGGGAGGCTTTATGCTGCGCAAAAAATGTGCAGAACCTTGCGGTTCTGCACATTTATATTATAGAAATTACAGCTTGGGGCCAGCCTCGACCAGAGCCTTGCCGGCGTCGTTGCCGGTGTACTTGACGAAGTTCTTGATGAAGCGACCAGCCAGATCCTCAGCCTTCTTCTCCCACTCAGCAACATCAGCGTAGGTGTCACGGGGATCCAGGATCTTGGGATCGACGCCGGGCAGTGCGGTGGGCACCTCCAGGTCGAACATGGGGATCTTCTTGGTTTCGGCGTTCAGAATGTCACCGCTCAGGATGGCGTCGATGATGCCACGGGTATCCTTGATGGTGATACGCTTGCCGGTGCCGTTCCAGCCGGTGTTGACCAGGTAAGCCTTGGCGCCGTTGGCCTCCATCTTCTTGACCAGCTCCTCACCGTACTTGGTGGGATGCAGCTCCAGGAAGGCCTGGCCGAAGCAAGCGGAGAAGGTGGGAGTGGGCTCAGTGATGCCGCGCTCGGTACCTGCCAGCTTTGCGGTGAAGCCGGAGAGGAAGTAGTACTGAGCCTGATCGTCGGTCAGTACGGAAACGGGAGGCAGTACGCCGAAAGCGTCAGCGGAGAGGAAGATAACGTTCTTTGCAGCAGGAGCGGCGGAAACGGGGCGTACTATCTTCTCGATATGGTCGATGGGATAGGATACGCGGGTGTTCTCGGTTACGCTCTTGTCATTGAAGTCGATCTTGCCTTCTGCATCCAGGGTTACGTTCTCCAGCAGAGCATTGCGCTTGATGGCGTTGTAAATATCGGGCTCGGAATCCTTATCCAGGTTGATAACCTTTGCATAGCAGCCGCCCTCAAAGTTGAATACGCCGTTGTCATCCCAGCCATGCTCGTCATCGCCGATGAGCAGACGCTTGGGGTCGGTGGAGAGGG
>JAZNRS010000040.1:0-9192 GCA_045590815.1 Faecousia sp.
GTTATCTTATATGTATCGAGGGGGTGTCACTGTGAAGCGGTTGTGCGCATTGATTTTTGCTGTTATTTGTATCTTATCCATGGCATCCTGCGCCACGAAGAACGAAGCGACCGGTCTCCATAACCCCTACTTCACCGGCAAAGTGCTCGAGAAATACGAAACCAGCTGCCTTTTGGAAGTAACGGATACCGGAAACGGCAATTTCTTCGTTGGGGAAAAATTGATCGTCACCACCAACATCAAGAATTGTCCAGCCTATGAGGTAGGCGATCACTTGACCGTGGTCTTTGACGGGAAAGTGGCGCTTTCCTACCCCGGGCAGGTATTGAATGTATATGAGATCCATAAACTTGACAGCAAATAAACTATCTTAGAAAACCACCCTATGACTTTTTACGGTCATAGGGTGGTTTATTTTCTGTTAGTCCAAAGGCTTCATCGTTGGGAACAGGATGACCTCGCGGATGGTGTCGGTGCCGGTCAGCAGCATGACGCAGCGGTCAATGCCCATGCCCATGCCGCCCGTGGGAGGCATGCCGTATTCCATAGCGTTGAGGAAATCCTCGTCCAGCATTTCGGTCTCGTCGTCGCCACGCTCACGCTGCTCCACCTGCTTCATAAAGCGGCCACGCTGATCGATGGGATCGTTCAGCTCGGAGTAGGCGTTGCCCATCTCGCTGCGGCAGATGAAGAACTCGAAGCGCTCAGTGAGCCGGGGATCCTCGGGGCTGCGCTTGGTCAGCGGAGAAACCTCCACCGGGTACATGGTGATGAAGGTGGGCTGGATCAGATGCTCCTCCACCCGCTGATCGAAGCAGGCGTACAGGGCGTTGCCCCAGGTCTTTTCGGCGGCATCCGCCAGCTCGACACCCTTGGCAGCGGCGGCAGCCACAGCCTCGGCATCATCGGTAATGGCACCAAAGTCGATGCCCACATACTTCTTGACGGCCTCCACCATAGTCATCCGGGGCCAGCCGGGCGTCAGATCGATCTTTTCGCCCATCCACTCGGCCTCGTAAGTGCCCAGAACCTCCTGGGCGAAGGTGGTAAACACGCCCTCGGCGATGTCCATCATGTCGTGGAAATCAGCGTAGGCCTGGTACAGCTCAATGGAGGTAAACTCCGGATTGTGCTTGGGATCCATGCCCTCGTTGCGGAAAATACGACCGATCTCGTACACCCGGTCCATGCCGCCGATGATCAGCCGCTTCAAAGGCAGCTCGGTGGCGATGCGCATGAACATATCGATGTCCAGGGTGTTGTGATGGGTCACGAAGGGACGGGCAGATGCGCCGCCGGCGATGGTATTCAGCACCGGGGTCTCCACCTCGATGTAGCCCATATTGTCCAGATAATTGCGCAGGTGCTTGATAAAACGGGAACGGATGATGAAGTTTTGCTTCACCTCGGGGTTGACCATCAGATCCACATAGCGCTGACGGAAGCGGATCTCCTTATCGGTCAGACCGTGGTACTTCTCCGGCAGAGGCAGCAAAGACTTGCTCAGCAGGATGATGGAGCTGGTGCGGATGGAGATCTCGCCGGTCTTGGTCTTGAAGACCTCGCCCTCACAGCCCACGATATCGCCAATGTCGTTCTTCTTGAAGCGGTTAAACTCCTCCTCGCCCATCTCGTCGATCTTGACGAAGAGCTGGATGCGACCGGCGGAGTCCTGCAGATCGCAGAACATGACCTTACCCTGACCGCGCTTGCTCATCAGACGACCGGCGACCTTGACGATCTTGCCCTCAAACCCCTCGTAATCGGCCTTGATGGCAGCGGAATCGGCGTTAAAATCAAACTTGGTGATTACAAAGGGATCACGTCCCTCAGCCTGCAGCGCCGCCAGCTTGTCACGGCGGATCTGGGCTTGCTCGGAAACAGGCAGCTCAGCCTGGGGTACAAACTTTGCCATGGCTTAGCCCTCGCGAGAAATTTCTACCACGGTCATGGTGTAAGAGCCGTTGGGCGCATTGACGGTGAAGCTGTCGCCCTCGGACTTGCCCACGCAGGCACGACCAAAGGGAGAATCGTCGGACAGCTTACCCTCCATGGGGTTGGCTTCCTGGGAGCCGGTGATGCGGTAGGTGAAACGGTTGCCGTTGGCATCCGCCACGACCACGGTGCAGCCCAGACCCACACGGCCGGAGGCCTCGTTCTCATCCTCGATGATCACGGCGTGGGACAGGATGTCCTCGATCTCGGCGATACGGCCGTAGAGCTTCGCCTGCTCGTTCTTGGCGGCATCGTACTCGGAGTTTTCGGACAAGTCACCGTAGGAACGGGCTTCTGCGATCATCGCAGCGATCTCACGTTCACGGGTGGTCTTCAGGTAGTTCAGTTCCTTTTCCAGGTCTGCCAGCCGCAGGCTTGTAATCTTATATTCCTTTGCCATACTCAAAAATCCTTTCTCAGCTAAAAATGTCCATATCTTTTGCCATTATATCGAATTTCCTTGTCACAGTCAAGTCATTTTCCGTTTTTTAAGGCATTTATTGCCGCAAGAATTTGGGGATCTTCCTCCGGCTCCAGGGTTCCGGCGTAGATCTTGGCGGCGGTTTCCTCATCCACCGGCACTTCCACGTCCGGTGTCAGACCCTTGCCCACCAAGCTCTCGCCCTTGGGGGTGTAATATTTGCCGATGGACAGATTCACCGCCGAGCCATCACTGAGCTTAATGGCGGTTTGGAAATAACCCTTGCCGTAGGTCTGTTCCCCCACCGTCACCGCCGCATCGTACTCGCTGAGAGCGGCAGCGAAAAATTCCGCCGCGGAATAGGAGCTGAGATTCATCAGCACCGCCATGGGCATATCCAGGTGACCCGCATCGGAACGATCCACCTCTTCCCTGCCCTCGTAATCCACAGAGCGGAACAGATCTCCCTCGGGCAGCAGGTAATCCAGCACCTCCACCAGCTCATCCTTATAGCCGCCGGGGTTGTTGCGCACGTCGAAGATCAGCGCCGTGGCACCTTGCTCCTGCAGGGCTTCAATGGCGGCGATGGTTTCGTCGGCACACCGCTGATCGAAGTTCTCAATGGTGATCAGACCGATGCCATCGGAAAGCAGCTCATAGGTCGCCACGGGGGTTTCAAATTGCCGCCGACTGACGGTGAAGGTCAGCTCCTCCGCCTCCCGAAGCACCGTCAGCTCCACTTTAGTGCCCTCTTCGCCACGAATGAGGGCACTGCAATCGTCCATGGTGCTGCCGATCAGGCTCTGCCCGCCGGTGCCGACGAGCACATCCCCAGCCTTGATGCCTGCTTCCTCCGCAGGACCGCCGGGAACCACCTCGATGATGTCGAAGCCCTGGTTATCTTCCCGGATGCTGATGGTGATGCCCACGCCCACATAGCTGTTGGACATATATTCCAGGTATTCCTTATATTCCTGGGCGTTCATGTAGTAGCTCCACTCATCGTTCAGCGCCTCGATCATGGCGGAAGCCGCCGCATCCTGGATCTTCTGCTCGTCCGCCTCGCCGATAAAATACCGGTCGATGACCAGCTGGATGGCATCCAGCTTATCACTTTTTTGGCTCATGACGCACAGCGCCAGCACCGTAACAGCACTCACCGCCGCCACCAGCACATAGGAAAGGATTCTGAAAATCGTCTTTTTCATGGATAGCACCTCTAAGAATTAATTCGTAGGGGCCGATGCCCACATCGGCCCTATTGGTAAGGATAATCGACACTGGGTCGATGTAGGCATCGGCCCCTACGAAAAAGAAGCATTCCCACAGCCCGAAGGCTGTGGGAGCTGAGAA
Source organism: Faecousia sp. (assembly GCA_045590815.1). Taxonomy (GTDB): domain Bacteria; phylum Bacillota; class Clostridia; order Oscillospirales; family Oscillospiraceae; genus Faecousia. Next base: position 3,770 of record JAZNRS010000040.1, read on the forward strand.
TCAGAAACTATAGTAATCGGCAGGATTCACATAAGTACCCTTGTAGCTGATGCTGAAATGCAGGTGCGGACCGGTGGAACGACCGGTGGAGCCCACATAGCCGATCAGCTGACCGGCCTTCACATAGTCGCCTACCTTGACCACATAGTGGGTCATGTGCAGGTAGGAGCTGGAGTAGCCGTCGCCATGGTTGATGGTAACATAGTTACCGCCGGTGGAGCTGTACTTGGCAATGGTCACAGTACCGCTGCGGCTGGCGTAGATGGGTGTACCCTGGGGACTGGACAGGTCGATGCCGTTGTGCATGGCCCACTTACCGGTGACCGGATGCCAGCGGTAGCCGAAGGGACTGCTGACACGGGTGTAATAGCAGGGCTTCAGCCAACGGGCATTGGAGGGATTCTCGGTAGACCCCACGTTGTTGCCGCCGCTGCCGGAGGTAGTACCTGCCGTAGCCTGATGCTTGGACTGTTCAATAGCCAGGGACTCCTTGATCGACGCATCGATGGATGCCTCGATGGAAGACTGCTTGATGGAAGCCAGACGGGAAGATTCCTTCTCCGCAGCCAGCACCTTGTTGTATTCCTCTTCCTTCTTGGCGATGTCCTGGAGGAATTTCTCCTCCTCGTCCTCAAACTGCTGATGCAGTTCGTCCATATCCTCAGCCGAAGCCACCAGCTCCTCCAGGAGCTTTTCTGCCTCCTGGGTCTTGACCTCCAGGGCTGCCTGGGTCTCCTCCAGGCCCTGCTTCACTTCCTCCAGGGCTGCCTTCTCGGTGGCAAGCGCTTCCTTGGTCTGACGTACCTCTTCCGCAGCCTCATTCATCTGCTCCAGGCGCTGACGGTCGGATTTGGCGATCTCATTGATCATGTTCACCCGGTCCAGCAGGTCAGAGAAGCTGTTGGCCTTGAAGATAACGGACCAGTAGTTCAGCTCGCCCTCTTCTTCCATGGCACGCAGACGCTCCCGATTCTTCTCGGTAAGCTCGTCCAGGTGCTGCTGCGCTTGATCCAGCTCCTCCTGCTTGTCGGCGATGAGCAGCCGGTAAGCAGAGATCTGATCGTTGACATTCTGCATGTCCGCGTACAGCAGTGCGATCTGCTGATCCAGCGCTTCCTTATTCTTCAGAATACCTTCCATATCCTCACGGTTGGCATCCTGCTCTTTTTCCAGGGCATCGATCTTGGAGGTAATGGCGTTCCGGTCAGCCTTCAGGGCATTGAGCTGTTCCTTCAGCTCGCTGGAGGTGACCGCGCCCACGTTCTGCGGAATGGCGCTCAGCACCAGACCCAGCAGCAACGCAGCCGCCAGAACGCCTGCGATCACAGATACCCATAATCTTTTATTTTTCATAGATACTCCTCATAAAATGGTGTCATTCCGAGCCAGTGCGCCACAGCAATGCGCTAAGAGCCGCCGCAAAGCGGCGGTTGCGCTCTGCACGCGCCTGCGGGCGCAGTGGTGCGGGAATCTCCTATAGTCTTGGGTGGGCCGGATGCTCCGGGGGATTGCCACACCAGAGACATCGGTCACTGGTTCGCAATGACAGTCGCTTGACACTTATACATTCATAAACTTCCGGATGGAAGTCCAGCTGCCCACCACGCCAACAAACATACCTGCGCCAACGAAGGTGCAGATCATGGGCACCAGCAGCTCCTGGAAGGGTGCCAGCTGGAACAGATTCAGCGTATCCATCGCCTGGATCCGGTTCACCAGAATATCATACAGCAGCCACTCCACGCCGAACGCGATAGCCGCACCTGCCATACCCAGGGTGAAGCCCTCCACCACGAAGGGCAGACGGATGAAGCCGTTGGTAGCGCCAACCATTTTCATGATGGCAATCTCGTCCTTGCGGTCGTACATAGCCAGCTTAACGGTGTTGGAGATGATGACCAGGGACACCAGCAGCAAAATGGCGATGACCACGATGGAGATCACCTGCAGGATATTCTGCAGGGTGTTGAAGCCCTCAGCCAGCTCATAGGGGGCGGAAATGTCCGCAACGCCCATGATGGCCTCGATCTCCGCCACGGTGGCAGCCATGTCGGCATTGTCCTCCAGGGTGACCACCACACGGTGGCGCAGGATCTCCGGATCCAGCCCGGAGAAGGCCGCCTCGCCCTGATGCTCCGCAATGAATTCCTCCAGCGCTTCCTCACGGCTGACCAGGTTCGCCTCATGGACATTTTCGATCTGACGGATCTTGGTTTCCACCGTGTCCGCCATGCTTTCATCGTAGCTTTCGTCTATGTAAGCGATGACCTCACTGGTCTTATTCAAATCGTCCACGATGATGTTCACATTGTACACCAAAATGGAGAAGCTGCCCACGATCAGCAGGCATGCCACCGTAACGATCACGGCGGCGAAGGACATGAAGCCGTGGAGGAAAATGCCACGGATGCCCTCTTTCAGCAAATATCCGATATTATTGATTTTCATATTCGTAATGCCCGTCCAATCTGTCGCTGGTAATAAGACCTTCGTTGATGGTGATGACCCGGTTGGTAAACTGCTCCACCAGATTCTGCTCGTGGGTGACCACCAGCATGGTGGTGCCCAGATTATTGATCTCCTGGAGCAGGCTCATCAGCTCAAAGGAGCGAGCCGGGTCCAGGTTGCCGGTGGGCTCATCAGCGATGATGGTAGAGGGATTGTTCACCAGGGCACGGGCGATGGCCAGACGCTGCTGCTCACCGCCGGACAGCTCGCCGGGGTGACGGCGGCTCTTGTTCTCCAGACCCACCAGATTCAGCACATAGGGCACACGCTCTTTGATCTGCTCATTTTTGGCGCCCACCACACGCATGGCAAAGGCCACATTGTCATACACCGTCATATTCTCGATGAGGCGGAAGTCCTGGAACACCACGCCTACCGTGCGGCGCAGGTAAGGGATCTCCCGCTTGCGGATCCGCTCGAGAGAATAGCCGTTGACATGAACAGAGCCGGAGGTAGGCTTCAGCTCGCCGGTGATCAGCTTCATGATCGTGGACTTGCCGGAACCGGAGGGGCCGACCAGGAAGGCAAATTCGCCATCCTCGATCTGGAAAGAAACGCCCCGCAGTGCCCGGGTTCCCACGGAATAGGATTTGGTAACTTCGGTAAACTCAATCATGGTTCTCTTTCTCCATCCCATAGTGTAACCAAATTGTAACACATTCAAAAAACGAAGTCAATGCCGTTTGATGAACATTTTATAAATTTATGTAAACAAGATTTGACAATAAAGGAATCACAGTCCACCCCACTTTTCCCATAGAAATGGTAAATGATTGTTTGGCGGAGTAACGCACACGCCCTTGCCCCCCACATTTATGAGGGGGGTGGCCGAAGCGCAAGCGAGGCCGGGGGGAGTAAAAATAGGATTTTTCCGAACTCCCCCAGTCAAAAATCAAAGATTTTTGCCAGCCCCCTCTTAAAAGCGGGGGCCAAGGCGTGCGGTGCGTTAATCACATAAACAATCATTCATCACGAAAATAGCCCATCGGATCCACCGGCTCGCCATCCACCAGCACACCGAAGGACAAGCATGGCCCCGTCACCGTTCCGGTAGCGCCCATGGTACCGATCCGGGCACCCACCTTGACGCCGGTGCCCTCGCCTACCGCTACATCCTCCAGCTGTCCGTAAAAGGTCTGGAGTCCGTCCGCTGCGGAAACTACCACAAAATTGCCGTATTTCTTATCAAAACCGGTTTGGGTCACGGTGCCCGACACAGAGGAAACCACCGCATCTCCCCGCTCCCCGGCAATATAAATGTGGTCGATAACCACCTTTTCCCCGGTGACCGGATGGATCTTCTCCCCGAAGGTGGTAGACACCGTCCGGCTTTCGGTGGGCCACACCCAAGCCTGCTCTTGCGCCTGGGCGGTGGTAACTGTCAGCTTCTGCGCCTGCGCCGAAGTGGCAAAGCACAGCAGCGCAGTCAGAACCATCACCACCGAGATAACCTGATAAAGCGGCGTGATTTTTTTGCTTTTCATAATGGCAACGATCCGTTCTTCCACGGCATTTTTGCTGAAATGGCTTCCCCAGGCAGTTTGACCGTTCCGTTCCTGCATATCGATGAGAAGCAGCGCATAGTCCCTCCGGGTCTCAAACTGCCCCTGGCGGAGCACCTCCTCGTCGCAAGCCAATTCCATATCCCGGTTGAACAGCAAATACATCACCCACACCAGCGGATTGAACCAATGCAGGCACAAAGCTACCACCACCAGCGTCTTTTTCAGAATGTCCAGCCGCTGCACATGGGAGTATTCATGGGCAAACAAGTATGCCAACCGCTCCTGATCCTGCCAGTCGGTGTCCGCAGGGAACAGGATCACCGGACGAAGCAGCCCATAGGTCAGCGGTGCGGAAATCTTCTCACACTGGCGGAAGGAAACCCGTCTGCGGAGTTTACTATCCCCCAGCCACCGGCGGGTAAATTCATTATCCACCGGAACGGCATTCCGAAATTTCCTTGCAGAAATCAAAAACGCCGCCGCAAAATAGACCGCGCAGCAAATAACACCGCTGAGCCAAAGGATTTTCCACACATTCAGCGATGCATCCGCAACACCTCCCGGTCGCACCACAGCGGCTATGGGCGTATCCGAAAATCCCTCCACCACCGCCTGCTCCACATTTCGGAAGACCTGCCCAAAAACGGGAACAGATACCGGCACCAGCAGCCGAAAAACCGCCACGAGCCACAACGTTGTGAAGGTTTTCTTTGGCAGCCGGTGGAGCAAAAGCGCCCGGATCACCAGGATCCCCAAAATGAGGATACCGCCGGAAAGGCTCCTGTGCAACAGGCTCATTCCAGCTCACCTACGATCTGCCTTAGATGGGCGATCTGCTCTTCAGACAGTTTTTTTCTGCCCAAAAGGGCTGCAAAAAGTTTGTCTGCTGAGCCATCAAAAATCTTGTCGATCAGTTCGTTGGTTTCAGCCTCCTGCACCGCTGCCTTTTCGATCAGCGCATGGCACCGAAAGTTCGGCTCCAGCCGTTCAATGGCGCCTTTGGCGATGCAGCGCTTGATGAGGGTGTAGGTGGTGTTCATATTCCAGCCGATCTGTGCGCCCAAAATGTCTGAAATATGCTTAGCGGTGCAATCGCCCTCCCGCCAAAGAACGTCCATGACCTTGATCTCCGAATCCTGCAGTTTCACCTGCCATCATCTCCTTCTTGTATACTACTGCAGTAGTGTGGTATCATAATAGCACAGCTCCGCCTATTTGTCAACACTACTGTAGTAGTTTGACACTTTTTTATCCCAATCCCCAGATGCGGTAAATGATTGTTTATCTTCGTAGGGCGAGGGCATGCCCTCGCCGTCGCCGAAGGCGAACGCCTCCCTTGTGCAAAGGGAGGTGGCCGAGCATAAGCGAGGTCGGAGGGATTGTAACACGGCATCAATTCAAAAACGGAAA